>CABQAK010000031.1 GCA_902462065.1 uncultured Collinsella sp.
TTTTCGTAGATTCCGCACGAGCCGAAGAGCACTAAATGTGCTCTTCGTGCGAGCCCAGGACCTGACCGAGCGAAAAGCTTGCGCCTGGCCTTTGGCGGCGCGACCGAGATGGTGGAATTGTGTGCAGCCAGGGTTGCCGTTGACCGACGCCGGGGTCCCCGCCATAATACTTTCGGTTCACGCACGAATCCGCTGCCAGAGACAGCCGGCGCAAACGGGTCTTACCCGCGAGCTTAATGGGACTTCCCGCCAGCCGAGGTGGTCGAGTAGATATGTCTTCTCGCCCCCGTCGCTCATGCAGCGCGGGGGCTTTCTTTTTGGACATGCCCCCGTCACGTCCTTGTGGCGGACCGTGCCCGGAAAGAATTTGAGGAGGTGTAATTCATGCCCCAGCAGTACAAAATCGACAAGGTTGCAGAGATCGAGTCCCGTATCGCCGAGAACGCCGGTCTGTTCGTCGTCAACTACAACGGTCTGACGGTTAAGCAGGCTCAGGAGCTGCGTCATCAGCTTCGCGAGTGCGGCGCCGAGATGAAGGTCTACAAGAACAACCTGGTCAAGATCGCCCTCAAGAACCAGGAGCAGCCCGAGATCGACGAGATTCTCGCCGGCCCCGTCGCTTATGTGTTCTACGAGACCGAGCCGGTCGAGGCCGCTAAGGCCCTTAAGGACTTCTCCGCTAAGTCCAAGGGCGTCCTTGAGATCAAGGGCGGTATCTCCGACGGCAAGGCCGTTTCCGCTGATGATGTTAAGGCTATCGCCGAGCTGCCCACCAAGGATCAGCTTCTCGGCCAGATCGCCGGTCTCATCTCCGGTTTCGCTCGCGACATCGCTGTCTGCGTCAACGGCGTTTCCTCTGGTCTCGCTCGTTCGATCCAGCAGGTCTCCGAGCAGAAGGCAGTCTAGTCGCTGTTTTCACCCGCGGCGGCAACGCCGCACCCCTGGCGCATTCGCGCCGTGTTTTAACTGATCTCCGTGCATCCGCACGGAAACCGAAAGGACTTAGAAATGGCTAAGCTTACCACCGATGAGATCATCGATGCTCTTAAGGAAATGACCCTTCTCGAGGCTTCCGAGCTCGTTAAGGCTATCGAGGACACCTTCGGCGTTTCCGCCGCTGCTCCTGCCGCTGTTGTCGCCGCTCCCGCTGCTGGCGCTGCTGAGGCCGAGGAGAAGACCGAGTTTGACGTCGTGCTCGAGGGCTTCGGCGACAACAAGATCCAGGTCATCAAGGCCGTCCGTGAGCTCACCAACCTTGGTCTGAAGGAGGCCAAGGAGGTCGTCGAGGGAGCTCCCAAGGCTGTTCTCGAGGGTGCCAAGAAGGAGGACGCCGAGGCTGCCAAGGAGAAGCTCGAGGCTGCTGGCGCTGCTGTCACCCTCAAGTAATCAGGCTTTCTCGCCAGATTTCTTTGCAGACGGGGTTCGCATTGCGAGCCCCGTCTTTTTTGTTTTTCGGTCCCTCGACATCGGTTGCTCAAACTGCCATGTTCTGTGATTTGCGTCGTATCGGGTGCCCTGCCGTTGGGCAATAAAATTGCACCATTCGAGCAATAATTTGCGTTGACCTGCTGAAGAATTGTCTCTGCCTTGTAGCGACATATAGTTCCAGCGGTAAGATGCTTGGGTATCGCAATTTGGTCTGCGGCTGTGCGCCGCACGCATGGGGCGCTTTTGCGCCTGCGAAAGGATCTTTGAATAACATGAAGGCAATCATCCCCGCCGCCGGTCTTGGCACGCGTTTTCTGCCTGGCACTAAGTGCACGCCCAAAGAGATGCTGCCGGTTCTCGACAAGCCGGTCATCCAGTATGTCGTTGAGGAGGCGCTCGACCCCGAGGAGGTCGACGATGCCATCATCGTTACTTCTCCCGGTAAGCCCGAGCTACTGAACTACTTCCAGCCCGATCGCTCGCTCGAGAACCTGCTGCGCGAGCGCGGCAAGAACGCCTATGCCGATGCCGTCGCCCACGCTGGCGGTATGCCGGTCGACTTCCGTTATCAGTACGAGCCCAAGGGCCTCGGCCATGCTATCCGCTCTGCTGCCGACGCCGTGGCAGGGGAGAACTTCCTGGTTCTTCTGGGCGACTACGTTGTGCCTAACCGCGACATCTGCGACAAGATGCTCGCCGTTTCCAAGGAGCACGGTGGCGCTTCGGTTATCGCCGTCGCTGCTTGTTCGCCCGAGGAAGTCAGCCGCTACGGCGTTATCGCCGGCGAGCGCGTCGGTTCGCTCGAGGGCGCCGAGGACGTTGCCGATGCCGCGCCGGGCGCTGTCTGGCGCATCGGCGGTCTGGTCGAGAAGCCCGCTCCCGAGGCGGCTCCGTCCAACCTGTACATTGTCGGTCGCTACCTGCTGAGCCCGCTGGTCATGGACCTGCTGGCAGATCAGCAGGCCGGCAAGGGCGGCGAGATTCAGCTCACCGACGCCATGGCCCGTTCGCTTGACCGTGAGGCCATGTATGCGGTCGTCATCGACCCGCTGTCGGGCTACGACACCGGCACTCCCTCTGGCTGGATGGCCACCAACGCCCTCATGGCTGCAAGCGACCCCCGCTTTGCCGATGCCTTCTGGGACGCCATCGACGAGCGCGGCGGATTGATGCGCAAGTAAGCCTTCGGGCATCGACATTTACGGGCGTGGACCTCGGTTCGCGCCCGTTTTTTATAAGAGCTGCGATTGCTGGCTCTCTGTTCACAGAAAATATATGAACAGATGTTCGATACACATACATCTACCTGCGTGTTTTCTGTCGAAAAACTTTGCTACTCCAAAAACTCAATCGCGTCAAGGCTTTTCTTGCCCAACGGTCGGTACCTGATAAACTATTAGGTTGCGATAACTGGCGAAGCTATGCCTCGCCAACCCACCGAGCATTTCCGTGAAGGAGGAAAAACCTGGTGACCTACGCATACACTGCCACTGAGCGCAAGCGCGTCAGCTTCGGGAAAATCCCGGAGGCCATGGAGCTCCCCAACCTTATCTCTGTTCAAAGGGAATCCTTTGAGCGTTTTAAGGACGAGGGCCTTCGTGAGGCGTTCAAGGAATCCAGCCCCATCCAGAGCCAGAACCATGTTCTCGAGGTTACCTTCGGCGAGCATCAGTTCGGCGACCCCGCGCACACCGTCGAGGAGTGCCGCGAGAAGGATATGACCTATCAGGCTCCGCTTCTGACCGACGTCCGTCTCACCAACAAGGAGACCGGCGAGATCAAGGAGCAGCTCGTCTTCATGGGCGATTTCCCCATGATGACCGATCAGGGCACCTTCATCATCAACGGTACCGAGCGTATCGTCGTTTCGCAGCTCGTCCGCTCCCCGGGCGTGTACTACAGCTCCGAGATGGATTCGGGCAAGCAGATCTACAAGGCCCAGATCATCCCGTCCCGCGGTGCTTGGCTTGAGTTTGAGGTCGACAAGCGCGACCAGCTCATGGTTTCCATCGACCGTAAGCGCAAGCAGAGCGCCACGATGTTCCTGCGCGCCCTTGGCATTGCCGTCACCAACGATGACATCATCGAGCTGCTCGGCAACTCCGATGTGATTAAGCGCACCCTGGAGCGCGACACCGCCCTCACCCGCGAGGACGCCCTTATCGAGATCTACCGTCGCCTGCGCCCGGGCGAGCCTCCCACCGTGGACGCTTCCCGCAGTCTGCTCGAGGGCCTTCTCTTTAACCCGCAGCGCTACGATCTGGCCCGCGTCGGTCGTTACAAGGTCAACAAGAAGCTCAACCTCACCACCGAGGAAGAGGTCACGGTGCTCACCGACGAGGATATCGTCGCGACGCTGCGCTACCTGCTGTCCCTCGCTGCCGGCGAGCAGGGCTTCAAGGTCGACGACATCGACCACTTTGGCAACCGCCGCATCCGTACCGTCGGCGAGCTCGTCGCCAACCAGTTCCGTATCGGCATGAGCCGTATGGAGCGCGTCGTCCGTGAGCGCATGAGCTCCCAGGACATCGACGAGATCACCCCGCAGTCGCTCATCAACATCCGCCCGATCGTGGCCTCCATCAAGGAGTTCTTCGGTTCCTCGCAGCTCTCGCAGTTCATGGACCAGGCGAACCCCCTGACCGGTCTGACTCACAAGCGCCGTCTGTCCGCACTCGGCCCTGGCGGTCTTGCCGGCCACAAGTCCGGCTCCAGCCGCCGCACCAACGTGCCGACGGCCGTCCGCGACGTTCACAACTCGCACTACAGCCGCATGTGCCCGATCGAGACCCCCGAAGGCCCCAACATCGGCCTGATTGGCTCGCTCGCCCTCTACGCCCGCGTCAACGAGTACGGCTTCATCGAGGCTCCGTTCCGTCGCGTCGAGAACGGCGTTGCCACCGACCAGATCGACTGGATGACCGCTGACGAGGAAGAGAAGCACGTCATCGCGCCGGCCAACACGCCGCTCGATCCCAAGACCAACGAGTTCATCACGACCGATGCCGAGGGCAAGATCGTCCGTCCGCACACTGTGATTGCCCGTACCCGCGACTTCGACGGCTCCTTCGGCGCTCCCGCCGACGTGCCCGTCGAGGACGTCGACTACATGGACGTCTCGCCGCGTCAGATGCTCTCCGTCGCAGCCACGCTGATCCCGTTCCTCGAGCACGACGACGCCAAGCGTACGCTGATGGGCGCTAACATGCAGCGTCAGGCCGTGCCGCTGGTTCACCCCGCCGCTCCCTATGTCGGTACCGGCATGGAGCGCCGCGCCGCTCTGGACTCCGGCGAGGTCACCCTGGCCAAGAACGCCGGCGAGGTCATCTTTGCCGACGCCGCCAAGATTATCGTCAAGCATGCCGGCGGCATGGACGAGTATCACCTAGCCAAGTACCAGCGCTCCAACCAGTCCACCTGCATCAACCACCGTCCGCTCGTGCGCGTCGGTGACACCGTTGAGCAGGGCGAGCCTCTGGCCGACGGTCCCTCGACCGATCATGGCGAGCTCGCGCTGGGCCAGAACCTCACCGTGGCATACATGCCGTGGGAAGGCTTCAACTACGAGGACGGTATCGTCGTGTCCGAGCGCCTGGTGGCCGAGGACCTGCTGACGACCATCAACATCACCCGTCACGAGATCGACGCCCGCGACACCAAGCTCGGCCCCGAGGAGATCACCCGCGAGATCCCGAACCTCTCCGAGGACATGCTTGCCAACCTCGACGAGGACGGCATCATCCGCATCGGCGCCGAGGTCGGCCCTGGCGACATCCTGGTCGGCAAGGTCACGCCTAAGGGCGAGAGTGCTCTGACCGCCGAGGAGCGCCTCCTGCGCGCCATCTTCGGTGCCAAGGCCCACGACGTCCGCGACACCTCCCTTAAGATGCCTCACGGCGCTTACGGCCGCGTCATCGACGTCGTCCGCTTTAGCCGCGAGAACGGCGACGACCTGGCCCCCGGCGTCAATGAGCAGGTGCGCGTCTACGTCGCCCAGCGTCGTAAGATCCAGCAGGGCGATAAGATCGCCGGCCGCCACGGCAACAAGGGTGTTATCTGTAACGTTCTGCCGGTCGAGGACATGCCCTACATGGCTGACGGTACCCCGATCGACGTTATCCTCAACCCGCTGGGCGTTCCTTCGCGTATGAACGTCGGCCAGCTGCTCGAGTGCCACCTTGGTTGGGCTGCTGCCTGCGGTTGGGATACCGAGCAGGCCGACTCTGACAAGTACGTCCCCGGTCCGTTCTTCACCGCCACGCCCGTCTTCGACGGCGCCAAGGAGGACGAGATCGCCGAGGTCATTCGTCGTGCCAACAAGAACATGCTCAACAAGGCCACCGCTGCCTTTGGCGATCACATGCGTCCCGAGTTCGTCACCCAGCTTGACGAGCGCGGCAAGACCCGTCTGTTCGACGGCCGCACCGGCGAGGAGTTCCGCGAGCCCATTACCGTGGGTACGTCCTACATCCTCAAGCTCGGCCACATGGTCGACGACAAGATCCACGCCCGTTCGACCGGCCCTTACAGCCTGGTTACCCAGCAGCCCCTGGGCGGCAAGGCCCAGTTCGGCGGCCAGCGCTTCGGCGAGATGGAAGTTTGGGCACTGTACGCATACGGTGCTTCCAACGTCCTGCAGGAGATCCTGACCGTCAAATCCGACGATACCGTGGGCCGCGTCAAGACCTACGAGTCCATCGTCAAGGGCGAGAACGTCCCGGTTCCGGGTATCCCCGAGTCCTTCAAGGTTCTCGTCAAGGAGATCCGTTCCCTCGCACTGGACATCGAGCCCATGCACGATGCCGACGAGGACGCCTCCGCCCCTGTGACCGCCGAGGAGACCTCTGCTCTCGACGACCTGGCTGCGCTCGCCGGCGTTGACGCCGACGTCGAGGCCGAGGATGCCGAGACCGCCGAGGCACCCGAGGCTGTCGCCGCCACGACCACTGATAAGGAGTAGTTGACTGTGGCAGATTTCGAAGCTACTGATTTTGACTCGGTAAAGATCTCCCTTGCCTCCGCCGACCAGATCCGTTCCTGGTCGCACGGTGAGGTCAAGAAGCCGGAGACCATCAATTACCGTACCCTCAAGCCCGAGAAGGACGGCCTGTTCTGCGAGAAGATCTTCGGTCCCGCCAAGGACTGGGAGTGCTCTTGCGGCAAGTACAAGGGCATCCGCTTTAAGGGCATCGTCTGCGAGCGCTGCGGCGTCGAGGTCACCTCGGCCAAGGTGCGTCGCGACCGCATGGGTCACATCGAGCTCGCCGCTCCCGTGTCCCACATCTGGTACTTCAAGAGCCCCACGAGCTTCCCGATGAGCCGTATGCTCGATATCAAGTCCAAGGACCTCGAGAAGGTTCTGTACTTTGCCAGCTACATCATCACCGAGGTTGACTACGAGGCTCGCGAGGCCGACGCCGACGACCTGCGCGAGGAGCTCGCCGCCGATCTGGAAGAGATCGATGCCGAGTGCGCCCGCCAGATCGAGTCCCTCAAGGAGCAGGGCGACCCCGAGAACTTTGACGAGTTCTCCGACGAGGAGCCGCTGACCCCCGAGGAGATCGCCTCCGGCATCGTCGACATCGAGGAAGAGTGCAAGGACGAGAAGCAGCTCCGCACGGACGCCTTCAACGCCTTCATGAAGCTCACCGAGCGCGACCTCATTTCCGATGAGCCGCTGTTCCGTGAGATGACCCGTTACTACTCCATGTACTTCAAGGGTGGTATGGGTGCCGAGGCCGTCCGCGACCTGCTCGCTGCCATCGACCTCCCCTCCGAGGCCGAGAAGCTCAAGGCCATCATCGCCGACGAGGACTCCCAGAAGCAGAAGCGCGAGAAGGCCGTCAAGCGCCTCGAGGTCGTTGACGCCTTCCTGAAGGGCGGCAACAGCCCCGCGAACATGATCCTGGACGTCATCCCGGTCATTCCGCCCGATCTGCGCCCGATGGTCCAGCTCGACGGCGGCCGCTTCGCCGCGTCCGACCTCAACGACCTGTACCGTCGCGTGATCAACCGTAACAACCGACTCAAGCGCCTGCTCGACCTGGACGCCCCTGCGATCATCGTGAACAACGAGAAGCGCATGCTCCAGGAGTCCGTGGACGCCCTGTTCGACAACGGCCGTCGTGGTCGCCCGGTCTCTGGCCGTGGCGGTCGCCCGCTCAAGTCGCTCGCCGAGGCCCTCAAGGGCAAGCAGGGTCGTTTCCGTCAGAACCTGCTGGGCAAGCGTGTTGACTACTCCGGCCGTTCGGTTATCGTTACCGACCCCAAGCTGCTGCTGCACCAGTGCGGTCTGCCCAAGACCATGGCGCTGGAGCTCTTCAAGCCCTTCGTCATGAAGCGCCTGGTCGAGCTTGGCAAGGTCGAGAACATCAAGGGCGCCAAGCGCGCTATCGACCGAGGTGCCACCTTTGTGTGGGACATCCTCGAAGAGGTCATCGACGGCCGCGTCGTGCTGCTCAACCGTGCACCGACCCTGCACCGTCTATCCATCCAGGCCTTTGAGCCGGTGCTGGTCGAGGGCAAGGCTATCCACCTGCACCCGCTGGTCTGCTCGCCCTTCAACGCCGACTTCGACGGCGACCAGATGTCTGTCCACGTGCCGCTGTCCAGCCAGGCTCAGGCCGAGGCCCGCGTGCTCATGCTCTCTGCGAACAACCTGCGCTCGCCGGCATCCGGCAAGCCGGTCAACATCCCCTCGCAGGACATGATCATCGGTGTGTACTACCTCACCCAGGTCCGCGACGGTCTGCCGGGCGAGAACCACGTGTTCGCCAGCTTCGACGACGCGCTGCACGCCTATGACTGCCGCTCCGAGGTCGACATGCAGGCTAAGATTCAGGTCCGCGTGTCCGCTGCCGACGCCAACGTCATCAACGAGGACGGCACCCGTATCTTCCGCGTCAAGAACGGCAAGAACGAGTTTGTCGACTACGACGTCACCGGCAACAAGACCGCGCGTTTCGAGACCTCTATCGGCCGCATCATCTTCAACCGCCAGTGCCTGCCCGAAGACTACGAGTTCATGAACTACAAGATGGTCAAGGGCGACGTGGCCAAGCTGGTTGCGGACTGCTGCGATCGTTACCCCGAGGCCAAGGTCGGCCCGATCCTCGACGCCATCAAGTACTCCGGCTTCCACTACGCTACCCGCGCCGGCCTCACCATCTCGGTGTGGGACGCTCTCATCCCTGCCGAGAAGCAGGAGCTGCTCGATCGCGCCCAGGCCAACGTCGACCAGATCAACGAGTACTTCGAGGAGGGCTTCATCAACGAGACGGAGCGCCACATCGAAGTCGTTAACGAGTGGACCGCTTGTACCGACAAGGTCGCAGCGCTCATGCTCGACATGTTCGACGAGGAGAACCCGCTGTACATGATGGCCGACTCCGGCGCCCGTGGTTCTAAGACCCAGCTGCGTCAGCTCGGTGGCATGCGTGGCCTGATGGCAGACATGTCCGGCGAGACGATCGACCTTCCCATTAAGGCGAACTTCCGCGAGGGCCTGCTGCCGCTCGAGTACTTCATTTCGACCTACGGCGCCCGTAAGGGCCTGGTCGATACCGCATCCCACACCTCGGACTCTGGTTACCTGACCCGTCGTCTGGTCGACGTGGCCCAGGACGTCATCGTCCGCGAGGAGGACTGCGGTACGCACGAGGGCGTCACCTACAACCTCATCATCCCCGGCACCACCGACCTCAACACCGACCTCGTCGGCCGTTGCTTCATTGAGGACGTCGTCGCTCCCGATGGCACCGTGCTCTTTGAGCAGGACGGCTACATCGAGAAGGTCGCCGACATCCAGAAGATGGTCGATGCGGGCCTCAAGAAGGTCAAGCTTCGCGCGCTGCTCACCTGCCGCTCCAAGTACGGCGTCTGCCAGAAGTGCTACGGCTGGGATCTTTCCACCCGTCGTCCGGTCGCCATCGGTACTGCCGTCGGCATTATTGCCGCCCAGTCCATCGGCGAGCCCGGTACGCAGCTTACGATGCGTACCATTCACTCCGGCGGCGTCGCTGGCGTCGACGATATTACGCAGGGTCTGCCTACGGTCAGCCGTATGTTCGATATCGTCGGCAACGTCAACGAGAAGATCCTGGGTCGCGAGGCCGAGCTGGCTCCGTACTCCGGCCATCTCTCGATTAAGCCCGAGAAGTCCGAGTACGTGCTGACGCTCACCGACTCCGAGGATCACACCCGTGTCCTCGACGAGCGTCGCGTCCCCGCTTCGGTGCGCTTTATGCCCGAGATCGAGGACGGCTGCGAGGTTCGCGCCGGCGACCAGATCACCAAGGGCTTCGTCAACTTCCGCAACCTGCGCAAGCTGACCGATATCGAGTCGACGATGCACACCTTCGTCGAGAGCGTCAAGGACGTCTACACCAGCCAGGGTGTCGACCTGAACGACAAGCACATCGAGGTGCTCGCACGTCAGATGCTACGTCGCGTTCAGATCACCAACCCCGGTGACTCTAAGTACCTGCTTGGTCAGTACGTCGACCGCTACGAGTTCGCCGACGAGGTCGAGCGCGTTGCCCGTCTGGGCGGTCAGGCTCCTGTGGCCGAGCCCGTCATCCTGGGTACGCTCAAGGTCGCGTCCAACATCGACTCCTGGCTGTCGAGCGCTTCGTTCATCCGTACCGCCGGCGTCCTTACCGAGGCTGCCATCGAGGGCAAGGTCGACCACCTGCTCGACCTTAAGTCCAACGTCATCGTCGGTAAGAAGATCCCGGCTGGTACCGGCCTTAAGCCGTACGCCAACGCCAAGCTGACGTATCGCACGGCCGACGGCTATGTCGACATCGATGGCCCGGCTTCGCCCAACGCCAAGTCGCTTCCCGAGTGGGCTCCGGTTGAGCTCAAGGACCTGGACGAGCAGCTCCCGCAGCAGCTCGACTGGGCCGGCTACGACGAGTTCGGTGGTGCTGACGGTTCGTTCACCCGCAACGGCCACACCATCTCCGCCGAGAAGGCTCGCCTGTACCTGTTCGACGACCTGGGCGTGTCGCAGCGCTGGACCAACAAGTTCAGCGAGGTCGGCATCGAGACGGTCGGCGACCTGGTCGGCAAGTCCGAGGAGGATCTGCTACGCATTGATGGTATCGGTGCCAAGGCGATCGAGGAGCTCCGTGACGGCCTCGAGGCCCACGACTTGCTCTACATCCTCGAGAACAACGACGACGTTGCCGACGAGGAAGACCTCTCGCAGCTGCTGCAGATGGTCTTTAGCCCCGACGGTCCGGACGATATCCTGCTGGGTACCTCCGCTCCGACGCATCACGCCGACGCCGACGAGGAGCTCCTGGGCGCCCCGATCGACGACAAGAAGGCTCCCGCCAACGGCGCGATCAACGAGGACATGGCTTCCCTCGACGAGCTGCTCAACCAGCTCGTGGACACCGACGACGCCGAAGAAGCCAAGGACAACGACGAGGAGTAATTTCCTAGTACGTTAACCGCCCTTCCAAAGACCCGTTTCCCAACAGGGAAGCGGGTCTTTTTTGTTGAAGAAAACCTGCCAAAAAGGGACAGGTTTATTTTGGTAGGTTTTTCCTGCTTGAATTTGAAACATTCCGTTCGGTCAAAGCGTATCTATGGTGAGGGCCTCAGCAAGAAACATCAGCATCACCGGGAGGTGATTATGGAAGAACAAGCTTTTAGACAGGCGGTTGAAGATCACAGGGATGTCGTGTTTCGAATCGCGTTGACGTACCTGCGTGATCGCGCCGACGCCGACGATGTCGCTCAAGACGTCTTTCTGAAGTTACTCAAAAACGATGCGCAATTTGAAAGCTGGGAACATCTTCGTCGATGACTTATCCGGGTCACGATCAATGAATGCAAATCTCTCTTTCGAAAGCCATGGAGGCGTGTGGAGGATATTGAGAACCTGGCCGATTCGCTTTCGGCGGCGCAGGATGAGACCAAGGCGGTCCTGTCAGACGTTATGCGACTTCCGGAGCGATTCCGTGTCCCCATCGTGCTCTATTACTATCTGGGCTTTTCGACCTCAGAGATTGCCGAGTTGTTGCATGTACCAGCCGCGACCGTTCGAACGCGTTTAGCTCGCGGCAGATCGAAACTCAAGTTCATCCTAGAGGAGGGCGACCGTGAAATCCAATCAAATCAAGCAGGCCTTCGAGTCCGTCCAAGCCGATAGCGATCTTGCTGACCGTGTTCTTTATGCCGCTGCTGGTGAGCCGCTTCGCCGAAAGGGTCACGCGAAGCCTCTGTATGTTGCCGTGATCGGATGCCTTGCCGGAGTGCTGGCGACCGGAGGGGTCGCCTACGCCGTTGTCAATTCCGGCTATTTTGCCTCAGCCTGGGGAAACCACGGCAATGGGGATTCCATTACCTGGACCAACGGTGGCTCATCGGGGACTAAATACACCTACACCAGAGAGTTTGGTGATGGCATCGCGCCCCAAAGCCTGGAGGGTGCAGTCCAGAAGGTTAATCTGTCCGTCGAGGGTAACGGTTATACGCTCGATATCCATGAGATGGCTATCGATCAAAACGGCTGCGGCGCCGTAACGTTTACGTTGTCCAATCCAAATGGAGTTAACTGCTACAAGCCGGCAGCAGAGATCGGCGAACTTGTTCTTTATGGTGAAGAAGAACAGGGCATCGGCACGCCCGATATGAAGTTCGGCGAGGAATGGGCTGACACACGCTGCACCATTGATAAGGACACATCAAGCGATACTGTCATTAATGGCACGATGTACTTTGCTTCTATGGATCGCGAGCGAGGTTTTCAACATGCGGTCACCTGGAATATCTCGTGGACCGAGGGCGAAGGCGAGGATGCGAAGCCGTTCGAGGCATCGACGCCCGAGTTTAGCGTTGGAGCGTACGTCGATACAAAGGAACTCCGCTCCGATGACTCGACTCTTGAGATTAGCCCGTTTTCCATCCAGACGCACATCGATGATCTGGGCTATGAAGCAGTTGATAATAAGCTGACCGTCAGCTACAAGGATGGATCGGAGCAGACTATCGAAGATGACGACGCAGGGGTGTTCAACCTATATTTTTCTTATGCGCGCAATAGCGGAGAGAACATCTGGGTGCCAACGAAGTTGATTGATGTCGACCAAGTGGTCTCAGTAACGCTTGAGGGCACGAGGTGCACGTCAACAGGAGAGACCGAAACAGAAGTACCCTTTACCATCGTCTATTTGTAAGATTTGGGGCCGCTTCCTACTAGGGGAAGCGGCCTCTTTTGCGTTAAATGGAAACGCCGCCGATTTCCATGCGACAGATGAGAGCAGATTACCGCTGGAGCGCGACGTTTCCCCAGATAAAACCGACCAAAATAAACCTGTCCCTTTTTGGCAGGGAACGTTGCCCCGACGAGCACGTCGGATTCCCGGTCCGGGCGGCCCGCTGTTTAAGTTTGTCGCGAGTTCCGCACGCAAAGGAAAGCACTTAATGTGCTTTCCGTCTTGCGCAGGACTGTAGAGCAGCAAACTTAAACAGCGGGCCGCCCGGACCGGGAATCCGCCCCCGCGCACCGAAGGGGATTCCTTTTGTGTAGGCTTTGCGGAAATATGCTCATTTTGGGATACGCCCGGCGGCGTGGTCTGTTGACGGCACAGCTAACGCCACGTATCCTATCGAACTGCGTGTTTCGTAGGGGGATGCTGACCCCTCGATTCAAGCCGTTGCACTTTACAGAAAGCTGGAATCATTCGAGAAGGAGTACGCTTTGCCTACTATTAACCAGCTGGTTCGCCAGGGCCGTCGTTCCGTGCCCAAGAAGTCCAAGAACGCTGCTCTGCAGCACAACTCCCAGAAGCGCGGCGTGTGCACCCGCGTCTTCACCACGAGCCCCAAGAAGCCGAACTCGGCTCTTCGTAAGGTTGCCCGTGTTCGCCTCGTCAACGGCATCGAAGTTACTGCTTACATCCCGGGTGAGGGCCACAACCTGCAGGAGCACTCCATCGTGCTCGTCCGTGGCGGTCGTGTCCGTGACCTCCCTGGTGTCCGTTATCACGTCATCCGTGGCGCCTACGACGCTGCTCCGGTCCAGAACCGTATGCAGGCCCGTTCCAAGTACGGTGCTAAGCGCCCCAAGGCTAAATAAGCCAGATAACGTTTTGATACTTTCGCCGTGTGCCGCCTAAGCGCCGCACGGTAGACACTTAAGGAGATTTCACATGCCGCGTCGTGCAGCAGCTAATCGTCGTGAGGTTCAGCCTGACGCCGTTTACAACAACCGCCTGGTGACTCAGCTCATCAACAAGGTCCTTCTTGACGGCAAGAAGGCCACCGCTGAGCGCATCGTTTACACCGCTTTCGAGATCGTTGCCGAGAAGTCCGAGGGTGGCGACGCTCTCGCTACCTTCAAGAAGGCTATGGACAACGTCAAGCCCACGCTCGAGGTTAAGCCCAAGCGTGTCGGTGGCGCTACCTATCAGGTCCCGATGGAGGTCAACTCCCGTCGTTCCACCGCTCTGGGCATTCGCTGGATCGTCAACTTCTCCCGCGCTCGCAAGGAGAAGACCATGGCCGAGCGTCTCGCCAACGAGATCCTCGACGCTTCCAACGGCCTGGGCGCTTCCGTCAAGAAGCGTGAGGACGTCTTCAAGATGGCCGAGGCCAACCGCGCGTTCTCTCACTATCGTTGGTAAGTTAAGGTAAGGAACTAACATGGCTAAGCCTAAGTACAAGCTTTCCGATACCCGTAACATCGGCATCATGGCCCACATCGATGCCGGTAAGACCACCACGACCGAGCGTATTCTTTACTACACCGGTAAGACCCACAAGATCGGTGAGGTCCATGAGGGCGCTGCCACCATGGACTGGATGGTTCAGGAGCAGGAGCGCGGCGTAACCATTACCTCCGCTGCTACCACGTGCTTCTGGAACAAGGACGGTAAGGACTACCGCATCCAGATCATCGACACCCCGGGCCACGTTGACTTCACCGCCGAGGTCGAGCGCTGCCTGCGCGTCCTCGATGGCGCTGTCGCCGTCTTCGACGCCGTTGCCGGCGTTCAGCCCCAGTCTGAGACCGTTTGGCGTCAGGCTTCCACCTTCAACGTCCCCCGCATCGCCTTCATCAACAAGTATGACCGCGTGGGTGCTGACTTCTTCAACGCTATCGAGACCATGAAGGATCGTCTCGACGCTAACGCCGTGGCCGCTCAGGTCCCGATGGGCGCCGAGGACAACTTCTGGGGCGTCATCGACCTGGTCACCATGACTGCATGGGACTTCAAGGCCGACGAGAAGGGTATGACCTACCCCGAGCCGATGGACGAGATCCCGGCTGAGTTTGCCGACATCGCTGCCACCAAGCGCGAGGAGCTCCTTGACGCTGCTGCCAGCTTTGACGACGAGCTCATGGAGAAGATCCTCATGGAGGAGGACTTCACCGTCGAGGAGCTCAAGGCTGCTCTGCGCAAGGGCGTTCTGGCCAACGAGCTCAACCTCGTCTTCGTGGGTTCCGCCTACAAGAACAAGGGCGTTCAGGAGCTGCTCGACGCTGTCGTCGACTACCTGCCCAGCCCGCTCGACGTTGAGGCCGTCACCGGTACCGATCCGGACACCGGCGAGGAGATCCAGCGTCATCCTTCCTTCGACGAGCCCTTCTCCGGCCTGGTCTTCAAGATCATGACCGACCCGTTCGTCGGTAAGCTCACCTACGTCCGCGTTTACTCCGGCCGCGCCGAGTCCGGCTCCTACGTTGTCAACGCTTCCAACGGTCAGCGTGAGCGCCTCGGCCGCATCCTCGAGATGAACGCCGCCGAGCGTATCGACCGTGACGACGCTGCCGCCGGCGACATCGTCGCTTGCGTCGGCTTCAAGAACTCCACCACCGGTGACACCCTGTGCGCCGAGGGCAAGGAGATCGTCCTCGAGAAGATCGAGTTCGCTAAGCCCGTTATCGACGTTGCCATCGAGCCCAAGACCAAGGCCGAGCAGGACAAGATGTCCCTGGCTCTGACCAAGCTCGCCGAGGAGGACCCGACCTTCCAGGTGTCCACCAACCACGAGACCGGCCAGACCATCATCGCCGGCATGGGCGAGCTGCACCTCGAGATCATCGTCGACCGTCTGCTCCGTGAGTTCAAGGTTGACGCTAACGTTGGTAAGCCCCAGGTTGCCTACCGCGAGACCGCTGGTCACGACGTCGAGAAGGCTGAGGGCAAGTTCGTCCGTCAGTCCGGCGGTCGCGGTCAGTACGGCCACGCCGTCATCAAGCTCGAGAAGATGGAGGAGGGCTTCGGCTACGAGTTCGTCAACGCTATCGTCGGCGGCGTCGTGCCCAAGGAGTACATCCCGTCCATCGACAAGGGCATCCAGGAGGCCCTGAACACCGGTGTTATCGCCGGCTTCCCGGTCCTCGACGTTAAGGTCACCCTGTTCGACGGTTCTTACCACGAGGTCGACTCCTCCGAGGCCGCCTTCAAGATCGCCGGTTCCATGGCTATCAAGGACGCCCTCAAGAAGTCCGATCCGCAGCTGCTCGAGCCGATCATGGCTGTCGAGGTCGAGACCCCCGAGCAGTACATGGGCGACGTTATGGGCAACCTCTCCGGTCGCCGCGGCAAGATCGAGGGCATGGAGGATCGCAAGAACAGCAAGCTCATCCGTGCCAAGGTGCCGCTGGGCGAGATGTTCGGTTACGCTACCGACCTTCGCTCCCAGACCCAGGGCCGTGCATCCTACACGATGCAGTTCGACTCTTATGAGCCCGCGCCCAAGTCCATCGTGGACGAGGTCATGAGCAAGAACGCCTAAGTTCGAGCTCCCTGTTACGTAATCCTGCGAGAACATCTCTCGCACTCTTTGGAGGTTTAAGTTGGCTACCCAGAAGATCCGCATTCGCCTCAAGGGCTATGATCACGAGGTCGTCGATCAGTCCGCGAAGCTCATCGTCGAGACCGCTCAGAAGACCGGCGCTCGCGTTTCCGGTCCTGTCCCCCTGCCCACCGAGCGCAACCTGTACACGGTTATCCGCTCGCCGCACGTGAACAAGGACTCCCGTGAGCAGTTCGAGATGCGCACCCACAAGCGCCTCATCGACATCCTCGACCCCACCTCGGGCACCGTTGATTCGCTCATGCGTCTCGACCTCCCCGCTGGCGTCGACATCGACATCAAGCTCTAAGCGATATCGCTCATAGCTTAAAGGGCCCCGCTGCCGTTACGGTAGCGGGGCCCTTTTGTTTAGCATGATGGGATTGGACCGCCGGATAAGGCTGCCGAGCGGCTGGCTGTGGCGCCCTATTCGCTCGCGGGACGCAGCGATGCCTCCTCAAAATGGAAGGATCGCAAACCGCCTTCCGTTTCGATACACGCGCGACCAAAGCCATCGATCGTTTTAAAGATGCCTCGCGCCTGCTCGTCTCCAGCGGGGGAGCGGGCGATAACGTGCTCCCCAATCCAATTGAGGTGAGCGACATATTCGCCGTGGACGGGCGCGAGCGGTCCGGTGTTTTCTTCCATGGCATTGAGTAGATCAGCCCACGCGTCCACAGCGTTTACGACGGTGTGATAGACCTCCTTGAGTAGCACATCGACGGCGGGAACGTTCTCGTTGAGATCCGAGAGACCGATTGCCGGCAGGCCGCCATCGGGCACCTCTTGGGGCGCATAGTTCACATTGACGCCAATGCCGCAGACGGCGAAAGGTTTGCCTTCGTTATCGCGTGCGGCCTCGACCAGAATGCCGCCGAGTTTGCGTCCACGCGCGACCAGGTCGTTGGGCCATTTGAGGCCAATCTCGTTTGCAAGACCCTGCTTTTCGAGCGCCTCGAGCACCGCTAGGCCGCTGACGGCGGCAAGACCAGAGAACTTTGCAGGATTAACGCATGGGCGCAGGACAATCGAAAGCAATAAGTTGCCGACGGTTGAGTCCCACTTGTGCCCGCGCCGGCCGCGTCCTGCTGTTTGAGCCCGGGCGGCAAGTCCTGTGCCGTGTGGCGCTCCCTGTTTTCCTGCTTCGAGCAGGTCATCGTTGGTCGATCCGGTTACGTCGACTATCGTTAATTTGGCATCCATAACGGCTGCTACCTCCTAAGTTAATAAGGCAATCGCGCAATGGTGTCGAGAGATAGACACAATGTGAAGCCTTTGTCGCATTTGGACAATTTAATGTTAACACGTCAACAACGACTAAAATGCGCTATCCTCTCTTGGTCGGTGTAAACACGTCAACAACTCAAAGGAGGTTAGTGATGGGTTTCACGATTCTTGGAACAGGCTCGGCGCTTCCTGAACGCAGTGTTTCCAATGACGAGCTGTCTGAGTTCCTCGATACCTCGGATGAGTGGATTTTTACCCGCACAGGCATCAAGAGCCGCCACGTCTGCACCACCGAGTCACTTGACGACCTTGCCGTAGCGGCGAGCGAGCGGGCACTCCAGGTGTCCGGAATCGACGCGAGTCAGCTGGATCTGATCGTCTGCTCGACGACGACGGGTGACCACCTTGTTCCCGCCGAGGCGTGTGCCGTTGCCGAGCGACTAGGCGCGACGTGCCCTGCCTTCGATGTCTCGGCGGCCTGCGCCGGCTTCGTATTTGCGCTCGATGTCGCCGAGGGCTATATCGCCCGCGGCCGTGCCGAGCGCGTGCTCGTCGTTGCTGCCGAGCAGATGACGCGCGCGCTCGACTGGACCGACCGTGCCACCTGCGTGCTCTTTGGCGATGGGGCAGGCGCCGCAGTGATTGGGGCTGGGGGAGACAGCCCCCTTGCCGTTGAGCTTTCGACGGCGCCCGACGTCGAGACGTTGCGCGTTCCCGGTCTGGTCGGCACCTCGCCGTTTAAGGCTTCCGCAGATAGCGCGAGCGTGCTGTCCATGAATGGCCGCCGTGTGTTCAAGTTCGGCGTCAACGCCATCTGCGACACGGTCCATAAGCTTGCGAGCGATGCGGGCATTTCGGTCGAAGACATCGACCATTTTGTATTCCATCAAGCTAACGAACGAATCCTGAGCCAGGCTGTCAAGCGCCTGGGCGTGCCGGACGAGCGCGTGGTTCGCACGTTGCGCGAGACCGGCAACATTTCGAGCGCATGCATTCCGCTTGCCCTCGACCGGCTGGCAAGTACCGACGCACTGAATGCAGGCGACACCATCGCCCTCGTTGGATTTGGCGCCGGCCTGGATATAGGTGGCTATCTGCTTCGTTGGAAGTAGTCGCACATAGGAAAAAACGCCCCTAGGGCACAACCAAAGGAGAACTACCATGGCAGATCAGAAGACCTTCGAGCGCGTTTGCGACGTTATCCGCGAGACCGCCGGTCTTGACGATGTCGAGATGAAGCCCGAGTCCACGCTCGAGGAGATTGGTCTCGACAGTCTGGGTACCGTCGAGATCCTCGTCGCCGTCGAGGACGAGTTTGGCATTCAGCTCGATACCGAGGAGAACCCCAAGACGGTCGGCGAGTTCGCCGATACGGTCGAGGCGGCATTGGAGAAGTAGAGATGCTCAAGACTCCTCTCTGCGATCTGCTCGGCATCGAAAAGCCCGTGTTCCAGGGCGGTATGGCCTGGATTGCCGATGCCTCGCTGGCGTCCGCAGTGTCCGAGGCGGGTGGCTTAGGCATCATCGCGGCTATGAATGCCGATGCCAACTGGCTTCGCGACCAGATTCATGAGCTGCGCGCCAGGACGGATAAGCCCTTTGGCGTCAACGTCATGCTCATGAGCCCGTTTGCCGACGAGGTCGCGCAGGTCGTGATTGACGAGCGAGTGCCGGTCGTCGTGACGGGCGCCGGCAATCCCGCCAAGTACATGGAGGCGTGGAACGAGGCGGGCATCAAGGTCATCCCGGTCGTTGCCTCGGTGGCGCTGGCGCGCCTCGTGGCGCGTCGTGGGGCCACCGCCGTGGTTGCCGAGGGCACCGAATCGGGCGGCCATATTGGCGAGACCTCGACGATGGCACTGGTGCCGCAGGTCGTCGATGCGGTCGACATTCCCGTTGTGGCCGCCGGCGGTATTGCCGACGGCCGCGGCGTGGCGGCCGCCTTTATGCTGGGCGCCGAAGGCGTGCAAGTGGGTACGCGCTTTCTGGTCGCAGACGAGTGCACCGTCTCGGAGCAGTACAAAGAGATGGTCCTGAAGGCCAACGACACTTCGACGCGTGCGACCGGTCGCTCGACGGGACATCCGGTGCGCGCCCTCAAGAGCCCCTTCACCAACGCGTATGCCAAGAACGAGGCGGCGGGCGCAAGCCCCGAGGAGCTCGGGGCCATGGGCACGGGCGCGCTTCGTAAAGCCGCAAAGGACGGTAATTACGAAGAGGGTTCGTATTTGTGCGGACAGATTGCCGGCATGGTCAACGAACGCCAGAGCGCACGCGAAATCGTCGACGATCTGGTCGACGGCGCCGAGCATGTCCTGAAGGGTGCGTCCGCATGGGTAGCGTAGCGTTTCTGTTTGCCGGCCAGGGTGCCCAACACCCCGCGATGGGCGTCGACCTGATCGAGGCATCGCCGGCGGCCGCCGAGGTGTTCGCCATTGCCGACGAGGTGCGCCCGGGGACGAGCGAGCAGTGCCGGAGCGCCTCCAAGGAGGAGCTCTCGCAGACCGAGAACACGCAGCCTTGCGTGTTCGTGCACGACCTGGCTGTCGCCGTCGCCCTGCGCGAGCGCGGCGTGGTGCCTGCCGCCTGTGCGGGATTCTCGCTGGGCGAGGTCGCTGCACTCACCTTTGCGGGGGCATTCGATACGCGAGCGGGTTTTGAGCTCGTGTGTGAGCGCGCGGCATTGATGGCCACGGCGGCCGAGCGCCATCCGGGCGGCATGCGTGCCGTCATCAAGCTCGATGCGGTGCAAGTCGAGGGCCTGGCAAAACAGGCCGGCGAGGACTGCTGGCCGGTCAACTACAACAGTCCGCAGCAGACGGTTGTGGCCGGAGCGTCCGAGGCACTGCAGGAGCTTGACGTCCTAGTAAAAGAGGCTGGCGGTCGCGCTATGAAAGTCGCGGTGTCGGGTGCATTCCATAGCCCCTATATGGCCGAGGCGACTGAGGGGCTGGCGACGTATATCCAAGCCGACCACGCGCCGTCTCCGCTGCTGATTCCGGTCATGGCAAATATGACAGCGGCGCCCTATCCGGCCGACCCGCAGACGGCATCGGAGGTGCTGGCCAACCAGGTGAGCCATGCCGTGCGCTGGGTCGACACGCTGCATGCTCTGCAGGATCAAGGCATCGACACGTTTATTGAGGTCGGCCCCGGCAAAACGCTGTCCGGCCTGGTCAAGCGTACGTTGAGCGACGTTTGCGTGTATTCGTGCGAAACGGCCGAGCAGGTCGCGGCTATTGCCGACGAGCTCGCATAGTCCACAGGGCTGTAACCCGAAAGGAATGACATGGGCAACTTGAACAACGGCACGCTCGAGCGCAACGACTCACGTCGCGCGGCACTGGTCACGGGTGGCTCGCGTGGTATCGGCCGCGCCTGCGCTGTCGGTCTGGCGGAGGACGGCTTTGATATCGCTGTCGTCTATGCCGGCAGTGTCGATGCGGCGCGCGAGACGTGCGAAGCCTGCGAGGCGGCTGGCGCCGCGGCACGCGCATATCAATGCGACGTGGCCGACCCCGCTGCCGTCAACGCGTGCGTGGAAGCGGTCCTCAACGACTTTGGCTCCATTTGGGCGCTCGTCAACAACGCTGGCATCACCCGCGATGGCCTGCTCATGCGCATGGGCGATGACGCCTTCGATCGCGTGCTCGATGTCAATCTTAAAGGAACGTTTAACACGACGCGCGCCCTCACCAAGACCTTTATGCGCCAACGCGGCGGCTGCGTCGTCAACATGAGCTCGGTCGTGGGCCTGATGGGCAATGCCGGGCAAGCCAACTACGCTGCCTCCAAGGCGGGCGTGATCGGCCTGACCAAGGCGGTGGCGCGCGAGCTTGCGCCCCGCGGCGTACGAGTGAACGCGGTTGCCCCCGGGTTTGTCGAGACGGAAATGACGGCAAAGCTCTCGGAGAAGGTTCGCGCGGCAACCGAGGAGCAGATTCCCCTAAAGCGCATGGCGCGCCCCGAGGAAGTGGCCGGCGTGGTGCGCTTTTTGGCGAGCGATGCGGCTGCCTACATTACGGGCGAGGTCGTACGCGTTGACGGCGGAATGGCGATGTAGAAACCAGGGCCGAAGAACGGCTTGGATGAGGAGACCATGATGGAACAGAGAGTTGCAATCACCGGCATAGGTGCCGTATCGCCGCTCGGCAACACTGCGCTTGCCACCTGGGCGGCCATGTGCGCCGGCACGTGCGGCATCGGCCCGATCACGCACTTCGATACCGATGCGTTTGCCGTCAAGGTGGCGGGCGAAGTCAAGGGCTTTGACGGCAACGAGTACTTTGGCAAGCGTGACGCCAAGCATCTCGACCCCTGCGTTCAGTTTGCGATGGCGGCTTCGGACGAGGCAATGCACGATGCGGGCTTTGATGTCGAGGGCGCCATCGATCGCGAGCGCCTGGGCGTCTACGTGGGTTCGGGCGTGGGCGGCATGCAGACACTCGTCGACAACGTCCACACGATTGCCGATCGGGGACCTCGCCGTGCATCGCCCTATATGATTGCGATGATGATCCCCAATATGGCATCGGGCAATATCGCAATCCGCCACAAGGCAAAGGGCCCGACCCTGCCCGTGGTGACCGCGTGCGCGACCTCGGCCCATGCGGTGGGCGAGGCGTTCCGCGCCATCAAGCACGGTTATGCCGATGCAATCCTGGCCGGCGGCGCCGAGGCGGCCATTATCCCCGATGCCGTTGCAGGCTTTACGTCCTGCCGCGCATTGACCACCAACCCTGATCCCGCGACGGCTTGCCGCCCGTTCGATGTAGACCGCGACGGCTTTGTGATGGGCGAGGGCGCCTGCGTGCTGGTACTCGAGAGCATGGAACATGCGCAGGCGCGCGGTGCGCACATTTATGCCGAGGTCGTGGGCTACGGCAACACCGATGATGCCTATCACATCACGAGCCCCGATCCCGAGGCTGCCGGCATTGCCCGCGCGATATCGCTGGCGGTTGCCGAGGGCGACGTCAAGCCTTCCGAGGGCCTCTACATCAATGCCCACGGCACCTCGACCAAGCTCAACGATTCGTCCGAGACGGCGGGCATTAAGCGTGCGCTCGGCGAGGACGCGGCACGCACCGCGCATGTCTCGTCGACCAAGTCGATGACCGGTCACATGATCGGTGCCACGGGCGCCATCGAGGTCATGGCCTGTGCCATGGCGCTCGAGCAGGGCGTGGTGCCCCCGACTATTAACTACCACACGCCTGATCCCGCCTGCGATCTTGACTACACGCCCAATCGCGCGGTTCGTGCCGACCTTACCTGGGCGCTTTCGACCAATCTGGGCTTTGGCGGACACAACGCCGCCATCGCGCTGCGTAGATATGCAAGGAGCTAGAGCATGGATTCCAAAAGACTTGCCGAGATAGCCGATGTGATGGAGGACCGCGGCCTCACGCGCGTACGCGTTGAGGAGCCCGATGGCACCGCGGTCGAACTCGAGCGCGCGAGTGTGGCGCAGCCGGTTGCCGTGCCCATGCCTATGCCGGGTGCCGTGGCCGCTCAAGTTGCAGCTCCCACAGTCGCGCCTGCCGCACCGGAACCCGCCACGCAGACACCTGCCGCCGCGCCGGAGCCCAAGGGCACCGAGGTAACCGCTCCCATGGTCGGCGTTTTCTATGCTGCCCCGGCGCCGGGCGACGAGCCGTTTGTGCACGTGGGCTCCAAGGTCAAGGCCGGCGAGACCCTCTGCATCATCGAGGCCATGAAGGTTCTCAACGAGGTGACGGCAGAGGCGGATGGCGAGGTGCTCGAGATCTGCGTGGCCGACGGCGACCTCGTGGAGTTTGGCAGCTGCCTCATGAGGATCGGATAGGTGATATCCATGAACAAAGAAGAGCTCAAGAAGCTGTTACCGCATCGCGAGCCGATGCTTTTGCTCGACGAAGCCGAGCTGGTGGGTGACGAGGCTCACGGCAAGATCACGATCACGGGCGACGAGTACTTTTTGCAGGGGCATTTTCCGGGAAACCCGGTCGTCCCCGGCGTGATTCAGTGCGAGATGCTCGCCCAGAACTGCTGCGTGCTGCTGATGGGCGATGAGGAGGCGCGCGGCGCGACGCCGTTCTACACAAGCCTGGACAAGGTGCGCTTTAAGCGTCCGGTGCGCCCGGGCGACACGGTGGATCTGGTGTGCTCCATCACGCGTGCGCGCGGGCCGTTCCGCTTTGCGACGGGTACTGCGAGCGTCAACGGTGAGGTTTGCTGCCGCGCCGATATGTCTTTTGCACTCATACACGAAAGTTAAGGAAGGCTTCATGTTCGACAAAGTGCTCATCGCCAACCGCGGCGAAGTTGCGGTCCGTGTTATCCGCGCGTGCCGCGATATGGGCATCAAGACCGTCGCCGTTTATTCCACAGCCGATGCGGACGCGCTGCACGTGCAGCTTGCCGACGAGGCGTATTGCATCGGCGGCCCGCGTCTTGCCGAGAGCTACCTCAACGACGATGCCGTGCTCACCTGTGCCGTAAAGTCGGGAGCTAAGGCAATTCATCCCGGCTATGGCTTTTTCTCCGAGAAGGCGAGCTTTGTACGCGACTGCGACAAGTATGGCTTGGCGTTTGTCGGTCCTTCGGCCGAGGTGATCGACAGCATGGGCGACAAGGATGCCGCACGCCGAACGGCTGCCGCGGCGGGCGTGCCCATCGTGCCGGGCTGCGATTTGCTCAAAAGCCCCGAGGAGGCAACGGCCGAGGCTGAGCGCATTGGCTGCCCCGTGCTCATTAAGGCGCGTGCCGGCGGTGGCGGTCGCGGCATTCGCAAGGTCGAGCGCGTGGAAGACGCAGCAAAGGCCTTTATTGAGGCGCGTGCCGAGGGCGAGGCCGTTTTTGGCGACGGCGAGTGCTATATGGAAAAGTTCGTCTCGCCGGCGCACCATGTCGAGGTGCAGATTATGGCCGATAAGCAGGGCCATGTTTTTTCGCTCGGCGAGCGCGAGTGCTCGGTGCAGCGCCGCAACCAAAAGCTGATCGAGGAGAGCCCTGCACCGTGCCTCGACGGACACGACGACATTCGTGCTCGCATGCACAAGGCGGCGCGTGACCTGGCTCGTGCCGTTGGCTACGAAGGAGCCGGTACCATCGAGTTCCTGTATTCGGACGACGGCAATTTCTACTTTATGGAAATGAACACGCGCTTGCAGGTGGAGCATCCGGTTACAGAGTTTGTGACCGATACCGACTTGGTCAAGTGGCAGCTGCGCGTGGCGGCCGGCCAGCCTCTGCCCTTTGAGCAGGAGGACATGCCGGTCCGTAATCACGCCATGGAGTGCCGCATCAATGCCGAAACGCCGGACTTTCTGCCGTCATGCGGAACGGTCACCGCGTTGCGTGTGCCGGGTGGTCCGCGCGTGCGCTGGGATTCTGCCATGTTTACCGGGGCCGCCGTTCCGCCGTACTACGACTCCATGCTCGGCAAGCTCATTGTGTGTGCGCCCACGCGTGACGGCGCCATTCGCAAGATGCGCTCGGCCCTGGGCGAGCTCGTGATTGAGGGCGTGAGCGAAAACAGCGAGCTTCAGCTCGACGTGCTGGCAAACGACGAGTTCTTGTCGGGCATGTACCACACCGATTTGATGGGGCATCTCTATGCTGATGAATAGAAAAGCGAAGACGGTCAACGTCCTCGAGGGACCGATGACCGAGTCGTGCGCCGAGTTTCCCGCGCGCCACGTGTTTATCAAGTGCCCGGAGTGCCGCCGCGTGATCGATGAGGCACGCCTGCACGACAACCTCGAGGTCTGCCCTCGTTGCGGCAAACACTTTCGCGTGAGCGGTCGCGCGCGTATGCGCATGACGGTCGACGAGGGCACGTTTGAGGAATGGGATGCCAATCTGGCGCCGGAGGACTTCCTCTCGTTTCCCGGCTATGCCGACAAGCTCAAGAGCGTGAGCGAGCGTTCGGGCGAGCGCGATGCCGTTGTGTGCGGCAGGGGCAAAATCTGCGGTTGCGATACGTCGCTCTTCTTTATGGACGCCAACTTTATGATGGGCTCGATGGGTTCCGTGGTGGGCGAGAAGATCTGTCGCGCATTTGAGCGTGCGACCGAGCTGGGATTGCCAGTTGTCGGCTTTACCGTTTCGGGCGGTGCGCGCATGCAAGAGGGCGTGACCTCGCTTATGCAGATGGCCAAGATTTCTGCGGCGGTTAGGCGCCACAGCGAGGCGGGCGGCCTGTATATCACGGTGCTCACCGACCCCACGACCGGAGGCGTGACCGCGAGCTTTGCCATGGAGGGCGACATTATCCTGGCCGAGCCCGATGCCCTGACGGCATTTGCCGGCCCGCGCGTGATCGAGCAGAACATGCATAAGCGCCTACCCAAGGGATTCCAGCGCTCCGAGTTTTTGCTGGAGCACGGCTTTTGCGATGCCGTTGTTCCGCGTGGCGAGATTGCGCTCGCGGTAGGTGAGCTGCTGGCGCTGCACGAGGGCCGGGCGCCCGGCCTGGGGGCACCGCATGAGATCGTGCATACGGGTCGCCGCGGCAAAAAGCTGGGACACTTGTTTAAGCGCTCGACGGCACCAAAAACCGCGCTCGAGATTGTCAAGCAGACCCGCTCGGCAGATCGCGCCACGGCGGGTGAGATGATCTCGCTGGGCCTGGATGGATTTGTGGAGCTGCACGGCGACCGTTACTTTGGCGACGACGCCGCTGTGGTGGCTGGCATTGGCTGGAAAGACGGACGCCCCGTAACGGTCATCGCCATCGAGCGCGGCACCACGACCAAAGAGCGTATGCGCCGCAACTTTGGCATGGCGCATCCCGAGGGCTACCGCAAAGCGCGTCGCCTTATGCGCCAGGCAGAAAAGTTTGGTCGACCGGTTCTGTGCCTGGTCGATACTTCGGGCGCGTTTTGCGGCATCGGTGCCGAGGAACGCGGCCAGGGCGAGGCGATTGCCCAGAATCTCATGGAGATGAGCGGCCTTAAGACGCCGATTGTCTCGGTGGTGACAGGCGAGGGCGGATCCGGTGGCGCGCTGGCGCTGTCTGTGGCCGATCGCATCCTGATGCTCTCGAGCTCGGCCTATTCGGTCGTGAGCCCCGAGGCCTGTGCGTCGATCCTGTGGAAAGATACCGAGCGCGCGAATGAGGCCGCCGAGGCGCTGAAGCTCACGGCCCCCGATCTGTTGGCGCTTGGCATCATCGACGGCATTGTTGACGATAGGGGCCTGTCGCATGAGGAGATCGCCGGTGCCGTCATGTCCTCGGCATTCGATGCCTTCGATGCGCTTGGGCAGCTCGACGACGCGACCCTCACAAACCTCCGCTACGAAAAGTACCGCGCAATCGGTCGGTACCGCACGATGTGACAAAGGGACAGTCCGCATGTCACATTGGGAAAGGCGTTCCATGCTACAAGTTTCTAACACCTCGTTTGCGACGACGGTTTCATCAAACGCCACGGCCGTGGTGGACTATCTGTCCAAAAGCATGATGTCGGCGCTGCCGTTTATTGTCTGCGCGGCGTTGTTCCGCACCGTCGCCGTCATTATGGGCGAAGGCATGCTGGGCCTGTGGTCTGACGATTCCGAAATCTATCGCCTGTTCTACAGTTGGCTCTATAACGCCGGCTATTACTTTTTGCCCATCTATCTTGGTTGGGCGGCCGCCCGCCAGCTCGGTTGCTCGGAGCAGCTGGGCATGATGCTGGGCGGCGTATTGATTGCGCCCGATCTGCTTAAGCTCGTCGATGCCGCATCGACGACGGGGGCATCGATGACTTCCGTGTATGGTCTGCTTCCCGCGCCGGTCAATGATTACACGACGACTGTTATTCCGGTTCTCATCTCGGTGCCCGTGCTATGGCGAGTGGAGTGTTTCTTTTCGCGCGTTATCCCTAAGGCCGTGGCGTTTTCGTTCGTTCCGTTTGCGACCATGCTTGTCATGGTTCCGGTTTCGCTGTGTATTACGGCGCCGGCTGGCAGCTATCTGGGTATGCTGTTGGGTCAGTTTATGTTTATGCTTGGCAATTCCGGTGGCATCGTGTCGCTGCTCACGCTCATGGGGCTTGCCGCGGGCTGGGAGTTCCTTAAGATCGCGGGTGTCAGCAACGTTGTCCTATCGCTCGCCTATGCGCAGTTTATGAGTGTGGGAACGGATTCGTGCATTCTGATCGCCGCGACGATGGCAACGTTCGCCGTTTGGGGCATGCCCTTTGGCGCGTCGCTTCGCGTTGCGGATAAGGACGAGAAGGCGCTCATGCTGGGCTATTCAATCTCGGGCGTGCTTGGCGGCGTAAGCGAGCCGGCGCTGTACGGTTGCGGCTTTAAATATGGCAGGTGCCTGACGTGCATGGCCATTGGCGGTGCCGTCGGAGGCCTTGTTGCGGCCGTGGGCCACGTTACGGCCTATACCATCGGCATGACGAATGTCCTCATGGTCATTGGCTTTGCCACAGGTGGTTTTTCGAACCTGCTGTGGTGCTGCGTTGCCGGCGGCACGGCTTTTGTGGTGTCTGCGGCGCTGAGCTACTGCTTTGGCGTGGTGCCGGCGAAGGGGCAGGCGACGGGGGACGGAGCCGATTCGCCCGAAACAGTGGCGAGCGCTGCTGAAGTAAGCGCATAAACCTGTGCGACAAAAGGACGATCCCTTTGTCGTGTTCCAAGGCCGTGGCTCGTGTGGGCTGCGGCCTTTTTGTATCTGGGGGACAAAGTGGCTACACTACAATCCGGTCAAGCAATAGAAATATAAGTAGTACCGTGGGGGCGGATGCAGATGGTCGAGTGGATTGTTAGGCGCGCGCAGGGTGATCGTGCGCGTGTGGGCACGTTAGCGGGCATGGTGTGTATTGTCGCCAATGTGGCGCTTTGTGCTGCAAAGGGTGCCATTGGTGTGGTTTCGGGATCGGTTTCGATTGTGGCGGATGCCATGAACAACCTGTCCGATGCCAGCTCGAATATCGTGAGCGTGCTGGGCTTTAAGCTGGCGAGCAAGCCGGCCGACCCCGAGCATCCTTACGGCCACGGTCGCTACGAGTATCTCTCGGGTCTGGTCGTGGCGGCACTCGTGCTGCTGATTGGCGTTGAACTGGTGAAGTCCTCGGTCGAGCGCGTCATCCACCCCGAACCTGTCGAGTTCTCGCTTGCCCTCGTGGCAGTTCTAGTGCTTTCGATGGTCGTAAAGCTCTGGATGGCGGCCCTCAACCAAAAGCTCGGCGATCGCATTGAGTCCGAGACGCTGCATGCGACCGCGCAGGATTCCAAGAACGATGTTCTTGCCACGGGCGCCGTACTGGCGTGCGCAATTGTTTCGCAGGTGACGGGCATCAACCTTGACGCTTGGGTCGGCCTTGCCGTTGGTGCCTATATTGGCTGGAGCGGTTTTGAACTCATCCAGGATACGGTGAGCCCGCTTTTGGGCCAGACGCCCGATCCTAAGCTGGTCAAGCACATTCGAGACAAGATCATGAGCTATCCCGGCGTTTTAGGCGTTCACGATCTGATGGTTCACGATTACGGCCCGGGCAGGAAGTTCGCAAGCGCTCACTCCGAGATGGCAGCCGAGGCCAGCCCTCTGGAAAGCCATGACACGCTCGATAACATCGAGCAGGCGTTTAGGAACGAAGACGGCATGATTGTCACGCTTCACTACGATCCCATCGTGACCGATGACCCCAAGCTGGCGAGCATGCGTTTACGCATCAACGCTATGGCTCAAGAGATCGATAGCCGCCTTTCGATTCATGACCTGCGCTGCGTGCCGGGTCCTACGCACACCAACGTGATCTTTGACTGCGTGCGACCCTCGGATCTGCAGATGAGCGCCGAGGACCTAAAGCGCGCGCTGGCGAAACGGGTCGAATCGGAATATCCCAAGTCGATTGCCAAGATCACGATCGACGAAGACTACGTAGGCCATACCCACGAGTAGGGCTGCGCCGGTAAAGCTGGTTATACAGAAGGGGAGAGCATGAAGCGTCTATATCTACTCCGCCATGGTCAGACAGAATTCAACGTCAAAAAGCTCGTCCAGGGTCGCTGCGATTCTCCGCTCACCGATTTGGGTCGTCAGCAGGCACGGGCGGCAGCCGCATGGCTCAAAGCCCACGGCGTCGCCCCCGACAAAGTGGTCTCATCACCCTTAGGCCGAGCCATGGACACGGCAAGTCTCGTCGCATGCGAGCTCCTCGGCCCGGACGCTGCTGTCGAGCCCTGCAAAGGCATCATCGAGCGCTGCTACGGAACCTTCGAGGAAGGCCCTCACGACGTCCTGC
The DNA here is from genome assembly GCA_902462065.1 of uncultured Collinsella sp. GTDB lineage: Bacteria > Actinomycetota > Coriobacteriia > Coriobacteriales > Coriobacteriaceae > Collinsella. The sequence goes on from CABQAK010000031.1 coordinate 29,700, forward strand.
CCACCGACGTCTGGGACCCCGGCGAGGATTTGGTCCCCTTTGGAGGAGAGGGAAGTCATGCCCTACAGGAGCGCATGGTAGGCACCCTCACCAATCTCATGGGAGCCGAGGGCATCGAAACCCTCCTAGCAGTAAGCCACGGCAGCGCCAGCCGCCAATTCATCAAGGCTGCAGCCCCAGAGGGCTTCGAGCTCCCAGCAAAACTCCCCAACTGCGCCATCATGATCTTCAATTTCGAAGAGGAAGATTTGCAAGGAGAGAGCGACAGGCTCCAATGTAAGTTTGCCCTCCAGCAAATAGTGGACCCTCAACAAAGTAATTAGCTGAGCGAGCAAGGTTTAGCAGACATTAACGTGGCGTTCCCAGTGTGCGGCAGAGGGGGCGGGCCTGAGGCATATTAAGGTTGTCGCGAGTTCCGCACGAACAGGAGAGCACTTAATGTGTAGAAAAAACCTGCAGGTGCTTATATGCAGCG
>CABQAK010000032.1 GCA_902462065.1 uncultured Collinsella sp.
TATCTGAACGACTTTGCGAAGCAACCGGAGTGAAGATAAAGCCTGGCCCGCCCGCGAAGCGCCACAAAGACCGCAGGGACGGGAGCAGCTATACTACTCTCAGTAGTTAAGGGTCGCGGATTGGCCGCGTCACCGCTCTCAACAGGAGGTCTTTGTTTATGGCAGATCAAAAGCCGGTTGTCGGGATCATCATGGGCTCCAAGTCCGATCTGGGCGTTATGGAAGGCTGCACCGCCGAGCTCGAGGCGCTGGGTGTGCCCTATGAGCTTGTCATTGCGAGCGCACACCGCACACCGGCGAAGGTCCACGAGTGGGCTTCGACTGCCGCCGATCGCGGTATCAAAGTGATTATCGCCGCCGCCGGCAAGGCCGCTCACTTGGGTGGTGTCGTGGCTGCCTTTACGCCGCTGCCGGTCATCGGCGTGCCTATGAAGACGAGTGACCTGGGCGGTATGGATTCGCTGCTGTCGATGGTGCAGATGCCTTCGGGCGTGCCCGTGGCCTGCGTTGCCATCAACGGTGCCAAGAACGCCGCCATTTATGCCACGCAGATTCTGGGCGCATGCGACCCCGAGTACCGCAAGGTTATCGAGAAGATGAAGCAGGAGATGGCCGACGCCTAGGCGTTCCGCCGTTTCACCGCAGTATAAGGAGAGCCATGTCCGACTATCAGGGAAAACGATTCAAGGCTTCTCAGATTCCCGATCCGTCGAAGCCGGGTGCTGCCTGTGCGGCACAGCAGGGTCGGACATCCTCTCCTCAGCAGCCGCGCGCGCCGCGCCCCGTGACACCGGCGACGCATCGTCGACAGGACGCGCCGGCCGCATATCGACCTTCATCTTATAGCAATGCTAAGAAGCCGCCCCGGTCTTCATCGCATGCCGCGCCGTCGGATTACACCGAGCCGCCGCGCAAAAAGCGCCGCTCCGTTATCCCCATCTTGCTCATCATTATTGGCATCGGCCTAATCGTTGCCGCTGCAGCCATCTTTATCAATGCGCAGATCGGTTACAAGCAGGCGAGCGAGTCGTACCAAAAGATCGAAAAACAATATGTGAGCGACAAGGACGCCAGTGGCGTGCCAATTATCGACTTTAATGCGCTTGCCCAGACAAATCCCGAGGTTGTGGGTTGGATTTACGCGCCCGGCACCAACATCAACTACCCCGTGGTGCAGACCAACAACAACTCCAAATACCTCAACACGCTGTTTGACGGTACATCTAACGCGTCCGGTGCCATTTTCTTAGATAGTGATGACACCGCGCCGGGAATGGTCGACCAGCAGACCACGATTTACGGCCACCATATGAACGACGGATCGATGTTCAATGTGATTTCGGACACCACCGACCAGGCGACGTTCGACAGCATTGAGTTTGTGTATTACATCACACGGGATGCTACGTATAAGCTGCGACCACTGGCGACCAAAGTTGTCGAGGACACGTATGCCAAGGCGCGCACGCCCAATTTTGAGGGCGACGACGGGCTCAAGAACTACCTGTCCGAGATGCTTGACGGTGCCTCTGCCGTGGCGAGCGATGCCACCGATCGTGCCGCTTCGGCAACCAAGGTCGTAACGCTTGTGACCTGTCGTTCGTTATCGCTGAGCAACACGCGTGCTGTCATGGTGCTCACGCCGGTCGAGGAATAAGTTGTTCGAGAGTAGCTAAAAAAGCCCCGTTCCAAATTGGCTACTCGACGACGGTAAGGGAGAAATGATGCTCGAGAATGGCAAAACGATGCCTTCGGTTGATGCTTGGCTGCGCGAGGCCAAGGCCGATTCGTCGGCACCTGCGTGCGGTATGTATCTGACGCATAACGGTGTGGTGCGCGCGACGCCCAAGTCCGAGGCGCGCGGTGTCGAGACCGATGGCGTGGCGCCGGGCCACAAGGTGGGCGGCATGGTGTTCGGCTACGACGCCAGCAAGGTGCAGGCTGCTATCGAGGCCACGCGCGCGATGCCCGGCATCGGCTATGTGCGCGTGTGGCTGGCAAACGGCGAGCTTTCCGTGGGCGATGACATCATGCTCGTGCTCATTGGCGGAGACATTCGCCCACACGTGGTCGATGCCCTGCAGGCGCTCGTTGGCACCATCAAGAATGAATGCGTGAGTGAGATCGAGCGCGAGGCGTAGAGGCTTGCGTCGATAGAAGGCTCGTTTATAAAAATGCCCGCCGGTACGTGTGATACCGGCGGGCATTTTGCGTTTTGGGCGCGGTGGACGCTACACGCGCGTCGCATCCTTGGGGCTCATGGTCATGCTCTGGAAGCGATTCTCCATAAAGTCATTATCGAAGTACTTGCCGTAGAACTGCGCAACGGGAATATCCGGTTCCGTGCCGTTGACGCGCTGATACCAATAATCGAGCGACTGCAGCGTCATAACGCCATCGACCAGCATAATGATGGTAAAGATGACGGTGGCCGAGTAGCGGCTCTTCCACGGAATCATGTTGATGAGCTTGAGTAGCCTCGGCAGCAGCAGCTTGATCCAGATGAGGCCACCCAGACCCCACAGGCAGGCGAAGCCCGTGCAGGTACGTCCGCCGGTAAGGACGGCGAGCGGATCGGGCATGCCAAAGAGCTTCATATGCGAGTAGCTCCACGAGACCACGCCAAACGAGGTTTGCATAAACCAGCCCACGAACACCTCAAAGCTTGCGCCGAGCAGCGCGCTCACCAAAAAGATAATGATGGGGTTCTTTTTGTAGAAGCGGTTGAGCACCATGGTCATGAGTACGGCGCCAAATCCGTAGATGGGGCTGAAGGGACCAAACAGCATGCCGGCGCGGTTCTGGTAGACGCCCGGGTCGTCGACCGTCATGTGCCAGATGTCCTCGGCGATCAGGCCGAGTATGCAGCAGACAAAGAATACCCAGAACAGGTTGAAGTAGTTGAGTTTGATGTAGCCTTCGCCGGTTTCATCGCGCCCGAGCATGCCCTCGGCGGCGGCGTCGCGGTCGAGCATCTCCTGCAGGCGGCGCTGCAGCTCGCGCTCCTGGCGTAGCGTGGGGTCGACGGTGGCCGAAAGCGCGACGAGGATGCCGAGCTGGATGGCAGGGCGAAGCAAGAAGGGCCCGATGCCCTGGAGCATCACGTCAACCAAAAGCTCGACGACGGTAAACGCGATAAGGATATAGGACAGACGGGCGGCATTGCGGCGCTGGTTCTTGATGAGGTCTAGGCCAAAGATGATCAAGATGACGGCACTGGCAGCCGAGAGCATGATGCCGGCGACGATAAGGCCAACCGCGACCAGGGTGTTATCACCGAGCTTGGCGGCGGCGTTGCCGTTGATGAGCGCGGTGATGACCTGCCACATAAAGGCGCCGACCGAGGGGAGCGTGCCCACGCCGGACAGGATGCACAGGACGGCGTACACCTTAATGATGAGGGGGATCTTCTTGACCTCCGTGGCGCTGGGGACGCTGGGGTCGAGTTCGTTTCGATCCATACATAACCTTTCTCGTTTTGCTGTAGGTACAAGGATACGCCGCCGACCTGCCAAAAGACAGGACGAACGTCCCAATTGCAACAATGCAAGCCCCAACGGCGGGCGAGACGCGTCGCAACGGAAGTATGCGGGATCGTCGGCCCCGAGGCGGTTGCCCGATAAAATGTTTGGCCGCAAAACGGATTATAAGCTCGGTGGGCTTTTAAAAAGCGCTGTTCATGCGCGGGAGTGCTTGTCTTGCCGTGCGTATAATAGGGCAGGTAACGCCAAATAACGAGGCTCTGAGGGGATGCCATGTCTCAAGAAACCATCCGCGCGGCCGAGCGCGCCGCGGGACAGGTGAAGACCATGTCGACGTATGATCCGGACTCCGACCAGCTGCATGAGGAATGCGGCATTTTTGGTGTGTGGGCGCCCGATCGCGACGTGGCTCGACTGACGTACTTTGGTCTGCGCGCGCTACAGCATCGCGGCCAGGAATCGGCGGGAATCGCCGTGGGTGATGGCGGCACGGTTATGGTTCGCAAGGACCTGGGACTGCTCGACCGCGTGTTCTCCAACGCCGACCTGTCGACGCTCTCCGGTCAGCTGGCCGTGGGCCACGTGCGCTATGGCACCGCCGGCGCCAAGAGCTGGGAAGCCTCGCAGCCGCATCTTTCTACTATCAACAGCGTCATTATCGCGCTTGCTCACAACGGCACTCTGGTCAACACCGACGAGCTGCGCCGCCAGCTGATCGAGCTGGGCGTGCCGTTCCTCTCCAATTCGGATTCCGAGGTCGCGACCAAGCTCATTGGCTACTTTACTCAGCGTACAGGCCATCTGCGTGAGGGCATTCGCAAGACCATGGAGCTCGTGCGCGGCGGCTACGCCATGACGCTCATCAACGAGCAGGCGCTCTACGCTTTCCGCGATCCGCACGGCATTCGCCCGCTCGTGCTGGGCAAGCTGGTAGACGAGGGCCTGGACCAGGCCGATGCCGCATCCGTTTCGCAGCTGCCGTCGCAGGACGGCGCCGCTACGGTCGACTCCGCCGTCCGTGTCACGCGCGCCGGCGGCTGGGTCGTTGCTTCCGAGACCTGCGCACTCGACATCGTGGGTGCCGAGTACGTCCGTGACGTCCGTCCCGGCGAGATCTTGCGCATCAGCGCCGAGGGTCTGGTATCCGAGCAGGGCGTGCCTGCAGCCGAAGAGCCCGCCAACTGCATCTTTGAGCAGGTCTACTTCGCCCGTCCCGACTCCATCATGAACGGCAAGAGCGTCTATGCCTGCCGTTACGACATGGGCCGTCAGCTGGCACACGAGGAGCCCGTCGAGGCCGACCTGGTCATCGGCGTGCCCGACTCCGGCCTGCCGCCCGCGGAGGGGTATTCGCACGAGAGCGGTATTCCCTTTGGCGAGGGCCTCATCAAGAACCGCTACGTGGGCCGTACGTTTATCGAGCCTACGCAGGAGTTGCGCGCCATGGGCGTGCGTATGAAACTCAACCCGCTGCGCGACAACATCGAGGGCAAGCGCCTGGTCGTCATCGACGACTCCATCGTGCGCGGCACCACCATGGTGCAGCTCGTCAAGATGCTGCGCAACGCTGGTGCCAAGGAGATTCACATCCGCATCAACTCGCCCGAGGTCATCTGGCCGTGCTTCTACGGCATCGATACCGACGTGCAGTCGCAGCTTATCAGCGCCAACAAGACGGTCGACGAGATTTGCGAGTACATCGGCGCCGATTCGCTGGCCTTCCTTTCGGTCGAGGGCCTGCTGAAGGTCATGCCCAAGGGCGGCTACTGCGATGCGTGCTTTACCGGCCGCTACCCCGTGGCGATTCCCGAGAGCTTTGGCCGCGATAAGTTTATGGAGGGCTTTAAGCCCCGCAACCTGGATAAGCCGCTGCACTTTGACGACGACGCCGTGGTCGAGAAATACGACGACCGCAGCTGGGAAGAGGAGCACGGCGAGGCCTAAAGCCTGCCATGTAGGGACAGGTTTATTCTGGTAGGTTTTACCTGCTGTTTTGTTGATTGAGCGGCGCGCGTTGTTATGGCGCGCGCCGAAATGAACGCAACTATGAGTACCGTTTGGCGCCTGCGCGGCGCCACGGTAGTGGGAGAGGAAGGCTCAGATGAGCGACAGCAAGCATGTGACGTATGAGGATGCCGGCGTCGATACCGCCGAGGGCGGCCGCGCCGTCGACGCGATTAAGCAGATGGTCAAGGACACCAATCGCCCCGAGGTTATCGGCGGCATCGGCGGTTTTGGTGGCTTATTCTCGGCCGCCGCGCTTAAGGATATGGAAGACCCGATTCTGATCAGCGGTACCGACGGCGTGGGCACCAAACTCGTGCTCGCCCAGATCATGGACCGTCACGAGACGGTGGGCCAGGACCTGGTCGCCATGTGCGTCAACGACATTTTGGCTTCGGGCGCCGAGCCGCTGTTCTTCCTGGATTACGTTGCCATCGGCCACATTGAGGCCGAGCACATGGCAAAGATCATCAAGGGTGTGGCCGACGGCTGCAAGCTCGCGGGCTGCGCGCTCGTGGGCGGCGAGATGGCCGAGCACCCCGGCGTTATGGCTCCCGCCGACTACGACCTCGCCGGCTTTACCGTGGGCGTCGTCGACCGCCCCAAGATGCTCGACCCCGCGAACGTCCGCCCCGGCGACGTGATTCTGGGCCTGCCCTCCACCGGCGTGCATTCCAACGGCTACTCGCTCGTGCGCAAGGTCATTGGCGTCGACGGCATTAAGCCGGGTACGCCCGAGGCCGCCGCTAAGGCCGAGGAGCTGAGCCGTCCGCTCGAGGAGCTCGGTGGCGCTTCGCTGGCTGACGCCCTGCTGGCCCCCACGCGAATTTATGTGAAGCCGATTCTTGAGCTGCTGCGCGGCGGCGCCAACGTGCATGCTATTGCCCACATCACCGGCGGCGGTATTACCGAGAACCTCAACCGCGCGCTTGCCGACGACGTCGACGCCGTGGTCACCCGCAACGGCGCCGAGATGGGTTGGGACGTTCCGCCCGTCATCACCTATGTGTCGCGCCAGGCCGAGCTCGCGCCCAACGAGGCGTGCAAGACCTTCAACATGGGCGTTGGCCTGTGCCTGATCGTCGCCCCCGAGGACGAGGCCGCGGTGACCGAGGCTCTGGTCGCGCTGGGCGAGAAGCCGTTCCGCGTGGGCGAGTGCGTCGAGGGTTCCGGTAAGGTCGTGTACCCCGATGAGCGCTAACGAGCAGATGGTTGCCGCCGAGGGCCTGGACTTTGTGCCCTACACCCGTCCGACCGGCACCGATACGGCCGAGCCGCTCAAGATCGGTGTGCTCATCAGCGGTTCGGGTACCAACCTGCAGGCGCTGATCGATCTGATCGCCGCCGGCAAGCTCAACGCTTCGATTGAGCTTGTGGTGTCGAGCCGTCCCTCGGCTAAGGGTTTGCAGCGCGCTGAGCGCGCGGGCATCCAGACGCTCACGCTGTCCAAGGATGTCTATGCCGACCCTATTGCCGCCGACGAGATCATCGCGCACGAGCTTCTCGAGCGCGGCTGCGAGTATGTGGTCATGGCCGGCTACATGCGCATGGTGCACACGCCGCTGCTGGCGGCGTTTCCCAACCGCGTGGTCAACTTGCATCCGGCGCTGCTGCCGAGCTTTACCGGTGCGCATGCGATTGACGACGCCTTTGCGCGCGGCGTCAAGGTAACTGGCGTGACCGTGCATTTTGCCAACGAGATCTACGACAACGGTCCCATCATCGCCCAGCGTGCGCTGGCTGTTGAGGAGGGCTGGGATGTCGACACGCTCGAGGAGCACATCCACGCGATTGAGCACGTGCTGTATCCCGAAGTCGTGCAAATGCTCGCCGACGGCCGCGTCCACGTGCTGGAGAGCGGCAAGGTCGCAATTGACGCGCCTCGCGGCTAGCGGCGCACAGTACAATTTAGCCGAGTAGTCAGGGTGGTCATTGGCGCCAAGGCGCGCGTGGCCACCTTTTGTTTTGGGTAGTCATCGGGGACGGTCTTTAACGACTAGTCATTCAAGAACGCCTCCGATGACTAGGTGAGAGAGGTGAGCGCATGGCGGATAACGAAGCGCTGTTTACGCCTGAGTTGGTGTTTTTTGATTGGGAGTGTGCAACGCCGGATGAGGTGTTTGCGGGGCTCGAGGGCGAGCTTGCACCACGTGGCTACATTGCGTCCGGTTGGCTCGACGCCGTTCGCACGCGCGAGGATGCCTATCCCACGGGTCTTGCCATGCCGGCGGCAAACATTGCCATTCCGCATACCGATCCGGGGTTTGTGGCCAAGCCCTATATCGCGGTGGTGAAGCCCGCCGCGCCCGTGACATTTAACGCTATGGCTGGCATGGGCGCTCCGGTGCCGGCGCAGATCGTCATCAATCTGGGCATCGCCGAGCCGGGCGGCCAGGTCGAGGCCCTGCAGGCGCTCATGAATATCTTTATGGACGCCGATGCCGCAGCCGACGTGCTCGGCCAGACCACGCCCCAGGGCATGGTCGACGCCATCCGCCGCCACTTCTAAGGTGGGGCTGAGTCGGCACTTGGGGACTGTCCCTAACTGCCGGCTGCCAGAGCTGTCCCCTTTGCACCAAAATGGTGCAGATTAACCTGTCCCCAATGCACCAAGCGTGCCGCGGGGGCTGCGTTGTGACACAATGGCGTTTGTTCGATTCGTTATGCGAAAGGCCAACTATGGCAAATAAGAAAAAGAACTCCGAGGCCGTGCCGACGCCCGAGCAGCAGGCCCGCGCTGCCTCCAGCTCTCGCAAGAAGCAGCGCAAGACGTACGTGTCTAAGACCGTCAAGATTGTCCTGGTGGTCATCGGCGTGCTGGCGATGCTGCTTTCCGTCTCGGCCATGGCGTGCTCCGGCCTTATGTCGCAGGCAGAGGATACCTCGGGCTACAAGCTTACCGGCGGTGTGGCCGCCACTATCAACGGCACCAACCTCACCGAGGACACCGTGACCAAGCAGATCATGAGCATGCGCACGTCCTACGGCTACACCAAGGACAAGGACTGGGCGCAGTATCTGGTCGACAACGACCTCACGCCCAAGAAGTACCGCAAGCAACTCATCGACTCCTACACGCAGCAGATTCTGCTTCAACAGGCACAGAAGGAAAACGGCGTTACGGTGTCGGACGAGGAGGTCGAGAAGGCTTGGAAGGACGCGTGCAAGAGCGCGGGCGGTGCCAAGGCCTTTAAGAAGACCCTCAAGACCTACGGTTATACCGAGGACACCTACAAGGATTCGCTCAAGGAGAGCCTGGCGCAGCAGAAACTCAAGGATGCCGTCGCGCCCACGAGCAAGCCCAAGGACAGCGAGATCGTCGATTACATCAACGAAAACCTGTCCAGCTACAACGACGCCCGCCGCTCGTCGAACATTCTGATCAAGGTTGATTCCGACGCCTCCGACGAGGACAAGGCTGCCGCCAAGGCCAAGGCGCAGGAGTGCCTGGACAAGATCAACTCCGGTGAGCTGAGCTTTGAGGACGCCGTGGAGCAGTATTCCGACGACACCGGCTCCAAGGAGAAGAAGGGCGATGTGGGTTGGGATAAGCTCACTACCTTCGTCGACAGCTACCAGACGGCGCTCGAGGGACTCAACAAGGGCGATGTGAGCGACGTGGTCGAGTCGACGTACGGCTACCACGTCATCAAGTGCACCGACTACTTCCATGTCGATAATCAGGTTGATGACATGAACCAGGTGCCCAAGGACATCAAAAAGTACGTCTCCAACGTGGTGAAGACGCAGGCGGCCAGCGCCGCGTACAGCGAGTGGCTGGAGCAGTACAAGAAGGATGCCGACATTACCGTCAACCCCATGCCCAAGGACGTACCCTATAACGTGAGCCTGAAGGGCGTCACCAAGAGTTCGACCGACGATTCGTCGACGACTGAGTAATCATGGGGCGGTGCTCGCGCGAGTGCCGCCCACGCTATTAGAGAGGATTTGCAGATGACCAACGAAGAGCTGCAGAAGGAAATGATCGCGGCCATGAAGGCCAAGGACAAGGTTCGCCTGTCCATCATTCGCCAGGTCAAGGCCGAGGTGAAGAATATCGAGGTCAATGAGCGCCGCGATGTGACCGAGGAAGACGTCAACAGCATGATCAAGCGTCTGATCAAGCAGACGAGCGAGACGCTGGAGATGTCCATCAAGGCCGGCACCGACCAGGAGCGTACCGACAACCTGACCGAGCAGGTCAAGATTCTGGAGAGTCTGCTGCCCGCACAGGTTTCGGGCGAGGAGCTCGAGGCGCTGATCGAGCAGGTTATCGCCGAGCTGGGCGCCACGTCCAAGAAGCAGATGGGCCAGGTTATGGGTGCCCTGGGCAAGGCCACCGGCGGCAACTTCGATAAGCCGGCCGCGGCAAAGATCGTCGGCGCAAAGCTGGCTTAAGGGCTGGCCGACACATAGCCGATGCTGAGGGGCGTGACCATTGCGGTCGCGCCCTTTTTTGTTGGCCGATGAAGGGCGCCTCCCCTGGCTGGTCATTGGGTGCTCATTGGGGACAGACTTAAATGAGTGCCCAATGAGCAGGCACTCATTTAAGTCTGTCCCCAATGAGTGGGTTAAAGGTTGCGGGTTCTTTACGGGAATGTAGTGTGGGCTGCGGAAACGCGGTTCTTTCCGTACAATAGTTCAACTCGTGTAAACGCAGGGAAGGGACATTCATGGCAGACATGATCGAGATCAAGCATCTCAACAAGTACTTTGGCGACCTGCATGTGCTCAAAGATATCAATCTCACCGTCAAGCGCGGCGAGAAGCTCGTAATGATCGGGCCTTCCGGCTCGGGTAAGTCGACGCTCATCCGTTGCGTCGATTATCTGGAGGAGCCCACGTCGGGCGAGGTCGTCATCGACGGTACGCCGCTCACCAAAAAGAATCACCTGGAGATGGCTCGCAAGTACAGCTCCATGGTGTTTCAGCAGTTCAACCTGTATCCCAACATGACGGTGCTGGGCAACCTGACGCTCGCACCCATCAAGCTGCAAAAGAAGAGCAAGGAGGAGGCGACCGAGATCGCCATTGCCGCGCTCAAGCGCGTCGGCATGGCGCATAAGGCCGGCGAGTATCCGCAGAATCTCTCGGGCGGTCAGCAGCAGCGCATCGCCATCGCCCGTGCCCTGTGCACCAAGCAGCCCATCATCCTGTTTGACGAGCCGACCTCGGCGCTCGACCCCGAGATGGTCCAGGAAGTCTTGGACGTTATGATTGAGCTCGCGCAGGAGGACATCACCATGATCTGCGTGACGCACGAGATGGGCTTTGCGCGCCAGGTGGCCGACCGCGTCATCTTTATGGAGGACGGCCGCATCCTGGAGGAGGGCACGCCCGAGCACTTCTTCGATAACCCCGAGAACCCGCGCTGCCGCGAGTTCCTGTCCAAGATTCTGCATTAGGCGCGGTGATGGACATGACGGATATGACGAGGGCGGCCGTGTCACGCCGTCACTTTTTGCAGCTGGCTGGTGCCGGCATGCTCGCACTGACGGGGACCGCGCTTACCGGTTGCGGCAACTCCACCAGCGGCGAGGGCTCCGACAAGGGGTCCAAGCTTGCGGCCATTAAGTCGCGTGGCCATCTGAATGCCGGCGTTAAGAAGGATGTTCCCGGCTACGGCTATTACGACACTGCCAAGGGCCGCTTTGAGGGCATGGAAGTCGATTTGTGCTACCAGATCGCCGCTGCCGTCTTTGGTGTGAGCTACAAGGAGGCTCGTGCCCAGGAGCTTGTCGAGTTTACCGACGTAACGCCCAAGACGCGCGGCCCGCTGATCGATAACGGCCAACTCGACGTGGTCGCGGCGACCTACACCATCACCGACGAGCGCAAGAAGAGCTGGGATTTCTCGACGCCGTACCGCACCGACTACGTAGGACTCATGGTCAAGAAGCGTTCGGGCTTTACCTCGATTGAGGACCTGGACGGCAAGGTCATCGGCGTGAGCCAGGGTGCTACCACGCAGGGCCTGATCGAGCAGATGATCAAGGACAACGGCTTTAGCTGCAAGCCCGAGTTTAGGGCCTTTAGCGGCTACCCCATCATCAAGAGTTCGCTCGACGCCGGCAATATCGATGTCTTTGCCATGGACCGCTCCACGCTGGCCGGTTACATGAACGAGACCGTTGAGCTGCTGCAGCCCGAGGTCAAGTTTGGCGAGCAGGGCTACGGCGTGGCGACCAAGAAGGGCTGCGACCTTTCGGCCGTGGTCGATCAGGTGATTTGCGATCGCCTGGCCGACGGTTGGCTCGACCAAGAGGTCAAGACCTGGGGTCTTGTATAGGCGCATCGTCCAAGGAAGGAATCGAATGCTCGAAGGATTATTTGACGCCGACCGTTGGTCGACGACATTTCAAAACATGGGGCCCTTCTGGGAGGGCTTTGGTGTGACGCTACAGGTGGTCGTTGCCGGTCTGCTGCTGTCGCTGGTGCTGGGCACGCTGCTGGGCGTGTTCTCAACCACTCGTTCACGCGTGCTGCGCACCATAAGCCGCGTGTACGTGGAGTTTTACCAGAACACCCCGTTGCCCGTGCAGGTGCTCTTTATGTACATGGCCGGTCCGCAGTTTTTGCAGGCCATAACCGGTGCCGACCAGCCGGTGCGCATCGCGCCGTTCGTGCTGGGCTTCTTGGGTGTGGGCCTGTATCACGCGGCCTACATTTCGGAGGTCATCCGCACTGGTATCGAGGCGGTTCCGCGCGGTCAGATGGAAGCGGCCCAGAGCCAGGGCTTCACCCGTGCGCAGGCGTATTGGTACATCGTGCTGCCCCAGACATTCAAGATCATTCTGCCGCCGCTGTGTAACCAGGCGCTCAACCTGGTCAAGAACACGTCGGTGCTGGCACTTGTGGCCGGCGGCGACCTTATGTACCGTTCCGACAACTTTGTGAGTCTGTACGGTTACCTGCAGGGATACATCGTCTGCTGCCTTATGTACTTTATCATCTGCTTTCCGCTCGCCATGCTGCTGCAGTGGCTCGAGCGCCGCTCCAAGGAGCGTCCGCGCGGCGTGAGCCTGGCCGAGCTGGGGCTCGACAACGTAGAGGAGGCCTAGCGCATGGAAATCTTCAACGCGACCAACCTGCTCTACATTTGGGGCGGCTTTGTTAAGACGATCGAGATCTCGGCGCTGTCGATCTTTTTCTCGCTCATCTTTGGCACGGTGCTGGCGCTCGTTAAAAGCTACGCGCCCCGCCCGTTCCGTATTTTGGTGAGCGCCTATATCGAGTTGTTCCGCTGCACGCCAAACCTGCTGTGGATCCTGTTTATCTACTTTACGGTGCAGGGTTTGGACATTGTGATTTCGACCATCGCCTTTACGCTGTTTACCAGCGCTGTTATGGCCGAGATTGTGCGCGGCGGCCTCAACTCGATTCCGCGCGGCCAGTTTGAGGCAGCGCAGAGCCAAGGCTTTGGCTTCTTTGCCACCATGCGCTACATCATTCTGCCGCAGACGTTTAAGACGATCATTCCGGCGCTGTTTAGCCAGTGCACGACTGTCATCAAGGACAGCTCGTATCTTTCGGGCATTAACGTGGCCGAGCTCATGTACACGGCAAACGTCGTGATGGCCCACGCGATCGACCTGTCGCAGGTGCTTATGCTCTACGGCCTGGTGTTTGCGATGTACTTTGTGCTCAACTTTGGTATCTCGCTGCTGGTCCGAGCGTATCAGCGCCGCATCGTGGCAGCGTAGAATGTGACAAAGGGACTGTCCCTTTGTCACATAGAGAAAGGAATCGCGATGAGCGATCTGGAGAATAAGAAGAATCCTGTGGTCATTACCATCGCGCGCGACTTTGGCGCCGAGGGCCACGAGATTGGTCGCATGCTTGCCGACGAGTTGGGGATTCCGCTGTACGATAACGAGCTGCTGGTACGTGCGTCGCTGCGCGCGGGCGAGTCGCTCGATAAGATGGCCGCCTATGACGAACGTCTGGCCGTTGAGAACATGGCGTTTCTGCCCGACCGCTACGATGCGCGTTCGTACTCGGATAAGTTGTTCCAAAAGATGAGCCAGGTGATTTTGGATTTGGGCGAGACCGAGAGCTGCATTATCGAAGGCCGCCTGTCCGATTATCTGCTTCGCAACAACCCCAACCACATTGCCGTGTTGGTGACCGCTCCCTTTGAGGACCGCGTCGAGATCGTGCGCAAGAAGCGTGGCCTTAACAAAAAGAAGGGCGCCAAGCTGGTCAAACAGCAGCAGAAGGCGCGCGAGGCGTTCTATAAGCGCTACAGTGCCGGCAAATGGAAGATGACGAGCGGTAAGGATATCGTAGTCAACCGCGCCAAGCTGGGCCGCGAAGGCTGCAAGGACGTCATCGCCGCGGCCTACCGCTACAAGGTGGCCCAACTCGAAGGCTAACCGACCAAAACCACCACAAAGGGGACAGGCACCTTTGTGGTGGTGGGACGGCCGGCATAGAAAAAGTCCCCGCCGGGCGTGTGCTCGACGGGGACTTTGCCGTTTGATGGCTAGCGCTGAGGGTGATTACTCGCCCAGCAGGCTCTTGGTGATGGAGGCAGCGGCCTTCTTGCCGGCGCCCATCGCCAGAATGACCGTAGCGGCACCGGTGACGATGTCGCCGCCGGCCCAGATGCGGGGATCGGTGGTCTGGCCGGTCTCCTCGTCGGCAACGATGTAGCCCCACTTGTTGAGCTCCATCTTGCCGCCGATCTTGGCAGCGAAGGGGTTGGCGTTGGTGCCGATAGCCGAGATCGCGACGTCGCAGGGGATCTCCTCGATGGCGCCCTCGATGGGCACCGGGCGACGACGGCCGGACTCGTCGGGCTCGCCGAGCTCCATCTTCTGGACCTTGACGGCGCACACGGAGCCGTCCTCGCCAGCGACAAACTCGAGCGGGGAGACGAGCGGCAGAACCTCGACGCCCTCGGCCTTAGCATGATGCAGCTCGGCGCGACGGCAAGGCATCTCGTCCTCGGTACGACGATAGGCGATGATGGCGTGCTCGGCGCCCAGACGCTTGGCGGTACGGACGGCGTCCATAGCCACGTTGCCGCCACCAAAGACGACGACGTTCTTGCCGTGCTTGGTGGGGGTGTCGTACTCGGGGAACTTGTTGGCCTTCATCAGGTTCACGCGGGTGAGGTACTCGTTTGCGAAGAAGACGTTGGGCAGGTTCTCGCCGGGGACGTTGAGGAACTTGGGCAGGCCAGCGCCGGTTGCCACGTAGATGGCGTCGAAGCCCTGCTCGAACAGCTCCTCGGCCGTGGCCATGTTGCCCACGACGGAGTTGTACTCAAACTTGACGCCCATGTCCTCCAGGCCGTCAATCTCGCGTTTGACGACCGCCTTGGGCAGACGGAACTCGGGGATGCCGTAGACCAGCACACCGCCGCCGGTGAAGAAGGCCTCGAAGACGGTAACGTCAAAGCCGTTACGGGCGAGCTCGCCGGCGCAGGTGATGCCGGACGGGCCGGAGCCGACGACGGCGACCTTCTTGCCGTTCTTGGGGGCCATCTTGGGCGTGGAGGCGAGCTCGGGGCGATCACCCAGGAAGCGCTCGAGCTGGCCGATGGCCACGGGCTCGGACTTCTTACCACGGATGCACTTGCCCTCGCACTGGTTCTCCTGCGGGCAGACGCGGCCGCAGATGGCGGGAAGCATGGAGTCCTCGCGGATGGTATCGAGAGCGCCGCCGAAGTCCTTCGCGCGGATCTGCTCGATAAAGCGGGGAATGTTGATGTTGACGGGGCAGCCCTCAACACAGAACGGCTTCTTGCAGTTGAGGCAGCGCTCGGCCTCGGCCAGCGCCATCTCCTCGGTGAAGCCCTTGTCGACGGGGCGGAAGTCGCAGGCGCGCTCGGCAGCCGGCTCCTCGTTATCGGGGGTGCGGGGCGACTTCATATCGGCAACGAAACGACCGTTAACTAGTGGCATGCGCAGCTCTTTTCCTCATAGGCCTTGAGGGACTCGCCCTCTTCGGAACGGTAAGCGGCCTGGCGGGCACGAAGGTCATCCCAGTCGACCAGGGTGGCATCGAAGTCGGGGCCGTCGACGCAAGCGAACTTGGTCACGCCGCCCACCTCGACGCGGCAGCAGCCGCACATACCGGTGCCGTCAACCATGATGGGGTTGAGCGACGCGGTGATGGGGGTATCGTACTTCTGGGCGGTGAGGGTCGAGAACTTCATCATCGGAACGGGGCCGACGCAGAAGACCTGGCTCACGGCCTTGTCCTGCAGCAGGCGCTCCAGCGGAGCGGTGACAACGCCCTGCTCTCCGTAGGAACCGTCGTCGGTGGTGATATGGATGTGGTCCTCGTCGAGGAGCTCGCGGAACTGGTCCTCCATGAGCAGGAGGTCCTTGGTGCGGGCGCCCATGATGGCGTGCACCTCGTGACCGGTCTCGACCAGGTGCTTGGCGACCGGGAAGGCAATTGCCAGGCCGACGCCGCCGCCAATGACGGCGCAGGGGCCCTCGGCCATCTCGGTGGGAACGCCCAGCGGGCCCACGACGTCGCGCAGCGACTCGCCGGCTTCGTAAGTGGACAGCATCTCGGTGGTCTTGCCGATCACCATGAAGATGAACTCGACCCAGCCCTCGTCACCGTTCCAGCCGGCCAGGGTAAACGGGACGCGCTCGCCCGTCTCGTTGGCGCGGACCATGAGGAACTGTCCAGCGTGCGCATGCTTGGCGATTGCGGGCGCCTCGATGCGGAACTTGAACACCTTCTCCGAGAACTGCGTCTTCTCCAGGATCTTATACATAGAACCCCTCTCTTGTTAGGGCCGCCGAACCGTGCCTCCACGGAAATGGACGGTAGCCCGAATAAAACCGTACGCGCACAGGCGTTGTGCAGACATACGGTGCAAATTATACCCTCATGGACATGTCACTTACGTGTGTCTTCGGCGGTTGGGAGCAGGGTTTATCCACTTCGACCTGCCAAAGGGGGAGAGGTTTATTTTGGCAGGTTTTATCAGGCAAAACGGCAAAGGGGGCCGGCCTCGCGCTTCGGTGAGGCCGGCCCCCTTTGGAGCGTTGCATATGTATAGCGGCACAGGGTTTATTGCGACGCAGCCGCCGCGGCGTTTCCGCAGATGAAACCTGCCAAAATAAACATCTCTAAATGGTAGGTTTTAGTGCTTGCCGTTGGCGGAAGCGGCGCCGTTTACGTGATCGCGGGCGTAGATTACGCCGTGGACGATGGCCAGACCGGCGGCATCTGCGGCGCGGGCGCAGGTGTCCTGGAAATCCTCGGCTTCGCGGGCGCGCAGCTGCTTGAGCACGTAGTCTGCCACGGCCATCTTGCCGGGAGGGTTGCCGATGCCGGTGCGGATACGGCTAAAGTCGCGGCTGCCCATCTTGTCGATGATGGAGCGCAGGCCGTTGTGACCGGCATGGCCTCCGCCCACCTTAACACGCACGTCGCCGGCGGGAATATCGAGCTCGTCGTGGATGACGAGCAGCTCCTCGGCCTTGATCTTGTACTCGCGGCAGAGCTTGGAGATGGGCCCGCCCGAGGTGTTCATGTACGACTGCGGCTTGACCAGTACAATCTGGCGCTTGCCGTTCTCTTCCTCGGCATCGTTGATGTTGATGAGCGCGACCTCGGCGCCTGCTTGGTTTTTCCAGTACGTGACGCCGGCCTGACGGGCCAGCTCGTCGATCGCCTTAAAACCGGCGTTGTGGCGGGTCTCGGCATACTCATCGCCAGGGTTGCCAAGTCCGGCAACCATGCGAATCTTAAGCGGCTGTGCAGCTGCCATGTTCATCCTTTCGTTGATTTGTCGCCTGCTATGGTGAGCGACCCTGTTGCCGCTGTCAAATGGAGGGCAATTGAGGTTGTTTGGGGGCGTTTGGACGGCCGTCAAAATCCGAGGTGGACAGTTAGTTCAGATACGTATAAGTTCTGAGGACTCGAATTGCTCAATTCAATGCCGATACGTTGTTTTGGAACTTTAGTTAGTCCATATGACGCTGTTTTGAAGTCTACCCCGCTTTCAAATAGGGCGAATGGTATAGAGATAGCTGCAAAACAGCCTAATTCAATGTGTCTATTTATACGTATTTGAACTAACTGTCCAGCCCTGTTCGACGGCGCACGGGTGATTCGCCGTTTAGACCGGCGCAAGGCCGATTCCGGCCCGCAGAGCGTTGAGCCAAGCGGCCTGACGCTTGCGATAGCCCTTGATGCGATATCGGAATCGGACTCCTGCGAGTCGATGCATCGTTTGGGCGAAGGCTTCGAGTGCAACAAGGTCTTTCATTTGGTCGCGATTGATAACCAGGACGTGGATGCCCATTGCCTTGAGGCCATTATTTCGATTGCCATCGTGGATGCGAGCGTTTTGAAGCTCATGCCCAATTCCGTTGTATTCGTTGTCGACTCCGGCGGCCGGGCAATATAGGTCGCAGATGGCGTAAGGGATGCCGGAGGACATGTTAACCGCAAGAGTGTCGAAGTCGATTCGATAGTTGAGTAGCAGGCCTCCCATGGGCAGGCTGCAACATCCGAATCCGCCAAAGCGCATGGGCGCTCCGAGAACGGCTAACATTAGGGATTCGGCTGGGGATGCAGATCCGGGTCGGGCAAGCTTGACTGCCGTGCGAAACGAGGTGTATGAGCTACTTTTGGCGAAGCGCGCGACCGCCTCGAGATCTTCGATGGTCGTGGCGGGCTCGCATTTGTAGTGCGCCTGTTCGTAGCGGGTTTCGTTCTGCTGTTTGGCTGCCGACTGGCCGCCCAGGCAATCAAGATCGCCCGTCGCTGCGCAGCTATCGCCCTTGGGCCAGATGTCGTCATAGGCGATGGGGTAGGTTGCCTCGGGCGGAAGGGAGTAGGTTCCGAGCAGCTCCATAAGGAGCATCAAGGTTTTGGCGACCGATTCATTTTTAGAACAAAGCATGGCTGTCATGGCAGGAGACGTTGCGTAGATGTCGGCCTCGACGTGCATAATTGCACCTTCAGGAAGCGGAGCGGAGAGAATATGCTGAAGAAGTCGCTTGTCGGGGCGTCTGTTGTCTTCGTTTGAAACGAGAAGATCGAGTAGTTCGGAATCATCTTCATTCCAGGCGTCGAGTATCGAAAGTGCGCCAAAGTCTATCGCGTCATTATTGGGAATGCAGCTAGCCAAGGCCTGTGCTTGCTGTTCACTATCAACGGAGTCCCAGGGTAGGGCAGAGTACGCCCGTCGTGCGCGACGAATTGCGCGGAGGGCGGAGAAATGTGAAATCACGGTCGTCATAGCTATAACGTACTAAGTTGGCGGCAGAATGCGACCGCCATACCGTTCTTTTCGCTCAGCGGGGCGCTGTGCGCCATGAACGGCTGGGTGTTATGAAATCGATGGAATCGGTTGAGGGGATTGCAGGAAATTGAGCTCTGCCGCGAAGGTTGACGATAGCTACTGGACAGTTAGTTCAGATACGTATAAGGCGACGGGCATTCGAGGCGTTTCTAAGGGCCTTCGAGGGTGATTTGAGGGTAAATATGCGGCGGTTGTACTCGAAAACGATGAGCTTTGGGCGGCATGGCATCCGCCGGGGAGCTCAGAAGGCTCCGAACGGCCCTTTGGGGCTTTAAAAAATACGTATCTGAACCAATTGTCCAGGGAAGGTTGGCGAGGGATAGAAAAAGGGCCGGAAGCGAGCTTCCGACCCTTTAAAAGCATCAAAGATGATGCGATGCGCGTTGGACTACAGCGCGAAGTCGCCGCCGACGAGCGTGGAGACGGGCTCCTCGTGGTAAACGGCGGAGATGGCCTGAGCGAACTCCTCGGCGACCGAGATGGTCTTGATCTTGCCGCCGACCTCAACGGGAATGGCGTCGGTGACGAGGCACTCGACGATCGGGGCGTCGTTCAGACGCTCGATGGCCGGACCGGAGAAGATGCCGTGGGTGGCGCAGACGTAGATGTCGCCAGCGCCCATAGCCTTGAGCTCCTTGACGTTAGCGCACAGGGTGCCAGCGGTGTCGATCATGTCGTCGTTGATGATGCAGGTCTTGCCCTTGATGTCACCGATGATGCCCATGACCTCGGCGGCGTTGTGGCGCGGACGGCCCTTGTGGGCGATGGCCAGGTCGCAGCCGAGCATGTCGGACAGCTTCTTGGCGGCCTTGGCACGACCCACGTCGGGGGAGACGACAACCAGGTTGTCGGTGTCGAAGTGCATGTTGTTGTAGTACTGGCCAAACAGCGGCAGCGCGGACAGGTGGTTAACCGGGATATCAAAGAAGCCCTGGATCTGGCCCTGGTGCAGGTCGAGGGTGATGATGCGGTCGACGCCGGCGCGCTCGAGCAGGTTGGCGACGAGGCGGGCGGTGATGGGCTCGCGCGGGCCGGCCTTGCGGTCCTGGCGGGCATAGCCGTAGTGGGTGATGACGGCGGTGATGGAGCGGGCGGATGCGCGCTTGGCAGCGTCGGTGGCGATGAGCAGCTCCATGAGCATGTCGTTGACGTTGCCGCCGGCCACGGACTGAATCAGGAAGACGTCGGCGCCGCGGACGGTCTCGTCGTAGCGGGCGTAAATCTCACCGTTGGCGAACTGCTTTAGCGTAAGGCCCGAAAGCTCGACCCCAAGGTACTCAGCGATCTTCTGAGCGAGGGGACGGTTGGAGGAACCGGAATACACGCGGATGGACTTGCGCATATTCTCCGACTTCTCGGGATCATTAATCGGCATTACCCTTCTCCTTTATATATCGAATGCCATATAGATGCCTTTTTGCATTGTAACCGCGCGGCGGGGTTAATCGGGTCTTGATAACGTCTTTACCGTCAACGGACACGAACCGACCACTCATTCTGTCGCGCAGGTCAGCATGGAAAAAGGAGCCGTCCCCATGGGAACAGCTCCTTAGATGCTTGGTAAAACGTTATACCTCGTCGTCTTCGTGCAGACGGCGGCGATAATCGGCGGCCCAGCCCTCAATATTTACCTGACGGGCGCGGCCCAGGCCGAGTGCGTCAGCCGGGACTGGCTCGGTGATGACGGAGCCGGCGGCCACAAGCGCGCCGTCGCCGATCTGGGCGGGCGCGACCATCATGGTGTCGGAGCCGATGAAGGCATCCTTGCCGATGACGGTCTTGTGCTTGTGCACGCCGTCGTAGTTGCAGGTGATGGAGCCCGCGCCCACGTTGACGCCAGAGCCCATGGTGGTGTCGCCGATGTAGGACAGGTGCGGGACCTTGGAACCCTCGCCGATCGTGGACTTCTTGATCTCCACGTGCGTGCCGGCCTTGGAGCCGTCGAGCATATGGGTGCCCGGGCGCAGGTAGGCGCGCGGGCCGCAGTCGACGCCGTTCTCGATGACGGCCTCGATGGCGATGGTCTCATCGATGGTGCAGCCGCTGCCGACGGTGGTGTCGGTGAGGCGGCTGTTGGGGCCGAGCTGGCATTCTTCGCCCACGGTGACGTGACCGATCAGATGCGTCTGTGGCCACACGATGGTGTCTCGGCCGATGACGGCATCGGGGCCGATCCAGGCCTGCGTGGGATCGATGAACGTGACGCCCTCGGCCATCCAGTGCTCGTTGATGCGGTCGCGCGCGATAGCGGTGAGCTGCGCGAGCTGGATGCGGCTGTTGACGCCCAGGCCGTCGCGGTAGTCGTCGCAGTGGAAGATGGAGACTGCCTGACCATGGCCTTTGAGGATCTCGAGCATGTCGGGCAGGTAGTACTCGGATTGTGCGTTGTCGTTGCCGATCTCGTTAATGTGGGCGGCGAGCTGCGCGCCGTCGAAGGCGTAGCAGCCGGCGTTGCACTCCAGCAGCGTGGCGGCCTGCTCGGGCGTGCAGTCCTTCTGCTCGATGATGCGTTCGATCTGGCCGTCGGCGCCCAGCTTGATGCGGCCGTAGCCGAAAGGATCGGGCGGGGTCATGGTCATGACGGTGCAGGTGAGCTCGCCGGTAGCGACGGTCTGCGCGAACTTGGCGACGGTGTCGGCGGTGATGAGCGGCAAGTCGCCGTTGAGCACGACGACCGGGCCTTGCGTGATGCCGCAGGCCTCGAGTGCGACCTTCACGGCGTGGCCGGTGCCCAGGCGCTCGGTCTGCTCGACGCACTCGACCTTGGTGGCGCTGTTGGCGTAGGCGCCGTCGATGAGGGCGCGCATCTCGTCGGCGTGGCTGCCGATGACGACCACGACGCGGCTGCAGCCGGCCTTGATGGTGGCGTCGACGATCCACTGGACCATGGGCTTACCCAGGATCTTGTGCGAAACCTTGCAGTGGTTCGACTTCATGCGGGTGCCCTCGCCGGCAGCGAGGATAATTGCGGTTGCGTCCATGTGATCTCCTGTTACGTTATAGAGACGTGCGTTTGGAAACGATACACGGCGCAATATGATACCGCAGGCATATGATGAGCGCGTAACGATTGATGCGTGACGGCCGATGTCGCTGCCGCCGGCGTGGCGTTTGCACTGCTTGCGTGCGGTGTTGGCGGTGCTGCGGAGCTGTCGTTTGAGCGAGGAGACGGGGGTGCCCGTGGACAACATACGAGAGGAGTTTGGCGGCGAGCCCGTCGCGGCGTTCTCGATGTCGCATCCGGCTGTGCCGGCGCTCTATATAGTGCTGACGCTGGGGCTCACCATGTTTTCGATGCAGCCGGTGCTGATTGCGCTGTCACTTGCGGGCGGGCTGGCGTATGGATTTGCGACGCGTGGGGCTGCCCGCACGCTGGGCGCACTTCGCTGGCAGCTGCCGGTGATTTTGATTATCGCGCTGGTCAATCCACTGTTTAGCGCTTCGGGTTCGACGGAGCTGTTCCGTATTGGCATGCGCGCGGTGTATCTGGAGAGCATGGTATATGGCCTGTGCATGGGTGGGCTGTTTGTGGCGAGCGTGCTGTGGTTTGAGGCCGCGGCGTCGATGCTCGAATACGACAAGGTGCTCGCGCTGCTGGGTAATGCCGCACCGGTGATCGCGCTCATGATCTCGATGTGCATGCGGCTTATCCCACAGTTTTTGCGCCGCGGCCGCACGGTGATGGCGGTGCAAGATGCGATTGACGTGCCGGGGCGCGCGCCGGCCGACCCCGTGCGCTCGCGCCTGCGGGCGTCGAGCGTGTTGATGGGCTGGGGCATGGAAGATTCGCTGGAGCGCGCGGACACCATGCGCTCCCGCGGGTGGGGCGCCGCGACGCGTCGAACGACGTATGCGCGGTATCGGCTGGGGCGCAGCGACGTTGCCGCGCTGGTTGGGCTTGCGCTGTTTGGTGCTGCCGCGGTGGCGGTGGCGTCGACCGCGACGACGCAGTATTCGTTTTTTCCGCAGCTCTCGGTGCCGGCGCCGTGGCCGGGCTATGTCGTGTACGCTGCCTGGATGGTGCTGCCTTGCGCGTTGCACGCGATTGATGAGAAGAGGTTTGGCTGATGGCTCGGTTGGATAGGGGCCCGGTGTCGGGCGCGGCATACGGCCCGGATATGCCGGCGATTGAGGTGCGGAGCCTGAGCTTTGCCTACCCCGATGCTGATGCTGCGGTGCTCGAGGGACTCGACTGGTCTGTTCCCCAAGGTGCATTTGCGCTGCTTGTCGGCGGTACCGGATCGGGTAAGTCGACGCTGCTGTCGCTGCTCAAGCCCGAGATCGCTCCGGCGGGCGAGCGCACTGGCGAACTGCGCGTGCTGGGCGAGCCCGTCGCCGACATGGATGTGCGGGCATCGGCGGAGCGCGTGGGCTATGTGTTCCAGGATCCCGAGAACCAGATCGTGTGCGAAACCGTGTGGCACGAGATGGCGTTTGGCCTGGAAAACTTAGGGCTAGCACGTGATGAGATGCGCCGTCGCGTAGCTGAGACCAGCTATTTCTTTGGGCTGGAAGATTGGCTTCATCGCGATACCGACACGCTTTCGGGTGGTCGCAAGCAGCTGCTGTCGTTGGCGGCCGTTCTGACGCTGCGCCCGCGCGTGCTGCTGCTCGACGAGCCCACGTCTCAGCTTGATCCGGTTGCGGAGAAGAATTTCCTGCACGCGCTGTTTCGTGTGAATCGCGAGCTGGGCTGCACGGTTGTTGTGGCGACGCATCAGCCGCGCCCAATGCTCGAATACGCGACGTGTGCGTACCGGATTGAGGGCGGTCGCGTGCGCGAGGTGGCGGATATGGCTTCTTTGGGACGCCGAGAATCGCTGTTTTCCGATGAGATGTTGGGGTGGGGTGCCATCCGATGTGCAAAAAACGGAGTATTCAGCAGGCGTGAGGACAATTTGGGCTCTCTGGAGCCGCCCGGGGACGTATCGAGCGCGAAAAAAAGTTCGGAATTGGACAAATCGTCCGAATTTGTGGCGCAAACGTCGCTCGAGAACGGCTCGGAAGCCTTCCCGCGCACGGATGGAAGCAGAATACTCCAAAAAATGCACGGCGGGTCGGCTACCACCCTGGCAGGGAGCTGGTTTCGCTACGATCGCGCGGGCGGTTGGGTGCTGCGCGGGCTCGATGCGTCGTTTTCGGCTGGCGCGGTGCATGCGGTTGTGGGCGGTAACGGCTGCGGCAAGTCGACGATGCTTTCGGTGCTGGCCAAGACTGCCAAGCTGCAGCGTGGCCGTATGGTGCGCGGGGCGGCCTCGGCTGCGCTGCTGCCGCAGAACCCCAAGGCCCTGCTGGTTGCCGAGACGGTGCGCGACGAGCTGATGGAATGGGCTTCGACCTGCGGATATGACGAGAACTTGGCGCGGGAGCGTGCGGCGCAACTGGGATTGGACGGCCTGGAGACGCGCCACCCTTACGACCTCTCGGGCGGCCAGCGCCAGCTGCTTGCACTGGCAAAGCTGCTGCTGATCGGCCCCGAGCTGCTGCTGCTTGACGAACCCACGAAGGGTTTGGACCTGGCCAGCCGCCGCATCATCGCCCGCGCCCTGCGTGACCATGCGAAGGCTGGTGGCACCGTCATCATGGCCACGCACGATCTGGCTTTTGCCGAGCGGGTTGCCGATGACATTGCCATGATGTTCGACGGTGAGATTGCCTGCATGGAGCCGCCCACCGACTTTTTTGCCGACAATGTGTTTTATAGGGCGTGATGGGATGGCGGATTATCGCGTTTCGCGCCTACTAGCAAAACTGGAGGTCCCGCTGTTGTTGGCGGTGCCGGCGGTGATGGCTGCGGCGTTGCTGTCGGGTGTTGGGCAGGCAGCGTTGGCCATGCTGGTTGTGGTGGCGCTGGTGCTCGCACTGTTCTTTGCGGGTTACGAGGCGTCTCGTCCGGGTTTGCGCCAGATTATGCCCACGCTGGTGCTGGCGGCGCTGGCGGCGGCGGGGCGCATCCTGTTTGGGCCCATTCCCGACTTTAAACCGGTGAGCGCCATCGCCATTATCGCGGGGGCGACGCTTGGTCGCCGCAATGGTTTTATGGTTGGCGCGCTGGCGGCGCTGACCAGCAATTTCTTTTTTGGACAGGGTATGTGGACACCGTGGCAGATGTATGCCTGGGGCCTGGTTGGCTATGTTGGCGGTGCGCTGGCGCATGCCGGTGCGTTTGACCGTGCGGATGGAACCGTGCGCATGCCGGCGCTACTGACCTACGGCTTTGCTTCGGGTTTGCTGTACGGCGTGGTGATCAACGCGTATGACATCATTGGTTTTGTGCAGCCGCTTACTTGGGCGGGTGCCGTAGCGCGTCTTGCCACGGCAGTGCCGTTCGATATTACGCACGGCTTTGCGACCTGCGTGTTCTTGGCCGCCTTGTACAAGCCTTGGTGCCGTCGCATTAACCGTGTCGTCGTGAAATACGGACTGTAGGGCATTTACTGTAAGGCATTTCGCGTTCCCTCACGAACTTGCGGTGGAATAGTTCTCGTTTTTGGCTATTTGCTGCCCAAACAGGAACTATTCCACCGCAACTTATAGGGGGAGAGGGGTCACATGATCTGTTTTCCTCCGTCCCCCAGGAATTACTTGGGGCTAGAGTTCTAGCGTGAGGGTGACGGGGCAGTGGTCGCTGCCAAAGATGTCGCCGCGGATGCCGGTGTCGCGTACGTTGTCGGCGATTGCGTCGCTTACCAGGAAGTAGTCGATGCGCCAGCCTGCGTTGTTCTTGCGGGCATTAAAGCGGTAGCTCCACCAGCTGTAGACGCCCTCGACGTCGGGGTTTGCCGCGCGCCAGGTATCGGTAAACCCGGCGTTGAGCAGCTCGGTAAACTTGCCGCGTTCTTCGTCCGAAAAGCCGGCGTTGCCGCGGTTGGACTTGGGGTTCTTAAGGTCGATCTCCTCGTGTGCCACGTTAAAGTCGCCGCAAGTTACGACGGGCTTGCCGGTCTCGCGCTCAAGCGCGCTCAAAAAGCCGCGGTAGGCATCGTCCCAGGCCATGCGCACATCGATGCGCGCGAGTTCGTTTTGCGCGTTGGGCGTGTAGACATCCACAAACCAAAACTTGTCGAACTCGAGCGCACAGACGCGGCCCTCGGTTGAGGCTTGGGCAACGAGCTCGGCGGCCTCGCCCTCGCCGGCGTAGGGTAACAGCGCGTCGGCGTGCAGCGCGCGCAGCGGTTCCTGGCGGCTAAAGACCGCAGTGCCCGAATAGCCTTTACGCTCGGCGTAGCTCCAGGTTTGGCGATAGCCGGGCAGGTCAATATCAACCTGGCCTTCTTGCAGCTTGGTCTCTTGCAACGCCAGGATATCGACGTCGAGTTCTTGCGCGATCTGGATAAAGTTCGGGTCCTTTTTGAGCACGGCGCGCAGGCCGTTAACGTTCCACGAGGCAAAGGTGTAAGTCTGAGGCATGGTGTCCTTTCGACGGGGTTGGCAGGCTTAAGATTAACGCAACAAGAGCGGGGCGGAGTCCGCGAGTGATAGTGCGAACGCCGCCGTCCCGGAGACACGGACGGAGGACATATATGACGCAGGAAATATCAAACCCCAAACAGGCGTCCGCCGCGCTGGCGGAGCTGTTCGAAACCCATAGTCACGTGGTCTTCTTTGGCGGCGCTGGTGTTTCCACGGCAAGTGGCATCCCCGATTTCCGCAGCGTGGACGGCCTGTATCACCAGCAGTTTGCCTATCCGCCCGAGACCATGCTGTCGCATAGCTTTTACGAGGCGCATCCGGCCGAGTTCTTCGACTTCTACCGCACCAAGATGATCGCGCTTGGCGCCAAGCCCAATCGCTGCCACACCAAGCTGGCCGAGCTGGAGCGCGCCGGCAAGCTAAATGCCGTGGTGACGCAAAATATCGACGGCCTGCATCAGATGGCCGGCTCACGGCGCGTGTTTGAGCTGCACGGATCGGTCCATCGCAACATTTGCCAGTCGTGTGGCGCGGTCTATAGCGCCGAGTGGATTTGCTCGCGCGAGCACGAGGACGCCGCGGGCGTGCCTGCGTGCCCCGCGTGCGGCGGCCGCATCAAGCCCGATGTAGTGCTCTACGAGGAGCCGCTCGACGAGCACGTGCTGACCGGTGCCGTTGCCGCCATCGCCGCGGCCGATGCCCTCATTGTGGGCGGGACCTCGCTCGTGGTGTATCCGGCGGCAGGCCTTACGCGTTACTTTACCGGCGATACGCTGGCCATATGCAACCTTGCTCCCACCGATCAGGATGCAAATGCCGACCTGCTGATTTCTTGCGACATCGCGGCCGCGTTTGCGTTCTAGCCCGCGCGCGCGGATACAATAGAAAGACTGAGTGCAAAGCGACCCCGCCGCCAGCTCCCCAAGCTCGGCGGCGTGGGCATTTTAGGAGGATGTTCATGGCGAACGACAGCAAGACATGGCAGTGCGGAAAGTACGAGCTCAGCTTTGACCGTCCGCGCATCATGGGCGTCCTCAACGTGACGCCCGATTCGTTTAGCGATGGCGGGGAGCACTTCGACCCGGATGCCGCCATCGAGTACGGCCTAGCGATGCTCGACGCCGGCGCCGACATCATCGACGTGGGCGGCGAGTCCACGCGCCCTGGTTTTACCCCGGTCAACCCCGACGAGGAGGCTCGCCGCGTGCTGCCCGTGGTGCGCGCGCTGGCCAAGGAGGGCGCCATCGTCTCGATCGACACGCGTCATGTGGCGGTTGCCAAGGCGGCCGTGCGCTGCGGCGCCTCGATCGTCAACGACGTGACCGGCTTCACCGACCCCAAGATGGTCGAGTTTGTTAAGACGAGCACCTGCGGCGTCATCGTGATGCATGCCGGCGAGGTCGCCGCGCCCACCCGCACGCACGCAACGGTGCAGCTCGATACCTCGGCAGCGGCGTTTGTTGCCGAGAAGGCGCGCGAGGCGGCTGCCGAGGCCGCGCGTGAGGCCGAGAAGCCGGCTCGCCGCCGTCGCGGCAAGTTGCTGGGTGAGCCTAAGTCCTTTACGCTGGAA
>CABQAK010000033.1 GCA_902462065.1 uncultured Collinsella sp.
AAAAGATCAAGTCGTCCTCGCAGACGCTCAAGCAGGAATACCTCGATACATACGAAGGATGAATGTGGGGGAGTGTTCGGATGATAGTTGATATTCAAGGGCCAGCTCGTGTCGTGCCGAAAAGACCGTGAACCTTTTGTGGGACATGCGGCGCCGTGGTACCATAGCCGAGTTTGTTGTCTTGGTCGGAAACCAAGACGCCTTATGCGCTGATCGGTAACCAGCGCCTGACCAATAAGGAGTCCTACCATGAAGCAGGGTATCCATCCCCAGTATGTCGAGTGCACGGTGACGTGCTCCTGCGGCAACACCTTCAAGACGCACGCTACCGTGTCCGAGATGAAGGTCGAGCTTTGCAACGAGTGCCACCCGTTCTACACCGGCCAGCAGAAGTTCGTCGACACCGGTGGACGCGTCCAGCGCTTCGCCGACAAGTTCGGTGGCGCCGCTGCCGCCCAGCTCAAGAAGGCTGAGGAGGCCAAGGCTGCCAAGGCCGCCAAGGCTGCTGAGGCCGAGGCCGCTCGCAAGGCCGCCGCTGAGGCTAAGGCTGCCGAGAAGGCCAAGCGTGCTGCTAAGTTTGCCGAGGAGGCTGCCAAGCAGGCCGCCGAGGCTCCCGCAGAGGCTCCCGTCGAGGAGGCCGCTGCCGAGGCCGAGACCACCGAGGCTGCTGAGTAAATAGCTCGCCGCGGAATCACTCGCATTCATGGCATGAGGGCCGTGCATCCATTTGGGTGCGCGGCCCTTTTCTTTTTATTGGTGCAAGCTAACCTGTCCCCGTGGCACCAAATGGCAGAGAGACGGCGTTTGCTCAGATAAAACCTGCCAAAATAAACCCGTTCCATTGCGGCAGGTTGGTCATAGTTATTACGTGGCGGTCGAGCTCGACCGTATAGGCCGCGCCTTGTTTGGCTAAAGTACAATCATCTGTGTTTAACTCGCCCGCAGCTGCACGGCGTGGGCGATGGCCAAAAAGGAAAACCACATGGGATTCATGTCAAAGCTGCTGTCCTTTGGATCCGATAAGGACCTTAAGCGCTACTACAAGATCGTCGACCAGATCAACGGTCTTGAGCCCCAGTTTGAGAAGATGACCGAGGAGGAACTCCGCGGCCAGACCGATAAGTTCCGCGAGCGTTACGCCAACGGCGAGTCGCTCGACGACATGCTCCCCGAGGCCTTTGCCACCGTGCGCGAGGCTTCCAAGCGCACCATGGGTATGCGCCACTTTGACGTGCAGCTCATTGGCGCCATGGCGCTGCACGAGGGCCACATCGCCGAGATGAAGACCGGCGAAGGTAAGACCCTCGTCTCCACGTTGGCCGGCTATCTCAACGCTATTGCCGGCAAGGGCGTGCACGTCGTCACTGTCAATGATTACCTTGCCAAGCGCGACTCCGAGTGGATGGGCCGCATCTATAAGTACCTGGGCATGACCGTCGGTCTGCTCCAGAACAACATGCCGCTCGAGCTCAAGCGCCCGGCCTACCAGGCCGACGTCACCTACGGCACCAACTCCGAGTTCGGTTTTGATTACCTGCGCGACAACATGGTCACTCGTCCCGAGCAGCGCGTGCAGCGCGGCCACAACTACGCCATCGTCGACGAGGTTGACTCCATCCTGATCGATGAGGCTCGCACCCCGCTGATCATCTCGGGCGCTGGCACCAAGTCCGCCAGTACCTACAAGGACTTCGCGCGTGCCGTGCGTGGCCTTGAGCGCGGCGAGGACGTGTCGCACGACATGCTTACCGCCACCGAGGACGTTGAACCCACGGGCGACTACGTCATGGACGAGGCCAAGCACACCATCGCCGCCACCGAGCGCGGTCTTAAGAAGATCGAGCGCCGCCTGGGTATCGATGACATCTATGCCGATCTCTCCGGCCAGCTGGTCAACCACCTGCAGCAGGCGCTGAAGGCCCAGTACATGTTCCACCGCGACAAGCAGTACGTGGTCACCAACGGCGAGGTCAAGATCGTCGACGAGTTCACCGGCCGCATTATGGAAGGCCGCCGTTACTCCGAGGGCCTGCACCAGGCCATCGAGGCCAAAGAGGGCGTGCTCGTACGCGAGGAGAACCAGACGCTGGCCACCATCACCTTGCAGAACTACTTCCGTCTGTATGACAAGCTCTCCGGCATGACCGGCACGGCACTCACCGAGGATGCCGAGTTCCGCGAGATCTACAAGCTGCCCGTCGAGGTCATCCCCTCCAACAAACCCGTTCAGCGTGTTGATCACGAGGACCTGGTGTACCGTACCATTCAGGCCAAGTACAACGCCGTCGCCGACGATGTCGAGCAGCGTCACGCCAAGGGCCAGCCGGTCCTGGTGGGCACCGTCTCCATCGAGAGCTCCGAGAAGCTGTCGGCCGCCCTTACCAAGCGCGGCATCGCGCACGAGGTCCTCAACGCCAAGCACCATGAGCGCGAGGCTCATATCGTTGCCCAGGCCGGACGCTACGGCGCCGTGACCATCGCTACCAACATGGCCGGTCGTGGTACCGACATCCTGTTGGGCGGCAACCCCGACGAGCTGGTGCGCGAGCGCCTTGAGTACGAGGGCCTGACCATGGAGGACGTGACGCCCGAGCAGCTTGAGCAGTTTAACGCCGAGGCCAAGGAGACCTGCAAGGCCGAGCGCGAGCGCGTGCTTGCCGCCGGCGGCCTGACCGTTATCGGCACCGAGCGCCACGAGTCCCGTCGTATCGACAACCAGCTGCGCGGCCGCTCCGGCCGTCAGGGCGATCCGGGCGAGACCCAGTTCTACCTGTCGCTCGAGGACGACCTCATGCGCCTGTTCGGCGGCGACAGGATGGACCGCGTCTCCAAGATGATGGTCACGGCCGACATGGGCGACGACATGCCCATCCAGCACAAGATTATTTCCAAGGCCGTCGAGAGCGCCCAGCACAAGGTCGAGAGCATCAACTTCTCCATGCGTAAGAGCGTTCTTGAGTACGACGACGTTATGAACAAGCAGCGCCAGGTCATCTACGCCGAGCGCAACAAGATTCTGGACGGCAAGGACCTGACCGACCACATCACCGAGGTCATGCACGATACCGTGTACCGCTGCGTGCAGGAGTTCTGCACCAAGGACAGTCACGAGGGCGAGCGCGATCTTGAGGGCCTGCGTAAGTGGGTCGTCGAGCTGACCGGGCATATCGATACCCCTCAGTTCCCCGACGAGGACTTTGAAGCCCTGGCTGCCGATGTCTTGGCCTATGTTGAGAAGTGCTACAACATGAAGGCCGAGCGTCTGGGCGAGGACCTGATGCGCGAGCTCAATACCCAGGTCATGCTGCGCGTCATCGATACCCGCTGGATGAACTACCTGCAGGAGATGGACTACCTCAAGACCGGCATCGGCCTGCGCGGCTTTGGCCAGCGCGACCCGCTGGTTGAGTACAAGACCGAGGCCTACGGCGCGTTCCAGATACTCGTCGATACCATGTATGAGGATTACCTGCGCACGGTTCTGCGCATCGAGATCAAAGCTGCCCCGCGTGCCGTGGAGCACAAGGAGGAGCCCGCGCTCGAGGGCGCGCGCTTCTCCGGTCCTGCCGAGGTCGATGGTGACAACGGCGACTCGGTGCTG
Source organism: uncultured Collinsella sp. (assembly GCA_902462065.1). GTDB lineage: Bacteria > Actinomycetota > Coriobacteriia > Coriobacteriales > Coriobacteriaceae > Collinsella. The sequence goes on from CABQAK010000033.1 coordinate 3,602, forward strand.
CGCAAGCAGGCGCAGGTGCAGGCCCGCACGGCTGTCCAAGGCGGACCGGCTGCCGTCAACAACGGTGGCAAGGTGACCACCTATCGCAAGTCCGAGAGCGACGATCCGTACGTCAACGTGGGCCGCAACGACCTGTGCCCCTGCGGTAGCGGCAAGAAGTTTAAGTACTGCCACGGCAGGAATCGTTAATGGCTGAGGCTTTAGAGGTAACGCCCGCCGAGCTGGACGCGTTCGCGGACCGGCTCGGCGAGGTCGAGTCGTATCTCCATCTGGACGAAAAGCGCACGCGCGTGACCGAGCTCGAGGCCAAAAGTGTTGCCCCTGGCTTTTGGGATGACGCCGACGCCGCCCGTGCCACCATGGAGGAGATCGCGCGTACCAAGGAAGATATCGCTGCCGTGGACACCGCGCGCGGCGAGCTTTCCGATGCCCGCGCCGCGCTGGAGCTTGCCGAGGAGATGGGGGATGACCCCGACGCCGCCGCCCTTCGCGAGGAGGCTGCCGCTACGGCAGAACGCCTGGCCCGCGCTATCGACGAGCTCGAGCTTTCGAGCTGGTTTACCGGTGAGTTCGATCACGGCGATGCTATTGTGACCATCAAGCCCGGACAGGGTGGTCTGGAGGCCCAGGACTGGACCTTCATGCTCTTTAAGATGTACATGAAGTACTGCCAGCGTCGCGGCTGGAAGGTCACCATCAACGACTGTCCCGCGGCCGAGGTTATCGGCATTGACCGTGCGACCTTTACCGTCGAGGGCAAGGACGCATTTGGCATGCTGCGCGCCGAGGCCGGCGTCCACCGCTTGGTTCGCATTAGCCCCACCGACGACAAGAAGCGCCGCCAGACCACGTTTGCCGGCGTCGAGGTCATCCCCGTGCTACCCGATGATATCGACATCGAGATCAGTCCCGATGACATCCGCGTGGACGTGTACCACGCGAGCGGCCCGGGCGGCCAGGGCGTTAACACAACCGACTCCGCCGTGCGCGTGACGCATTTCCCCAGCGGCATTGTGGTCACCTGCCAAAACGAGCGCAGCCAGATCCAGAACAAGGCCGCGTGCATGCAGATCCTCAAGGCTCGCCTGTACGAGATTGAGCTCGAGAAGCGTGCTGAGGCGCTCGATGAGATCCGCGGACCCAAGACCACGATTGGTTTTGGCAACCAGATTCGCAGCTACGTACTCTACCCGTACCAGATGGTCAAGGACCTACGCACGGGCGTGGAGACCAGCAATGTCGAGGCCGTTCTTGACGATGGCGACCTGGACCCGTTTGTGATTGGCTATCACCGTTGGGCTACCGGCAATGCTGATGCGGAGACCCCGTCTGCCTAAACCGTTCGGTTTATGTGGGGATGGATTAAAAACCTCCGAGCGGGGGTGGTTTTGTATCCAGAACATACCCTGCACGGGGGTGGTATTTGTTGGGCGAATCGGTAGAATCGAATACAAGAAGAAGTTCAAAGCGCATCCGATGGGGTGCGCTTTTTTGAAGGAGGCAGCATGGCATATCGTCTGGACATCAAGCGCATTCTTTCGATGAACTTCTTTCACGATCTGCCCCAGATCATGTTGGGGTGTGCCTTGGCCGGCATCGCGACCGACCTGTTTTTGATTCCCAACGGTCTTGCCGCCGGTGGCGTTACGGGCCTTGCGACTATTATCCAGGCGGTCGGCGCAGCGCGAGGCGTGTCGCTTCCCGTCGGTATCCAGACCATCGTGATGAATGCCTTGCTGTTGCTGATCGTTATGCGCGAGGGCGGCATGTTCTATGTGGTGCAGACGGCGACGGGCTTTGTGCTTCTGGGCTTCTTTACCGATCTGTTTGCCCCGTTTGTAGCGCCTCTGGCACATGCAGGCCTGATGCTTCCCGCTATGTGGGGCGGCATTATCACGGGCATCGGTTACGGCATGGTGTTGCGCGCCGGCGCCAACACCGGCGGCTCGGACACGATTGGCCAAATCATCTCGCGTAACACCTCACTGCCGGTGGGCTCGACCGTCATGGCAATCGACGTTGCCGTGTGTGCGGCATCGGCCCCGGTCTTCTCGCTCGAAAATGCTCTGTACGCAGGACTTTCGATGGTGATTAGCGGCTATGTGATCGATGCCGTGGTCGATGGCGGCAATAAGCGTCGTATGGTGCTCATCATCTCGGATAATTTCCCCGATATCGCGGCCGACATCATGTATGGTCTGGGACGCGGCTGCACCAAGTTTAGGGCGACCGGTATGTATTCGGGCATCGAGAAGCCGGTGATCATGGTGATCGTTAGCCGTCGAGAGCTCAACACCCTTAAAACGATCGTGCGCGAACGCGATCCTCACGCCATTGTGACGGTTGCCGACGTTACGGAAGCCTTCGGTGAGGGATTCAAGGACATTAACGCGTAGAGCCGGCTTCGTTCCATCCAAAAGACGTTCACATTGATAAACCGTTTCATCTGCGGTTCTGCCTGCTAAATTGTTCAAATACTGATAAAAAACTCTGGTAAAGCCATCAGTTTCCAGCATAATGAATGACGTACGTGCATTGCGGCTGTGTTGGGATTACCTTCGGTGCCGTGCGCATCTTGTCTTAAGAGGATGAAAGGAAGGCACAATGAGCGACGAAGAGCTCAAAAAGGTTGCCAACGAGGTAAGGAAGGGCATCGTCACCGGCGTGCACGCTGCCAAGTCTGGCCATCCGGGCGGTTCGCTCGGCGCTGCCGACATTATGACCTATCTGTACTTTGAGGAAATGAACGTCGACCCGGCCGATCCCCGCAAGGCCGATCGCGACCGCTTTGTGCTCTCCAAGGGCCATTGCGCTCCGGGCCTGTACGCCGTGCTCGCCGAGCGCGGGTTCTTCCCCAAGGAGGACCTCGAGACGCTGCGCCACATTGGCAGCCACCTGCAGGGTCACCCCAACATGAACGACACTCCGGGCGTTGACATGTCCACCGGCTCGCTCGGCCAGGGCATCTCCGCTGCCGTGGGCATGGCCGTTGCCGCCAAGCACTGGGGCGACGACTATCGCACCTACGCCCTGCTAGGCGACGGCGAGAGCGAGGAGGGCCAGGTCTGGGAGGCCGCCATGTTTGCCGGCAACCAGCAGCTCGACAACCTCTGTGTGATCGTCGACCACAACGGCCTGCAGATCGACGGTCCCGTCGAGGAGGTCAACGACCCCATGCCGCTCGCCGACAAGTTCCGCGCCTTTAAGTTCCACGTGGTGGAGCTTGCCGACGGCAACGATTTCGATCAGATCCGCGCCGCCTTTGCCGAGGCTCGCGCTACCAAGGGCCAGCCGACCGCCATTATCGCCGAGACCCTGAAAGGCAAGGGCGTGTCCTTTATGGAGAACCAGGTTGGTTGGCACGGCAAGGCCCCCAACGATGAACAGTTTGAGCAGGCCATGGCAGAGCTCACGGCCGCCGGAGAGGAGCTCTAGGATGGCAGACGTCAAGAAAATCGCCACGCGTGTAAGCTACGGCGAGGCCCTCGTCGAGCTCGCCAACGAGCACGATGACTTTGTGGTCCTCGACGCCGATCTGGCCGCCGCCACGCAGACCGGTAAGTTCAAGGCGGCCTGCCCCGACCGCTTCTTCGACGTGGGTATCGCCGAGAGCAACCTGATGGGCGTCGCCGCCGGTATCGCAACCACCGGTCGCGTTGCCTTTGCGAGCACCTTTGCCATGTTCGCTGCCGGCCGCGCCTTTGAGCAGGTCCGCAACTCCATCGGCTACCCGCACCTCAACGTTAAGATCGGTGCCACGCACGCCGGTATCTCGGTGGGCGAGGACGGTGCCACACACCAGTGCTGCGAGGATATCGCCCTCATGCGCGTCATCCCCGGCATGACCGTAATTGTTCCCGCCGACGACGTGGAGGCCCGCGCCGTGACGCGCGCCGCCTACGAGTGCGACGGTCCGGTGTACATGCGCTTCGCCCGTTTGGCCTCGCCGGTTATCAACGACCCCGAGACCTACAAGTTCGAGTTGGGTAAGGGCATTGTCATGCGCGAGGGCGCCGATGTGACCATCATCGCCTGCGGCCTGATGGTCGGCGAGGCTCTCGAGGCCGCCGAGCAGCTCGCTGCCGAGGGCATCGACGCCGAGGTCATCAACATGCACACCATCAAGCCCATCGATGCCGACCTGATCGTCAAGAGCGCCACCAAGACCGGCCACGTCGTGACCGTCGAGGAGCACTCTGTGATCGGTGGCCTGGGCAGCGCCGTTGCCGACGTCCTGTGCGAGCAGTGCCCGACGCCGCTCAAGAAGATCGGCGTCAACGACACCTTCGGTGAGTCTGGCCCGGGTGCCGAGCTCCTGCACAAGTACGGCCTAGACGCCGCCAACATCGTGGCGACCACCAAGGAGTTCTTGGCATAAGGCAAGACGGATCTCAAGGACTGCTTCGCCAGTACTATGGAAACCCGGCAGGGGCGCTCTCTTGGAGAGCGCCCCTGTTTCAGTTGCGGTGAGATAAGGACTGATTAGGGCTTTTAACTGCTAAAACAGTCCCTATTTCACCGCAACTTCTAAAGAGGCCGTATCAAGCAGGATTTCTATTGGGATAAGGGCCCATCCCAACAAAGTGCAATTCAGACCCTCCCAAGCATGCATTTGCTGCACCTAATAGAAACGCGGCGACCTCTTAGTTACCGCAGGCCGGACACAGGGTTACTCTCCAAATCTTTCCGCAGGACGGAGGAGCCCCTGCCGCGCGAAGCGCGCAGCGGGGGCTCCGACATGTCCGAGGACGATTTGGAGAGTAACCCTGTGCCCGACCGACGGGATCCCTAAGCACGCCATGCTTCTTATGTGCAGCAAAGCTAATGCTGCTAAAATACAAAGCGCTCATGTAGTTTAAACGCACGACGATAAGGAGCACCAGTGGGTAACCACTTCCGTACCTCCGGTGCGGGCGATGATGCCCCCAAGACGCAGACGGGCGTCCAGGGCAGTCGTTTCGCCACTCCGGATTCAGAGGGCCAGCCTGTTGCTCAGGCCCCCGCTCAGCCGGCAGATCAGGCACAGCCGGCATCCGATCCCTTTGCCTACAATCCCACCAGCGATGTCGCGCTTTCCGGCACGGCGGGTTTTGAGCCCGTTCGGGCCGTGACCGCTCGCGTGGAGCAGCCTCAGGCTGGCGCCGCCACGCCGCAGCCTACCATGGCCGGCATTCCCGACCCCATGGCCCCTGCGACGCCGGTTCCTCAGCCTGCGCAGTCCGGTCTCTTTGCCGCTATTCCCGATCCCACGCAGCCTGCTGCCCCGGTGGTCGAGAGCGATCAGGCCGCCGAGGTCGCAAGCCTCGATAACGCGCTCAACAACCCCGATTTTACGTCGGTGTTTGCGCCCATCGATCCGCAAGCCAGCCGCAAGAAGATGGCCAAGCAGGCCGGTGTCGAGCCCGTCATCCTTATGGAGCATGTCACCAAGATCTATCCGGCACAGCCCAACAAGCCTGCACTCGACGACATCAACATCGAGATCTATCCGGGCGAGTTCGTCTTCTTGGTCGGTCACTCCGGCTCGGGTAAGACCACGCTGCTGTCGACGCTCAACCGCGACGTCAAGCCGACGAGCGGTCGCATCCTGGTTGCCGGTCAGGACCTCATGAAGATCAAGAACCGCAAGGTTCCGTTCCTGCGCCGCCAGATTGGCGCCGTGTTCCAGGACTTTAAGCTCCTGCCGCAAAAAACCGCCTACGAAAACGTGGCGTTTGCCCTGCAGTGCATCGGCAAGCCCAAGGGCGTCATTCGCAGCCAGGTGCCCGAGGTGCTGCGTCTGGTCGGTCTGGCCGATCAGATGGACTCGCTGCCCGACCAGCTTTCCGGTGGCGAGCAGCAGCGCGTCGCCGTCGCCCGCGCTATGGTCAACCGTCCGCCGCTGCTGATCTGCGACGAGCCCACGGGTAACCTCGACCCGGCGATCTCGCTGGGCATCATGAAGCTGCTCGAGCGTATTAACCGCACCGGCACCACCGTGATCGTCGCCACGCACGACCGCGAGATGGTCGATAGCATGCACCGTCGCGTGATCGCCCTCGAGGGCGGCCACGTTATCCGCGACCAGGAGAGGGGAGGTTACGGCAACTATGGCACCAACTAACGTGGGCTACTCCTTCAAAGAGGCGATCAGTCACTTCTTCCGTAACTGGACTACCTCGCTCGGCGCCGTCATCACGATCTTCCTTTCGCTGTTTATCATCGGCCTGTTCATCATGGGCTCCGCGATGCTGAACTCCGTGATCGGCACCGTCGAGGATCAGGTTGTCATCAACGCGTTCATTAGCGATGACGCCGATCAGGCCGATGTTCAGGCTTTTGAGGCCGAGCTTAAGACGTGGAATAACGTCAAGTCCGTGACCTATAAGGACAAGGACGACGCGCTGGCCGAGTATACGAGCAAGATGTCGGGCAACGCCGACGCCACCATGAGCGCGCTCGATGGCCAGAACCCGCTGCCGGCTTCGTTTGCAATTGAGATGGACGATCCGTCCAAGGTCGAGAGCACGGCCCAGAAGCTCAAGAAGAACGCCGACTTCCAGAAGATCGCGGATGACGGCGACGTCAACGCGAGCGTGCTGTACGGCCAGGAGGAAGTGAGCCGCCTGTTCCAGGTGACCAACTACATCCGCATCGCCGCCGTGGTGCTCGTTGGCCTTTTGACCTTTATCGCATTCATCTTCATCAACAACACGATTCGCCTGTCCATCACGGCGCGTCGTCGTGAGATTGCGATTATGCGTCTGGTCGGCGCCAGCAACGGCTTCATTCGCGGCCCGTTTATCACCGAGGGCGTACTGCAGGCCATTTTGGGCTCGCTGCTTTCCATCGGCGTTCTGGAGCTGCTGCGCAATCTGATGATTCCGCGTTTGCAGGAGAGCATCGGCTGGATGTCGTTTGCCCTGCCGATGCAGTACTACCTGGTGACCTATGCTGCGCTGATTCTGGTCGGCGTGATTATCGGTCTCTTTGGTTCTGCCATCGCCATGCGCCGCTACCTGCGCGTGTAGGCATGCCTGGAATTCATCCCTTCCAACGGGTCGTCTCTTATGGGGCGGCCCGTTTTTTGATCCCTAGGGGACGGCAGGAAAACGGATCATTTGGGTAGACTCTTTGGAGTTCGCAATCGATAGTTAGGAGGCGCCATGGGGCGCAATAACAAGCATAAGCGTGGAGCTCGCAATAAGCGCGGGCCGGTGCGCAGCGAACGCCGTCCGAGCCTGACCGGGCGCGTGCAGCTCCATGAGCATAGCGCCTACGTTGTAACCGAAAACGGCGACTACAAGGTCATGGGCCGCGGTAAGCGCGAGATCATGGATGGCGATACCGTTGCCGTGAGCATTAAGAACAGCCCGCACGGTGAGCGGCGCGCCGTGATCGAAGGCGTGGTTGAGCGCGCAGCCATAAGCGTGGTGGGTACGTACCAGACCGCTGGTCCGCTCGGTGTGATCGAGCCGCTCGATTCGCGCCTGAAGGCCGACTTCTTCATTCTGCCCGAGGATACCTCGGCGGATCGTCTGGGCGTCCACCCGGGTGATGCCGTTGTCGCGCGCATTTTGACCTACCCGACGCGCCTGGAATCGGGCACCGTGACGATCGAACGCCGCATTGGCGGAGATGACGCGCCCGATTTGGGCGTTCAATACGTGATGGCGCGTTACGGCTATACCGATAGCTATCCCGAGGCCGCGCTGGACGAGGCCGAGGGGCTTTCGCTCGATGTGTCCGCGGCGCTTAAGGACCCGCTCCGCCGCGATCTGCGCGACCGCTTTGTCATCACGATCGACCCGGTCGACGCGCGCGACTTTGACGATGCCATTTCGCTTGAGCGCACGCCCGAGGGTGGCTACAAGCTGGGTGTGCATATCGCTGACGTTTCTCACTATGTGGCTTGGGACGGGCATATCGATCTTGAGGCTCGCCATCGTACGACATCGGTGTATCTGGCCGATCGCGTGCTTCCCATGCTGCCCGAACGCCTGTCCTGTGACCTGTGTTCGCTTCGCCCTGACGAGGACCGTCTTGCGTTTACCGTTGACATTGAACTCGATGCGCAGGGTCGCGTGCGGCATTACGATCCGTACCCCAGCGTGATTCGCTCGCGTGTGCGTATGGACTATGACGGCGCCGAGGCGCTGCTGGTGCGTGCCGGCGCGGTGGAGTATGGGGTGCTGGAGGGTGCGGCCGAGGATGTTGCGGCTGCTGAGGCCTCGCGCGAGGAGGCGCTTGAGCGCGGTCTTGCGTGCGAGAAGGCCGCCCGCGGCTGCAACGTCGACCTCGGCAATTTCCTTGTCGCCGCCAACGAACTCGCCGAACTTCGCCGTCGTATTCGTCGCGTCCGCGGCTCAGTCGATTTTGACACGGCCGAGATTCGCGCTCTATTGGATGAGGACGGAGTACCCGTGCAAATTGTGGCGCGCGAGCGTTCGTGTGCTACGTCGCTTATCGAGGAAGCCATGCTGCTCGCCAACGAGTGCGTTGCAGAGTGGCTGGCAGACCGTGATATCGAGGCCTGCTATCGCGTGCATGAGGATCCGAGCCCCGATAGCCTGCACGGTGCCGCCGTTGCGCTGGCGCAGCTGGGCATCATCGACGATCGCCGTGCTGCCGGTATTGCCCTGGGGAGTCCCGATGAGCTGCAGGCTGCAGTTGATGCTGCCTCCGGTACGGCCAACGCACCGCTCGTCAACACGCTGCTTCTGCGCAGCATGCAGCGCGCGCTGTACAAGCCGCGCAACGAGGGCCACTTTGCGCTCGCCGCGCCGTGCTACTGCCACTTTACGAGTCCCATCCGTCGCTACCCCGATCTGGTGGTGCACCGCGTGCTCAAACTGCAGTTGGCCTATGAGCAGCTCGGCGGCAAGGACGCCTTGGTCCGTACGCCGCGGCTGATCGGCAAGGGGCGCGAGTCGCTGCCGCGCATTCTGCCGCAGATTTGCCGTGCGTGCAGCGATGCGGAGCGTGCGGCCGATGCCGCCAGCCATGCGACGCAAAAGATCAAGATTTCCCAGTACTATGAGGATCGCCTGGGCGAGCGCTATGCCGGAACGGTCTCATGGGTCAGCAGCATGGGCCTCTTTGTGCGCTTGGACCTGACGCAGGTCGAAGGCTTGGTTTCGATCAAGAGTCTGGGCAACGAGTGGTTCGAGTTCGACGAGGATGCGCTTACGCTGACGAGCGCCGACACGGGGACTCGCTATGAACTGGGCCAGCGCGTGATTATCGAGGTCTCGCGCGTCAATACCACGCGTGGGCACTTGGACTTTAAGCTTATCCATTAGCCAAATCTCGACTCATGGCGGGAGAGCGGAGGGCGGTCTTTCGGGGCCGCCCTCCGCATTTGGATCATGGCTACCTTGCCGTCCGCTCGGCCGCCCGCTTACCTGCTATTCGAGAGGTAAAACCTACCAAAATAAACCTGTCCCTTTTTGGCAGGTTTACAAGAAAGCGGGGATGAGATGGCGACGGTGTATGGTTATGCGCGGGTGAGTTCGCGCGATCAGAATCTAAATCGGCAGCTGGATGCGCTGGGCGCCTATGGCGTGGGCTCGGCGAATATTTATGCCGACCATGCGAGCGGCAAGGACTTCGATCGCCCGCGGTATCGCGAGCTGCTGCACATCCTGGGAGACGGGGACGTGCTGGTGGTGCTTTCTATCGACCGACTTGGCCGTAATTACTCCGAGATTCTTGAGGAATGGCGACGCATTACCAAGGAGCTCGGGGTTGCCATTGTGGTGTTGGACATGCCATTGCTTGACACGCGCGCCAGGGCCAGCGGCGCGCCGGATGTGACCAATACCCTGATTGCCGATATTGTGCTACAACTGCTGAGCTACGTGGCGCAGGTGGAGCGTGAGAATATTCATCGGCGCCAAGCGGAGGGGATTGCAGCGGCGCGGGCGCGAGGGGTCCGTTTCGGTCGACCTCGCAAGCCGTGCCCTCCTCAGTTTGAGCTGGTACGCGATAGCTATGAGGCAGGCGATATTACCCGCAGCCAGGCAGCAAAGTGCCTGGGCGTGTGCGTGGGGACGTTCGATCGCTGGATGCGCGAGGCGGGGTAGGGGTTTGCGCCGCTTTGGCGCTTCCTGTTGCGATTCAAATTTTGATACGGTGACGATGTCATTTGGGGCTACACTCGCTGATATTCAAAAAAGGAGGTAGGCCCTTGGCGCGCGTAAAACAAATAATCGGATGGACCGCGATCGTTCTGTTTACTGCAACGCTGGTGGGCATCTGGGTGCTGACGGAGCAAAATGCGGTGGAGACGTCGTTGCTGAGCGAGTCCACCGCGCGTGTGGTGGAGGGTCAAGCTACGGGCGTACAGGCTGCCGATGTCGCGGGTGAAGCTCAGACCGAGAACGGGATGACCGGGGGCACCGATTCGGCTGCTTCGAATGTCCGGTCTGGCCGACTTGCTTCCATTCGCATGTGGGTGGGCACGAACGTCCGTCGCGTTGCCCATACCGTAGAGTTTTTCTTCGTCGGATTGTTCGCCTCGGTGGTCGTGGTTTGCTTTTCCAGGCGTCCGTGGAGCGTATGCTCCCGTTGCGTGCCCGTGTTGCTCTTTTGTGCCGTCTGCTCCGTTGGCGATCAGGTGCATAAGATCTTTGTTCCCGGCAGGCATTTCGACGTTATCGACTTAGGATTCGATGCTGCGGGCTATGTCACCGCGATGCTGCTGGTATTGCTGGCAGCGGTGTTGGTGCGCCATGCGACTCGGCCGATCGGCGCCCATGCGAGGCGCTAGCCGGTAACAAGCCCGTTTTTGATAATGCGATCTTGTTGAATTATTTTGTGTCGCGCGTATTTCCGAGCGGTCGGATTTGAGGGGCGAGCGGTAGAACGCTCGCCCTTTGTGCGCCACGATGCGGCACAATGTACCGTAAAAGCTGTTTATATCCGGTACGAATCGTTCGTTGGTCTTTAATTCTTCTCAACGGAGGTGTTTGAGATGGCAAACGGATTGCTTTTGCGGCTTCGCGAGCGTGAGCTCAGCGCGAGCCCGGCGGAACGCAATGTCATCGCATATGTAAGCGCTCATCCGCACGAGGTGGTCGGGCTGTCCGTCCGCGGTCTTGCCGATGCCACGTTCTCCTCGCCCTCGAGCATTTTGCGCTTTTGCAAGCGCTTGGGTTTTGCGGGCTACAAGGAGTTCCAGCGCGAACTGATTGCCGAGCTGGCGCTCTTGGGTGACAAGAAAGACGTTGCCCTCGAGGACATCTCCATGGATGACAGCGTCGAACGTATCGTGGGGAAGGTGATGAAAAGCAACGTGCGCACGATCGAAGCGACGGCGCGAACGCTCGATTACACCGTCTTGGAGCGATGTGCGGCCTATCTTAAGCGGGCACGCGCGGTCAATCTGTTCGGTATCGGTGCCTCTCGTTTGGTCGCGCACGATCTGGCGCAAAAGCTCATGCGTGTCGACAAAGAGTGCCATCTGTACGACGACTGGCATGATCAGCTCTTGTGTGCCAAGAACATGCATGAGGGCGATATGGCAATCGCCTTTAGCTACTCGGGCTTGACGCAAGAGGTGCTGGACTGCGCCGCCGAGGCCCAACGTCACAACTGTCCCGTTGTGGCCGTGACCAAAGTAGATGGATCATCCAAGCTTGCCACCATGGCCGATGCCGTGCTCGGCGTCGCTGCGAGCGAGCCCTTGGTCCGCAGCGGTGCCATGGCTTCGCGTATGGCCCAGCTTATGGTTGTCGATGCCCTGTACGCTGCTTACGTTGCCAGCGACTACGAACGGGCGACGCATGTCATTAAGCAAAACTACATCGAGAAACAGGAAAGATGAGGTGAATGAAATGCTCGATTTAACAAAATTCACGACCGAACAGCGTAACCAAAGGTCTATGGACCTCGATACGATGACATCGCTGCAAATCGTCACGACGATGAATGATGAGGACCTTCGTGCCGTCCAGTCGGTCACGAAGGTGTTGCCCCAGGTTGCCACAGCAATCGACTGGGCTGCTGAGGCACTCGAGCGCGGCGGGCGCGTCTTTTACATGGGCGCAGGCACCAGCGGTCGTCTGGGTGTACTCGACGCTTCGGAGTGTCCGCCCACGTTTGGCGTGTCACCCGATCTGATTGTCGGGCTCATTGCCGGAGGCGAGACGGCGTTTATCAAGGCTGTCGAAGGTGCCGAAGACAGCGAGGAGCTTGGCGCGAGCGACCTGCGGGAGCGTGGACTCTCGGACAAGGATCTTGTCGTTGGCCTGGCGGCAAGCGGTCGTACTCCCTATGTGGTGGGCGGCCTTGTGTACGCCAAGGCAACTGGGTGCAAGACCATTGCAATTGCCTGCAACCAAGGGTCGAAGATCGGGGAGAGCGCAGATCTTGCCATTGAACCCGTGCCCGGTCCCGAGGTGCTGACCGGCTCAACGAGGCTCAAGGCGGGAACGGTTCAAAAGCTCATCCTCAACATGATTTCGACCGGTGCCATGGTCAAGATCGGCAAGGTATACCAAAACCTGATGGTCGATGTGCAGCAGACGAACGAGAAGTTGGTGGTGCGCGGCCAGAACATCGTGATAGAGGCGACCGGCTGCACGCGCGAGCGCGCTATTCAGGCGCTTGCAGATGCCGGCGGCCACGTAAAAACCGCTATTGTCTCGGTACTGCTGGGCTGCGATGCCGAGCAGGCTGCGGTAGCTCTTGAGCGAGCGCGAGGCCATGTCCGTGCTGCGGTGAGTGGCCATGAGAAGAGCAATGCCGATGCCCAATAGGTGCGCGGCGTGAGCTGATATGACATCCAGACGAGATACCCAATACAAGGAGGAGTTATGACGAACAAAGAGCTGGCTCAAAAGCTGCTGGACCTTTTGGGCGGTAAAGACAACGTGTTGGCAAACGCGGCGTGCATGACGCGCCTGCGCGTGACCGTCAAAGACACGGGCAACGTCGACACGGAGGGTATTAAGGCACTCGACGGCGTGATGGGCTTGGTCGAGGACGACACGATGCAGATCGTGCTGGGTCCGGGCAAGGTGAATAAGGTGCTCGAGGAGTTCTCCAAGCTCACCGGCCTTGCGAAAGGCGTTGCTGACGAGAGCGTGGTTGACGCTGCGGCCACAAACAAGGCCGCGCAGAAGGCAAAGTACGAGTCCAAGCCGGTTCAGGCCTTCCTCAAGAAGATTTCCAATGTCTTCGTCGCCCTGCTTCCCGGCATCATTGCGGCTGGCCTCATCAACGGTATCTGCAACGTCATTAACGTCTCGACGGCAGGCGCGCTTGCAGGCGAGTGGTGGTACCAGGGCATTCGTTCCATGGGCTGGGCCCTGTTTGCCTATCTGCCCATCTTGGTGGGCTATAACGCGGCACGTGAGTTTGGCGGCTCCGCTGCGCTGGGCGGCATCGCCGGCATGATGTGTATCGCCAACAGTGCCATGCCCCTGCTTGCGCCTGGCGCGGCCGATCCTGCCACTGCCATTCTGCTGCCGCTCACCAATGCGCAGTACAACCCCGCAGCGGGCGGCATGATCGCGGCTCTTATCGCTGGCGCATTTTTTGCCTGGATGGAGCGTCAGATTCGCAAGGTTATGCCCAACGCACTCGACACGTTTTTGTCCCCGCTGCTGGTGCTCATCATCGGCGCCTTTGCTCTGATGCTCGTCATCCAGCCGGTTGGCGCATGGCTGACGACTGCCATCTTTAGCGTTTTGACCTTTATCTTCGAGAAGCTGGGCGTCCTGGGCGGCTATATCCTGTCGGCAGGCTTCTTGCCGCTGGTTTCCGTCGGCCTGCATCAGGCGCTCACGCCGATCCACGCTATGCTCAACGATCCCGACGGCGCTACCAAGGGCATCAATTACCTGCTTCCCATCCTTATGATGGCTGGCGGCGGTCAGGTCGGTGCCGGTCTGGCGCTGTACTTTAAGACCAAGAACGCCAAGCTCAAGAAGTACGTCGCAGAGTCCATTCCCGTTGGAATCCTCGGTGTGGGCGAGCCTCTGATGTATGCCGTTACGCTGCCGCTCGTTCGTCCGTTTGTGACGGCCTGCCTGGGTGCCGGATTTGGCGGCGCGCTCGCGGCGCTGCTTCACATCGGCACGGTTTCTCAGGGCGTTTCCGGTCTGTTTGGCCTGCTGATCGTCGTTCCTGGCCAGCAGCTCGGCTACGTTGCCGCTATGCTGCTTGCCTATGCCGCCGGCTTTGTCCTGACGTGGTTCTTTGGCGTCGACGAGCAGAAGATCGACGAGTTCTTTGGCGAGTAGTTTGATATCGCGAGCCGTGTTGCTCAGGGCTCGCGGCGCGCGGCAGATTTCTTGATGCTATGGTTGTGCCGGCGGGGCTAACTGCTCCGCCGGCCTTTTTTAAAGGAGCGTTGAAGCGTGAAAACGGGTATTTCGATTTATCTTTCCAGCCCTCTGCAGGATATTGAGCGGACGATCGAACACGGTGCCGCGGCGGGTGCGCGCTATGCGTTCACCTCGCTGCATATTCCCGAGGATGGGGGAGCGGCGTATACCGATAAGGTCCGTCATGTGCTGTCGCTGCTTTCCGCCCGCGGCATTGCGCTCATTGCCGATGTGGGGCCGCGCACGTGCGATTTGCTCGGGCTTGAGCGCATCGAGGACCTGCGCGATCTGGGGTTGGAATACCTTCGTTTGGACTATGGCTTTAGCGCCCAGCGGGTCGCGGAGCTGTCCGGTGTATTTCGCATTGTGGTCAATGCATCGACGGTGAGTTCTGATGAAATCGCATCGTGGCGTGAGGCCGGTGCCGATGTGACTCGTTTTGCTGCCTGCCACAATTTTTACCCCAAGCCTTATACCGGTTTAGCTCTGGAGGACATTGCTCGGGTGAATCTTCGTCTTGCGGCGCTTGGATTCGAAATCATGGCTTTTGTGCCGGGTGATGCCAACGTTCGCGGGCCGGTATTCGAGGGACTGCCGACGGTCGAGGCACAGCGCGGTCGCGCGTCAAAGGTTGCCCTCAACATGCTTGAGCTCGCACATGGCGCCGATTGCGACATTGTGTTGGTCGGCGACCCCGATCTTTCCGATGCGGGCTGGGCGCAGTTTGCTCAAGTTTCCGCCGGATACGTGGACCTGCAATGCGAGCTTGAGTCTGGTTATGCCTATGTACGTGGGCAGATTCATCACGACCGGCCCGATTCGAGCACCCTCATCTTTAGGTCTCAGGAGTCGCGCACGACGCTTAAACCGGATTCCGTGCCGATGGATGCCGGTGCCGGCCTGTTTCGAAAGGCGGGGTCGATCGCTGTGAGCAATAGCGGCTATGGGCGCTACGAAGGCGAGCTTGAGATTGCGCGGGTCGATCTTCCCGGTGACGAGCGCATGAACGTTGCGGGTCATATCACGCCCGAGGCAATGGAGCTGCTGCCGTTCATCAAACGCGGATTCGGGGTACGGTTCGCTTAGCGTGTGACCCGTGGGCTACAATTGGCCCATCATACGAAGGCGCCTCGTGTGGCGTGTGCCTGCGTTGGCCGATCTATATTCGGAGGATTCCCATGACCGTACTGTTTGTTGAATATCCCAAGTGCTCGACCTGTAAGAAGGCCAAGGCATGGCTGGACAAACATGGGGTAGAGTATATCGACCGCGATATCGTTTTGGACAATCCCACGGCTGATGAGCTTGCGACCTGGATTGCTCGTTCGGGACTGCCGGTGCGGCGCTTCTTTAATTCGTCGGGCATGAAATATCGAGAGCTGGGCCTGAAGGCGCGTCTAGATGCGGGCATGACGGATCGGGAGTGCTACGAGCTGCTGGCGACCGACGGCATGCTGGTTAAGCGTCCGATGTTGGTGGGCGACGACTTTGCGATTCCCGGCTTTAGGGAATCGGCTTGGGTCGAGGCGTTGCTGTAGCGGCTGCGGAAAGTGCGACCCGTTTTGAGCGCTCGGGGTGGGACGTGTTTTCCATCGGAGGGCTCGCTCGGCTCAATCCTTGAGCTGCGCCCATTCGTGCGGATCGTAGACCTTTACGTGCTTGTTGGGCTTGCCGCTCCAGTACTCCTCGTCCATAAAGGGCAGATATGCCTGAACACCGGGGCAGATAAAGGGAATCCGCTGCTGTTGCAGTCGCTCGCGCTGTCGCTGCTCCAGGTGCGCCTCGGATATGACAGTCGGCATACCGGACAGCTCGACGAGGCTTGCCTGGATTCGCTTAAGGTCGGGGAGTCCCGCGTGCCATGACATCCGCATGATCAAAAAGGATGCACGGCGGTATTTTGCCTGCATCACCGTGATGGCGGGGCGCAGAGTGGGATGGATTTTGTCCCGTTCGGGCCAAAGGTCAGCAGTGATCTCGAGGCCCAGGGTCTCCCATAGGTAATCAAGCTCTTCGTCCATGGCGCCTCGATATCCGTGCAATGATGACGGTTCGATTGTGCCATCAGCCGTGAGTGCTGCATTGTTGTAATCTACCAGCGGTAGATGCGGGATGTTTTACGGGCTTTGGCGCCGTACGTGTCGCTGGCGCTTCACAGGTCCTTCACGTGTTGGCCGTATTTGACTGAATTTCAAAAAAGTCAAAATTGGGGCTTGCGTCACGGCCGGACTTCCCGTATATTTCTTTCTTGCGCAAAGGCACAGCCGAGCGCAGCGATGCAGTCATTGGGATGTCGTCTAATGGCAGGACAGCGGATTCTGGTTCCGTCAATGGGGGTTCGACTCCCTCCATCCCAGCCATTGCATTTGCTACATATGGCCCGTTCGTCTAGCGGTTTAGGACGCCGCCCTCTCAAGGCGGAGATCACCAGTTCGAATCTGGTACGGGCTACCAAAATTGAACGCCCGGGCCTCGTAAGAGACCCGGGTTTTGTGTATTGACCGATATTTAAGGCGCGCGTTGAGTCTGCCGCCCGGACCGAGGAGTTGTCATGGACCTGCCTATCAGCTTGGAAGACATCACGTATGCCGAGAACTATCTGGCGCAGGGCGACCTGGCTACGGCGACGCCGCTGCTTGAGCGTCTGGTGGAGCTCGCCGAGGAGTATATCGACGCTGAGTGCAAGACGGAGGAGAAGCGCCAGTACTTTAGCTTCGACAGCAAGTTTGAGCGCCTGGCCTATCGCCGTGTGGAGAAGGATCCGCGCGAGCTGGTGCAGGTCGAGGTTCCCTTTGACCGCCTGTACTCCGACATGGCGTTTGCCTACATTCGCCAGCAGGATTATGTGAGTGCTCGGAATGCCCTGATGCAGGCCGTGCGTTGGGATCCCATGAACTGCAACTATCGCTTGGACTTGGCCGAGCTGTTCCGCGCGCTCGAGGACAAGCAGGAGTGGGCATCGCTCTCGTTCTCGGTGCTGGAGCGCGCGAGCGACGGTAAGTGCGCCGCACGCGCCTACACCAACTTGGGTCAGTACTTCTTGGAGCCCGAGACCGAGAACATTTCGGCTGCCGTGGGCTGCGCGCGTCTGGCGCTGCGCCTGGCGCCCAATGATGCGCATACGACGCGCCTGCTCAACAAGATCCATACCACCTATCCGGATGCCGCGGACGAGAGTGACGACCATGTGATGGGTGAGCTCGCCCTGCAGGGCGTGCCGACCTCGCCTTCGGCCGAGATCGCCATCTGCCTGATCATGTGCGCGACCGACGCTGCAAGCGACGGCGACAAGCAGGAGGCTACGCGTCTGACGGTCCGTGCCCGCGACCTGGTGGGCGAGGAGGCATGCGCGGCGATTATCAAGCTGGTGCGCGAGAGCGATGCCGAGCTTAATGCCGAGCGCAGGGCAAAGCGCGAGGCTGCGGGCTCAAACGCCGATGGCGCCAAGGAGGCCGGCGATGCCCAGTAAGCGCGAGCGCAAGCTCATTTCCAAGAATCGCTCGGCACATCACGAGTACTTTATCGATGAGACGTTTGAGTGCGGTATTGAGCTGAGCGGTACCGAGGTCAAGTCGATTCGCGAGCGCGCGTGCCAGATTACCGATACCTTCGCACTGATTCGTGGCGGTGAGTGCTGGCTCGTCGGCCTGCATATCCACCCTTATAGCCATGGTGGCGTGTGGAATCGCGATCCCGACCGTCGGCGCCGTCTGCTGCTGCACCGCAAGGAGATCGACTTTCTTGACGGCAAACTTCGCAACCGTGGTTATGCGCTGGTTCCGTTGGAGCTCTACTTTAATACCGACGGTCGCGTAAAACTGCTGCTGGGCCTGGGTCGCGGCAAGAAGCTCTACGACAAGCGCGAGGACATGGCCAAGCGTGATGTCCAACGCGAGATCGACCGCGCCCTCAAGGAACGCAACCGCTGACCGTCCTTCATAAGTTGCGGTGGAATACGGACTGTTTTGCCTGTTTGAGGGGCTATTCAGTCCCTATTTCACCGCAACTGCGGGTGTCTCATCTTTCTTACTGTTCTGACACATATGTTTCAAAGGCGGCGTCCGTTATGGGCGCTGCCTTTTTTGTGGGTACATACATCCATGAGGTTCCAACCCGAGCTAGGGGAGTGATCGTTATGGACAAAACTGCGTTCTTTACCATGCCGAGCGGCCTGTACGTGGTGAGCGCCGCGGCAGACGGGCTGCGCGCCGGCTGCGTCATCAACACTGCGGTGCAGGTGACGTCCATGCCGCCGCGTATTTCGGTTGCCGTGAACAAGGACAACGTCACCTCGGGCGTCATCGCTTCGGCCAAAGCGTTCGCGCTGACCGTGATCGATCAGACCGCCGATATGCTCTACATCGGTAACTTTGGGTTCCGCACCAGCAGCGATTATGACAAGTTTGCCAAATACGAGACCCGCGAGACGGCTCTGGGCATGCCCTATGTGCCCGAGCACGCGGCGGCCCTGTTTAGCTGCCATTTGATCGACACTGTGGATGTTGGCACGCATCTACTGTTTATCGGCGAGGTCGGGGATGCCGAGCGCCTGAGCGACGAGACGCCGCTCACCTACGATTACTACCATAAGGTCCTGAAGGGCAAGACGCCTCCGAAGGCGTCCTCGTATCAAGGCTAGAAATGTTTTAAAAATACTTGCATTATATTATTGATAACATATACTAATAAGCGAAGTACATCACCAGTCGCGTTCGAGAGGAGAACATCATGGCTGAGGAGAAGAAGACGTATAAGTTCGTGTGCGTCGTTTGCGGTTACGAGGTTGAGGTCGATACGCCCGAGCTGCCCGAGGATTATGTGTGCCCGGTGTGCGGCGTCGGTCCCGATCAGTTTGAGCTCGTCGAGGAGTAGCTCGTCGGCACGCGGCTCACGGCAACATATAGCTCTGTCCAAGGGTCCCGGTCGGATATCCCGGCCGGGACCCTTTTTCTCCGCCCCCAAGGGATCACGGTTGCTGTTGGCCGATCCTGTCTGTTGTGAGTCCGGCCGACCTTTTGTCTCAATCTGTAACATCTAACGGTGGAAATTGGGTCCACTTGTTACAGATTGAGACAAACGGAGCTGTCCCTCGGAATGATCTCGATCTGTAACATCTAGACATCAAAAGCGGGTCTAGATGTTACAGATCGAGACGTTTGCCTGGGTAGGTGCCCCGTCCCATTACATCCCTGTCAACAACACGACATCGAGAATCGTCACGATGGCACCAATCCCTACGAGCAGCGCGTTGAGCGGGCGCGAATTGGCGTATTTGCCCATGACGCGGGGTGAACTGGTGAGCCGTATGAGCACAAAGACCGTAATCGGTAGCTGAAGCGACAGCAGTGCCTGACTCCAGATGAGACCTTCAAAAGGATTTGGGACGACCAGGCACGCCGTCACTGCGCCGACGAAACAGGCCGCCACCCCGATCGAGGAATGTCGGTCGTGGATATCGTATTCCTCGTCGAACATGCCCGCAGTGATGGTTCCCGCCGCCATGCCCGCTGTCACGCTGCTCGATAGTCCCGCGAACAGCAGCGCTATCGCAAAGATGGTCGAGCTCGCCGGGCCCAGAATGGGGGAGAGCGTGGCCGCTGCGACGGCGAGGTCGTCTACGACCATGCCGTGCGCAAAGAAGGTCGTTGCGGCAAGGATGACCATGGCCGAGTTGATTGCCCAGCCCACGCCCATCGAAAAGAGCGTGTCGAAGAGCTCGTAGCGCAGACGTCCTTCGATAACTTGCTCGCCTTGGCCTTCGAAGTGCATGGATTGGATGACCTCGGAGTGCAGAAAAAGGTTGTGTGGCATAACGACCGCACCCAGGACACTCACGATAATCGTTGCCGAGTCGGCAGGCATGCTGGGGATGATCCAGCTTGCGGTTGCTTGCGGCCAGTCGACTTTGACCAGCGCGAGCTCTGCTAAAAACGAGAGTCCCACCACACCCACGAAGGCGATGATCCAGCGTTCGGCGCGCTTGTAGGAGCTCGTCATGAGCATCGCCATCGATACTGCCGCCACGATGACGCAGCCCGCGCGCACGGGCAGCCCAAAGAGCATTTGAAGGGCAATCGCGCCGCCCAGGACTTCGGCCATGGCGGTGGCGATGGTCGCGAGATAGGCGCTGACGAGCACCGTACGCCCGACGAAGCGGGGGAGGTAACGTGTCGTGGCCTCGGCAAGGCAGGCGCCCGTGGCGATACCCAGGTGCGCCGCGTTGTGCTGCAGCACGATGAGCATAATCGTGGACAGCGTGACGATCCACAGCAGCGCGTAGCCAAACTGCGAGCCCGCGGCCATATTGGAGGCCCAGTTGCCCGGGTCGATAAAGCCGACGGTCACGAGCAGCCCGGGGCCGATATGCCGCGCAATGTCTAGGCCTCCGTGACCACCGGTGCGTCGGGAGCCAAAGTGTTGTTTGAGATGGTTGAGCATGGTGAGCTCCTGCGTATGGGCGGCGTGACGTCGCATCTGGGTCGTGCGGCGCCACGCGTCGGATTTGGGTTGGGGCTACTTGTGCGCTTTGCCCTGATTGGCCACGGCGTCGATCTTGGCGGCGATGGTCGCCGGGTCGCCGATGTAGCGCTTGTCGAGGACGTTGAAATCGGTGTCGAAGGTGTAGACGAGCGGCACGCCGGTGGGGATGTTGACCTTGAGGATCTCCTCGGGCGTGAGGTGCTCGAGCTTCATGACGAGTGAGCGCAGGGAGTTGCCGTGTGCGGCGATGAGTACGCGCTTGCCGGCGAGCATCTGGGGGCGAATCTCGTCTTCGAAATAAGGCCAGGCGCGGGCGATCGTGTCCTTGAGGCACTCGGTATAGGGCAGCTGATCGGGCGCGACATCACGGTATTGCTCCTGGGTGTGGGGATCGCGCGCGTCGTCCGGCTCGAGTGCCGGCGGGCAGACATCGAAGGAGCGGCGCCAGATGAGCACCTGCTCGTCGCCGTGCTCCGCTGCGGCATCGGCCTTGTTGAGACCCTGCAACGCTCCGTAGTGGCGCTCGTTGAGCTTCCAGGATTTGATGACGGGCAACCACTCGCGATCCATTTGGCCGAGCACGATGTCGAGGGTGTGAATTGCGCGCTTGAGACGCGAGGTGTAGCAGACGTCAAAGTCGAAACCGGCTTCTTTGAGGGCTCGACCGCCTGCTGCGGCTTCTTCGCGGCCCGTGTCGGTGAGCTCAACATCGGTCCAGCCGGTGAACAGGTTGAGCTTGTTCCACTCGGACTCTCCGTGACGGATGAGGACGAGTTGCATCGTCTGCTGGTCTGCTTGGTGCGCCATAGGGGCCTCCTTGATCTGGCACGGTGTGCGTGCCGTTTGCTTGACGCCGCAAAGGATACCCGTTTTAAGCTTAAAAGTTAACCAAGACTAACAAAATTGTTGTATTTGAATGGGATGGTGAAAGGGGGCTGCCGAAATGTCTCGATCTGTAACAGTTTGCCGCCAAAACCGACCCTTCGTGTTACAGATCGAGACAAACCAAAACCGTCCCGCAGAAAATCTCAATCTGTAACATCTAGGCGCCAAAATCGGTTCCTCCTGTTACAGATTGAGATGTTTGAAGCGGTGAGCTTACAAGCCGAACTTGGGCGCCTTGTTGCCGCCCTTGAGGTCGGCGGTGCCCACTCGTAAGGTGTGCGTTACGCGATTGTTTCGAAACGGGCGGGAAACACAACGATGCCCTGATGCTCCTACTATGCCTATTCAACTGACTGTCTAAATATCTAGGGGAGGATCGCGATGCAGGCAGATTCCGCTCAACAGCAGGGCCTTTATCGCCCCGAATTCGACCACGATGCATGTGGCATCGGCGCACTTGCCGATATCAACGGTGAGCGCCATCACCAGATTCTGGACGACGCGCTGTCCATTCTGGTCAACTTGGAGCACCGCGGCGGCACGGGACTCGAGAAGAACACCGGCGACGGTGCCGGTATCCTGTTCCAGGTTCCGCATCACTTTTTTCGCAAAGAGGCTCAAAAGTGCGGCCAGATTCTGCCGGCAGAGGGCGACTATGGCGTGGCCATGCTGTTCTTTCCGCAGGACGACAAGGGCGTAGAGGATGCCCGTCGCGTGTTTGAGGAGGGCTGCGCCGAGGCCGGCGTGCCGCTGCTCTTTTGGCGCGAGGTGCCCGTCGACCCGCACGACCTGGGCGAGACGGCACGCGCCTGCATGCCCACCATTCTGCAAGCCTTTCTGGGCCGCCCCGACGATACGCCGGCGGGTGACGCCTTCGAGCGCCGCCTGTACGTGTGCCGTCGCACTATCGAGAAGAAGGCCGATGCCGAGTTTGCCCTGCGCGACAAGATCTTCTACGTCTGCTCCATGAGCTCGCGCACTATCGTGTACAAGGGCATGCTCGTCGCCACGCAGATGCGCCGCTTCTTCATCGATCTCAACGACGCCGCTGTCAAGACGGCCGTTGCGCTCGTCCACTCGCGCTACTCCACCAACACCACGCCCAGCTGGGAGCGTGCGCACCCCAACCGTTTTATCATCCACAACGGCGAGATCAACACCCTCAAGGGCAACGTCAACTGGATTCGCGCCCGCGAGCCCAACCTGTACAGCCCCGTGCTGCAGCACGATCTTGAGCGCGTGATGCCCATCATCAACCGCGAGGGTTCCGACTCGGCGATTTTGGACAACGTGCTCGAGTTTTTGGTTATGAACGGTCGCCCGCTTACGCGCGCTGCGTCCATGCTGCTGCCTGAGCCGTGGGACCACAACGACAGTCTGAGCGAGGAGCGCCGCGCCTACGACGCCTACCAGTCCATGCTCATGGAGCCCTGGGACGGCCCGGCGGCCATCGCCTTTACCGACGGTCGCACGCTGGGCGCCGCCCTCGACCGCAACGGCTTGCGCCCCGCCCGCTACTACGTGACGCGCGATGGCCGCTTTATGCTGGCAAGCGAAGTGGGCACCATCGAGGTGCGCCCCGAGAACATCCTGACGAGCGGCTGCCTGGGACCGGGCCAGATGCTCGAGGTCGATTTTGCCCGCGGCCGCGTGATCTACAACGACGAGCTGCGCGCCCGCTATGCCAAGGAGAAGCCCTACCACGACTGGATTGCCGAGGAGACGCTGGCCGTCGACGCGCTCGATGAGTCCGCCGCGCCCGCGCCCGCCGAGGACGCC
>CABQAK010000034.1 GCA_902462065.1 uncultured Collinsella sp.
CGTAGCGGGTGGTTTAAAGCTGGCCGCTGCGCGGCCAGCAGACTAAAGTCTTGAAACAAAGGCGGCGGAGCCCCATGGCCCCGCCGCTCATCATGCGATATGTTTGCAAGAGACCTTACGCCTCGGGCTCGATCTTCTCGAGGCCGCCCATGTAGGGACGCAGAACCTCGGGGATCGTGATGGTGCCGTCGGCGTTCTGGTAGTTCTCCAGAATGGCAGCCATGGTACGACCAGCCGGCAGGCCGGAACCGTTAAGGGTGTGCAGGTAGCGCGAGCCCTTGAAGTTCTCGGGGTCGCGATACTTGATGTTGGCGCGGCGGGCCTGGAAGTCGCCGCAGTTGGAGCAGGAGCTGATCTCCTTGTAGGCGTTGTAGCTCGGCAGCCAGACCTCGACGTCGTAGGTCTGACGGGCAGAGAAGCCCAAGTCGCCGGTGCACAGGCTAATCACGCGATACGGAAGGCCCAGCTGCTGCAGCAGGTACTCGGCCTCGGCGGTCATGCTCTCGAGCTCCTCGTCGGACTCCTCCGGCTTAGCGAACTTGACCATCTCGACCTTGTCGAACTCGTGCTGACGGATGATGCCGCGGGTGTCGCGACCGGCGGAACCGGCCTCCTCGCGGAAGCAGGG
Organism: uncultured Collinsella sp.; assembly: GCA_902462065.1. GTDB lineage: Bacteria > Actinomycetota > Coriobacteriia > Coriobacteriales > Coriobacteriaceae > Collinsella. Next base: position 629 of record CABQAK010000034.1, read on the forward strand.
GGTGAAGGCGGTGTAGCGGCGCGGCAGGGTGTCGGCGTCGAGGACCTCGCCGGCGTGCAGGTTGGTGAGCACGACCTCGGCGGTGGGGATCAGGAAGTTGTCGCCCGAGACGTGATAGGCGTCGTCCTCGAACTTGGGCAGCTGGCCCGTGCCGAACATGGTCTGACGCTTGACGACGATAGGCGGCCACCACTCCTTAAAACCACGGCTGGTGTGCGTATCGAGGAAGAAGTTGATGAGGGCGCGCTCCAGGCGGGCGCCGGCACCACCGAGAACGGTGAAGCGGCTGCCGGAGAGCTTGTTGCCGCGCTCGAAGTCGAGGATGTCCAGATCGGTGCCCAGATCCCAGTGCGGCTTAAAGTCGAAGTCGAACTCGCGCGGGGTGCCCCAACGACGGCGCTCAATGTTCTCGTCCTCGTCCTTGCCGTACGGCGTGGCATCGCAAGGAATGTTGGGCAGGTGAGCCATGAAGTCGTACTGCTCCTGCTCGAGGGCGGTACGACGCTCGGCCAGACCGTCAATCTTCTCGTTGACGGCGCGCACGGCCTCCTTGGCGGCCTCGGCCTCGTCCTTCTTGCCCTCCTTCATCAGGGCGCCGATCTTCTTGGACTCGGCATTGCGCGTAGCCTGGAGCTCCTCGACCTCGGTGATGACGGCACGACGCTCGTCGTCGAGCTCAAAGAACTTCTCGCGATCCCAAGACGTCTGGCGGTTAGCCATGGCGACATCGATGGCATCGGGGTTCTCGCGAACAAACTTGATATCAAGCATTAGATCCTCCGGCGATATACATTCCATTTAGGTTGCAACCTTGTACATGTATGGGCAAGTATATACTTATGAGCGTTTACGACCCAACTCAACTACGCAAGAAGGCACCCAATGGACGCAGTTTTTTCCTTTTTGTTTGGCACCCGCACCGGTTTTGCCATCCTTTTCGCCGGCGGCATCCTGTTATTTGCGATTCTTGCCTTTGTAATGGAGAAGCGTACCCATAAGATGTACGTCGACCGCGGACCCAAGTCCGAGGATGAGGAAGACAGCTTCTGGGACTAACCTGCCAAAAAGAGACAGGTTTATTTTGGTCGGTTTTATCTGGGCAAACGTAAGCGCCCCGCAACTGGAATTGAGCCAGTTGCGGGGCGCTTTTCGCACATACGACAAAACCGCAGGAAAAACCTGCCAAAATAAACCTGTCCCTAAATGACAGGTTTTACTGGAGAGTTGCGTCGATTGCCTTGACCAGGGCACTGCGCATGCCGGCATCCTCGAGCGCGATGACGCCCTTGATGGTGGCGCCACCGGGCGAGCATACGGCATCCTTCATCGCCGCAGGATGCTGACCAGTTGCAAGCTGCAGCTTTGCCGTACCCAGCACCATCTGGCTCACAATGCGATAGGCATCGGCACGCGGGATACCGTGCTTGACCGCTGCATCGCCCAGGGCCTCGATTGCCATGGCGACAAATGCCGGAGCGCAACCACCCACCGTGCCGCCCACAAACAGCAGGCTCGTATCGAGCTCGACCACCGCACCGATCTTGCCAAGCAGATCAAGCACCACGGCGCTCTGCTCATCACTAAGCGTGGAAGCCTTCTCGCAAGCGATGACGCCCTCGCCCACCGAAACCGGTGTGTTGGGCACCGTCGAGATATGCGCGACGCCCGGCAGGACCTGCTCCCACTTGGCACTGTCCCAGGTCCAAGCAACCGACAGAACGACCTTTTTGGCAAGAACATCCTTGAGCGGGGCGAATATCTTCTCGATCATATACGGTTTGACCGCAGCGACCACGATATCGGATGCGGCGACAACCTCGGCGGCATCGTGGCAGGCGACCATGCCGCGCGCCTCGCAGCGCTCAACCAGTGCGTCGTAGCGACCCGCGCAGGCGCACATGTCGCTCGCAGCTACACCGGCAGCGATCCAGCCATCGGCCATAGCGCTCGCCATATTGCCAAAACCGACAAACCCAATCTTCATATCTCATAGTCCTCTCAGACACGCTCTTCAAAACGAAAGGTATTGTCCCACGCCATTGTTTCGTATTGCCGACCTATTTGTGATACGGCTCGCCACGGCTGATCTTGCAGGCGCGATAGATTTGCTCCAGCAGCACCACGCGCGCCAAGTTATGCGGCAAGGTAATGCGTCCAAAGCTGAGCATCTCGTCGGCTCGTGCGCGCACGTCATCGCTCACGCCGTCCGATCCGCCGATTACAAAGGCGATGTCGCTGTTACCACGCAGCATAAGATCATCGAGCCGCGCCGAAAACTCCTCGCTCGAGCGCTCTTTGCCCTCAATGGCCAGCAAGATCACATGCGCTCGAGGCGGCAGGGCTGCAAGAATCGCCGCCCCCTCCTTGTCGCGCGCGGCATCCACGCCGCCCGCCTTAGCCGGGTCGATATCGGCCATCTCGCGGATATCCACCTTGGCATAGGCACCTAAGCGCTTGGTGTACTCAGCGCACGCGTCCTTCCAAAAGCGCTCCTTGAGCTTACCGACGCAAACGACGGTGTATTTCACGCGCGCCTACTCCTTCGAACCGTTTTGAACTTTGCCGGCGGTCAGCATCTGCTCGAACATCGAGGCCGACTGCGAGAAATCGCTCGGCAGCACGACCGTCGAAGTTTTACCCGTGCGAGCGAACTCCGTCATCATCTCGGACCACTGCGTAAACATGAACAGTTGGTTGGCCTCGTCGTTGCCGACGCCCGTCTCCTGGATGATCTCGAGTGAATCTTTGATGCCCAGCGCGATGGCCTTGCGCTGGTTGGCGATGCCCTCGCCCGCCTTTTCCATAGCCTCGGCCTCGGCGGTCGCCTCGGTGACGCGCTTGATACGGTCTGCCTCGGCGAGCTCCTGTGCCGCAGCGCGCTTGCGCTGGGCGGCGTTGATGTCGTTCATGGAGTTCTCGACCTCGGTCGGCAGTGCGATTTTGGTGATGAGCGTCGACACGAGGGTGAAGCCGTAGGCGGCCATCTGCTCGGAAACGGTAGCGTTGACATCCTTGGCGATGTCATCCTTCTTGGCAAAGACCTCATCGAGTGTGTAGACGGGAATCGAAGAGCGTAGGGCGTCGGTGATGAAGTCACGCATCTGGTCGACGGGCTCCTGCAGCATGTAGTAGCTCTTGTAGATGCCCGAATCCGCCGGGCCAGCACCCATGTCATAGCTCACGTGATATTGAGCCGAGACCTCGAGGCCGATGGTCACGTTGTCCTGGGTCTTAACGTCGATGCCAAAACCGTTTTTCATGGTGCGCAGACTCACCGTGGCGGCTTTGCGGTCAATCACGGGCACCTTCATGTGGAAGCCCGCGTTGACGATGCGGTTAAACTTGCCCAGACGTTCGATAATCACGGCATGCTGTTGTTCAACGACATAGCAGGCGTTGGGAAGCAGCAGCAACAGAATGATGATGGGAAGCAGAAGGCTGGTAAGGGCAGCGATGATACCGGACAACAGCATGGTCTCTCCTCTGATAGGCACACGTTGGCATTAGGATACCCGCACGAAGCAGCTGTGTGACACCAACAAGAGGACCCGTGGTCAAAAAAGGCCAAATATGAGTACTGTTACCAGTTTAGTAACAGCGTATTTGGGTCAAAATCGCCTCGTTGAACCCGAGGTCTATCGAAATTACTTCATTTTGTCTCAAGGTTGAGCCAAATTAGCGTACATCTGTTGCGCAAAATGAGCAAAAATAGCTTCATGAAATGTCTCTATTTTCATGTCAGTACTCATATTTGCCACTTTTTGACCACAGGGACATCTACCGCGCGAAATCGATATGTCAAATCTGCCAAAACGGCCCATAACAAAAAAGCTCCCATTGCTGGGAGCTCTTTCAATCAATGGTGCGGGCGAAAGGACTTGAACCTTCATGGGGTTGCCCCCATACGGACCTGAACCGTACGCGTCTGCCAATTCCGCCACGCCCGCGTGCAGGAATTAGAATAACGGAGCGCCACCACGAACGCAAGAACTATTTTTGAAAAAGTTTGCAGGCATTCTCCCAAGCGGCTTGCGCGATTGTTTCGGCGTCCTCACCAGTGCGATCGACACGGTCGTTAACCAGCGCGTTTGCCGTAATGGAGATCATTGCGGGCTCGCATTCAAGACCGCGGATGGGCTCCGGAGCCATATACGGGCAATCCGTCTCGAACAAAATTCGATCGAGTGGGGTTGCCGCAAATGCCTCGCGCACGTCGTCGTTGCGCTTGAAGGTGGCCGCACCACCATAGGCGATATAGCAGCCCAGCTCCACAAAGCGCTCCATCGTGGCGCGGTCCTCGCCAAAGCAGTGCAGCACACAACCGGCCTGGGGCACGCCCACCTCACGAAGCACGTTGTAGGCGTCCACGTGCGAGGTGCGCTCCTGGTCCGTGTCCTCGTGACGCAGATGCAGCTCCACCGGCACGTTACGGCACACGGCAAGCTCGAGCTGGCGCGCCATGCAGTCAATCTGCACGTTATGGGGTGCCGGCGCGATATCGTCGTCATAGTCCATGTGGTAGTCCAGGCCGATTTCGCCAATACCGGCGCATAAGGGATCATCGAGTGCGGCAACGACCTGTGCGTGAACGTCGTCGGCATAGTCCGGCGCGCCATACGGATGCACGCCGGCAAGATACTTGATCTGCGGGATATCCTGCATCGGCAGAATCTCGCGCGTCAGCCAGTCGCTATAGTCCGTCACGCTGCGTTTATCAGCGATGGGGTCGAACATCGTCACCAACAGGTCGACGCCCGCCGCCTTGGCACGCACGAGCGTCTCAGGCACATCCTTGCCCCAGAACGAAAGCAGATGCGCATGCGTGTCGGCAAGCGGTGCCAAGGGCACGGGACAAGCAACCGTCTTCTTTTTCTTGGTAAACGTCACACGTTCGGCATTAGGCATCATGGATTAGCTCCTGGGCCAGACGGACAAAGTCAGCAACATCAAGCGTCTCGGCGCGCGTGGTGGGTGCAATACCGCAAGCCTCAAAGGCAGCATCGAGCACGTCCTTGGCAAAGCCGTTGGCGCTCATGGAATTGCGGATGGTCTTGCGACGCTGAGCAAATGCAGCATCAATCACGCGGGCCACAAATTCGCGATCGAACCCCTCGGGCACCACGCCGTCAACACGGTCGATACGCACGACGGCCGAGTCCACGTGCGGCGCCGGCATAAAGCAACGCGGCGGCACCTCAAAGCGACCCGTCACCTGCGCGTACAGGCCGAGTTTTGCCGTGTAGCCGCCATAGGTCTTGTTACCGGGCGTTGCGGCAATGCGATCGGCAACCTCCTTTTGCACCATGACGACGGCACGCTTGAGCGCCGGCATCGTCTGGAAGAACTGAAGGATGATCGTCGCCGCCACGTTGTAGGGCAGATTCGCGACAAACACCGTCGGCGTACCGCCCGCAACCTGCTCAATCTGCTCCGGGCCCACCTTGAGCGCATCGCCCATGATAAAGCGGAAGTTGGCATAGTCGGCGGCGTGGGCGTCAAGCACCGGCTCAAGCTCGGGATCGGCCTCGATCGACGTAACGCACGCCGCCTCCTGCAGCAACGCAAGTGTCAACGTGCCGCAACCCGGACCCACCTCGAGTACGCGCTCGTCACCTGCAAGCTCGGCAAGCTCGCAGATACGCTCGATCACATGATTGTCGATTAGAAAGTTCTGGCCCAGGCGATGCTTAGTCGCAAGGCCAAACTCCTCTAGCAGCTCCCTGGTGGCCGTGGGGTTTGCCAAAGGCGAAGTTGTCATGGTTGCCTCCTTAGCATGATGGCGGCGTCTTGAAACAAAAGGGCATGGACCGTGGCGGCCATGCCCTTACAGCTAAACAGCAAATTGCCGATATGGCGCTCGCGCGGTCTCTACGCCAGACGCGGGAACAGCGGATCGCCCTTCTCGACGGGCTGACCACCAGCAAGCAGGCCCCAAGCGCAAATGCCCTTGAGGTCGTCGCTCGCGGCCTCGTCCTCGCAGGACAGGCGGCGCAGAGCCTCGGCAGAAGTCTGGGGCATGAGCGGCATCAGCAGGTGAGCGGCAATGCGGATGGCCTCGAGCAGGTTGTAGATCACAAACGCCAGCTCGTCAGCCTTGGCCTCGTCCTTGGCAAGTGCCCAAGGCTCGGAGTCCTCGATGTAGTGGTTGGCGGCGTGGATGAGCTCCATGACCTCGTCCTTGGCTCCACCGTAATCGAGCACGTCCATCTTGGCCATGTAGCGCTCGACCAGACCATCGGCAATCTTTGCCAGCGGGTTGTCGAACGCATCGAACGATGCGGGCTTGGCGGGCGCGCAACCGTCAAAATACTTGCCGCTCATGTTGAGCGAACGCGAGATGAGGTTGCCCCAGCTGTTGGCCAGGTCGGCGTTGTAGACCTGCTCCATGCGGTCGAAGCTGATGGCACCGTCGGTGCCGGGGACGACGTCGGTCATAAAGTAGTAGCGATAGCCCTCGACGCCCAGCATGTCGATAACGTCCTGCGGAGCGATGGCGTTGCCGCGGCTCTTGGACATCTTCTCGGCCTTGCCGGTCTCGGCATTGCGCACGGTCAGGAAGCCGTGGGCAAAGACGTGCTCGGGCAGGGCCTCGCCGATGGCCATGAGCATGGCGGGCCAAATGACGCAGTGGAAGCGGATGATGTCCTTACCCACGATGTGGAACTGCGCGGGCCAGCGATAGGCCAGCTCGGCACGCGCCTCGTCGGTGTCGACACCGTAGCCGACGGCCGTCATATAGTTGAGCAGCGCATCGAACCACACGTAGGTCACGTGACCCTCGTCAAACGGGACCTGAATGCCCCAGTCAAAGCTCGTACGGCTCACGGAAAGGTCGTTAAGGCCGCCCTCGACAAAGCTGCGAACCTCGTTCATGCGAAACGCAGGCTCGACAAAGTCGGGATGCTCGTCATAGAGCTTAAGCAGCTTGTCCTGGAAGGCGGAAAGCTTAAAGAAGTAGGACTCCTCCTGCACGCGCTCAAGCGGACGGTGGCAGTCGGGGCACAGGTGCTGGCCGACGCTGCCGTACTCCTCGTCGCCCTTCTGGACCTGCGTATCGGTAAAGTAGGTCTCGTCAGGCACGCAATACCAGCCGTCGTAGCTGCCCTTATACAGGTAGCCGGACTCCTTCATGCGCTCCCACAGGTACTGCACGGCATGGTGCTGGCGCGGCTCGGTGGTGCGAATGAAGTCATCATTGGAAATCTCGAGCTTGCTCCAAAGCTCCTTGAAGTGCGGAGCCTGGCTATCGGTCCACTCCTGCGGCGTCATGTTGTGCTTGGCTGCGGCCTCGGCGACCTTCTCGCCGTGCTCGTCCATGCCGGTCAGGAACTTGACGTTATAGCCGACGGAACGGCGATAGCGAGCCTGAACGTCGGCGATGATGGTGGAATAAGCCGTGCCCAGGTGCGGATCGGCGTTGACGTAGTAGATGGGCGTCGTGATAAAGAACGAAGGCTTGCTTTGATCCATGGGGTTTGTCCTCCAGAAAAACGTTGCATACAGAGGATGATTCTAGCGCAAGGGCTGGATATCCTCCATCTATTGCATATCGAGCACCATGGCATAGACATCGCGCTTGCGGCGCGAATACTTCTGAGACAGGCGCTTGGCCACCGCAGACGCGGGCTCCCCCTCCTCGAGCGCGGCGCGGATATCCGCGCGCAGGGCCTCGTCGGGATCCGCTGCCGCGGCGCCAACCGGCGCGATACCGGCCTCTTCGTCCTCGCTCGGCGGCGCGATGACCAGCGCAATCTCGCCTTTCACCTCGCCGCGGGCACGTAGCTCCTCGGCAAGCTGGGCAGCGGGCCCGCGCAAGACCTCCTCGTGCAACTTGGTGAGCTCGCGGCAGACGGCAACCTCACGCTGGGGAAAAACCTCGGCCACGGCTTCGAGTGTCGCCACGATGCGATGTGGAGACTCGTAGAAGATGAGCGCGCCGGGCACCACGGCAAGGCGCTGCAAACGGCGCACGCGGTCACCGTGCTTTCGGCCCAAAAAGCCCTCGAAGAAGAAATGCTCGCAGGGAATGCCGGACGAAACAAGCGCCGTGACGCAAGCAGAGGGCCCGGGAATAACTTCGACGGGCACATCGGCCTCACGCGCCGCCTCGACCAGCGCCTGGCCGGGATCGGACACGCTCGGCATGCCGGCGTCCGAGGCAAAGGCGAGGGTCTCCCCCGCCAGCAGACGGTCGACCAGGCCGGCGGCGCGGCTGGCGATCACATTCTCGTCGCAACGGACAAGCGGCTTGGAAATGCCCAGGTGCATCAGCAGCTTTGACGTCACACGCGTGTCTTCGCAGCAAATGGCATCGGCAGCGGCAAAGGCCTCGCCAACGCGCGGGGACAGGTCGCCCAGGTTGCCGATGGGCGTGCCGACCACATAGAGTTTGCCCGTATGGGCGCTGTTTTGCGTCATATCAACCTATTCAATCATGCCGCGCTCGAGCGTACCGAGCGCCGCGCGGGCGTCCCATGCCGCAATGCGCTTCTCGGTCTTCCACGTTTGGAAGAACCAACCGGCAGCCGGCGCAAACGAAGCCAGCTGATTGGCGATAAATACGCGCTCGTAGGCATTGCGGCCCTCGGGCGTAACCGACGAGTTGGCAAAGATCGCCGCGCCCGACCATTCGCCCACCAGCACGGGGAACCCAGTTGAAATCGCTTCTTTAAGCTCGCGCTTGTTACGCGAAATCGCCGTCGTCAGCCCGCGGGGGCTCGTGATGTCGAGCGCATGCTCGTCGCGGTAATGGTACAGGTGAAGGTCCATGTAGACGTTCTTGTACTTGGCGCCGCGCATAAAATGCTTCCACTCGCTGGGATGCCCCGACGACGAGAAGACGACAATCTTATCCTCGGGCATATACGAACGGACGAGCTCGTAGGCGTCGCGATAGAAGTTGCGCAGGTAGTGGGCTGGAATGCCATCCGTCATGGTGAAGAGGCTCTTGCGAACGCTCATCTGCGGCGTGTCCAACAGCTCGATGCCCAGCAGGCTCTCGGCCTCGCCGTAACGCTCGGCCAAGCGCTCGAGCACGTCGAGTGCGACATGACGGCCGTTGGTGGACGAATGCCACTCGGCGACAGCCTCCGGCGTGGTAGGCGAATCGTTGGAATCGCCCTGGCCACCGGGCACAGTTGCCAGATCGAGCAGCACGCGGATGTCGTACTTGGCAGCCCACTCAATTGCACGGTCGATGTAGTCGACAACCGAGATGTAGGACGCATCGGACTCCTGCGAGCCAAAGGCATACCAGGGCACCGGCAGACGCACGGCATTGAGACCGATCTGCGCCATGCGACGGAAATCGTCCTCGCTCACAAACGTCTCGTAATGACGGCGCATGCGCTCGTTATAGGCGGCGGTGCCCATGGCCTCCTGCAGCTCGGCCGCGTTGGATGCACCAGTCGCCGCGTATAGCGACGGGGTCACCCAAGGCTCGGGAATAAACCAGCCAGAGAGATTAACGCCGAGTATCCTCTCCATCACTGCCCCCTTCGGATCATGCAGGTCGAACCCGCATCGTATTGCGTAGGATAAGTATCGTTTTGAGTATACCCGCGTGTGCGGACAGACGACCGAACGGTCTGTAAAGTGGCGCAAAAGCGGGAGGAATGTCTGGGACAGGTGGGCGCGAGCTGGTGCGCCGAGATGTACATATGCGCCGGAAGCAGGTGGCCGGAAAGCGCATCCCGTTTTTCGCAAAAGACTGGGATGCATTTTCCGTTCGAGGCCTCAACCGGAAAATGCATCCCGTTCTGAGCGCGGGATCTGGGACGCAGTTTCCGCCAAAGGCCGAAAAAGGAAAGCACGTCCCATTCTGACGCCGGATTCCGAGTCGTGCTTTCCCAAGCGGCCTCAAAGCGGAAAACGCATCCCACTCTGAAGCCAAATTCCGGGACGCAATTTCCGCAGAGTCCTCGATAAAAGAAAAGGACCCCTTTGCAGAGGTCCTAGTCAATTCAAGGTGGCGGGGAAGGGAATCGCGCCCGCGCTCCGCGCGTGCGGACCGCTGCGGCGCTTCGCGCCTTGCGAGCTGCGCTGGCAAACGCTCACGCGTTTACTCAGCTCCGCGCCCTCACGGGGTTCGATTCCGTGTGGGGACCACATAAAAGAAAAGGACCCCTTTGCAGAGGTCCTAGTCAATTCAAGGTGGCGGGGAAGGGAATCGAACCCCTGACACGAGGATTTTCAGTCCTCTGCTCTACCAACTGAGCTACCCAGCCATTTGAGGTGTGCCTTGTTTCAAGGCTTGATTAGTATAACCAAGGACGCGTTCCGGTCAACCGAGAATTTTAAAAAAGTTTTTGAGCACAGCCTCGGTTCTATAAATCGGCACGTCAGAGGCATCAGCCAGCAGCAAGAAGTTTTTCGCACAGTCCCTTAAGCCGGCACGCGTTGGAGAGCAGGGGTCGAAACAATGATTGAAGGACGCTCTAGTACGGCCCAGGTGCCGGGGCAGGAGCACATGCGCCAAGGACGAACGTTTTCGTAGCGCGCGAGGATATTGCCGTCGCGATCGATGAAGGCGATGTCGATGGGATAGACCATAAAACACGTATGGACCGAAGAGCAGTGTGGAAACGCCATGACAAGCGGCAGGCCATTGGCGGCAACCGGACGCCGCCCCAGCATGCCGCGCAGGCGCACGGCAAACGACTCCGCCACCACAAACTCGGCCGGCGTCCAACCCAGCCTGTTGAGTGCCCGCGCGTAAGCGATGTAGGACGAGACCGCGGTCACATGACCACCCCCGGACGCCACGGATCGACCGTCACCGCGCGCTCGTGCGACAACGTTGTCGGCGCCCCCAGCGGAACGCCAGCGATGCTGAGAGAAGTCGGCCACGGCTCATAGTGCATGGTGCAGGTGTAGGTCCTAAACGTACCGGATAGGGAGAGCAGGCCACCATCCGATGCCTCCGCGCCTTGCTCGCTCGACACTTCGATCTGCAAGTCATAGCCTTCCATGGCATTCAGAATTTGAGTCTGAACCGTCGCCGAGGCATCGGCAGAGCTCTCGTCACCTTCCCCGCCCGGCGCCACAGCGTGCGCCAGCACGATGTCGGGCACCACGCGGTCGAAGCGCGCGACAGCGCCGGCAAAGATCATGACGTTGTACACGATGAGTGCCAGCACCAGCAAAACGGGCGTAACCACTGCCATCTCCACCGTCGCTTGGGCGCGCTCCTCGCGCAGACGCATGCGAATACTCATTACGACCCACCGCCCAGAGCGCCAACCAGTGTCGCGACATCGACGGTGAGTGGGATGGAGCCGCCGCCGGGCAGAGGAATCTCCGCAAGCGTGAACACCGTACCGCTAATGGTGCGTTCGACTTGATATTCCAACGCCTCGCAAAGCGCCTTGGGATCGGTCACGCCCAACGGAATACTTCGCAGTTTGTCTTGCGCTTGAGAGAGACCAGCAATGTCAGACCCCGGACTCTTAATGACGTTGGCGGAATCGGTCAGCACCGGCTTTCGCAGGCGCAAGTCGCACGGTTCCAAACCCAGCGCCGCCACGGACGCCGAAACGGTATCGCCGAGCCACGATGCAATGGAGCCCAACGCACCGCTGCCCCCTCCTAGGTCTTTAATCATCTCGTCCATAAGTTCGTCGGCCGAACCTTGGATATCACCGTATCCCACGAGCAGCCGTCCCCAAACATCCATGACGCCGTCGAGCACGCCGGCAACGCCGCCCGAGCGTTCCTTCAATGTCGAGAAAAATCGCGAAAGCACGTTGTTTTGCGCCGTCGCCTCATCGGGCGCCAGCACCGCAGCAGAGATGGCACCGCGATCGCCAAGCCTGACTGCCGTGTTAAACGAAGAGTTGAGCTCATCGGGGCTCGAGATGGCACCCGAAACCGCAAAGGCGACCACGCCGTTGCGACCGGGCGGAGCGATACGCGGGCGCTCGCCCGAAAGCGCTTTAATGGCCTGGTCAAACGCATTGCCCGCACGGTCGGCCTCGTCCTCGGTCTGACGCATGAGCTCAAGCTCTTTGTTGCGGCATTCGACGTAGTCTTCCAGGGCCTCTTTGAACTTATCGAAGTGGTACTCGAAGCCCCTTTCGACAGAAGTCGTTGCAATCGCAACGTACCCTAAAGACGACACACCGAAATGGCATTCGCTACACGTTTCGTGACCGTCAAAATCTGCGACGGATGCCAGCCCACCCGGCTTTCCTTTTTTGTAATTTGGACAGTCAGTCCCATAATGCAAATAGGTAACTTTATCTACTTCACTCGTGGGCCAACGCGCATCGGTATAGAGTTCAGTCGTCCGCGCCTCATCTGGATTTCGCGGAAGGAAAGGGATGCGGGCGGAAACTTTGCCGTCCTTTTCAGTTATATATGCCCGCTCGACTTCTTCGCTCGCATAAGCGAAGAACACCTTTCGTGCAGCAGAATCTGCCTGTTTTTCCGGACCCTCGCCAAGCGGTTTCTCATTTGCCAGGCGCTGGCGATAGTAGGCCTTCGCGCGATCGAGCGCCACTTGCGGTTCCCACGTAACGCTCGAAACGTAATGCGGATTTTGAGCACCAGAGAGATCCGTTAGACTTTTCACACGCTCCCACATGCAAGAACAGCTGCTGACCGAGCCCTTGTCAGACCCGCCACAATCCGCCAGCCAAGCGCGCTCTTTAGCCTTCGCCGTGTCCTCAGAAGCCTTCCGCAGCTCCTCGGCCGCACGCTCTAAATCATCTGATGTGTCTTTAATGGTATCGGTCGAGATCTCTGACCCTTTGAGCGCGGCGAAGTCCGATTCGGATGTCCTGGGCACGGCAAGCGCCGTACCGGTATAGGTCACACTATCGGTATCCTGCGCCGACACCGCCTGCGTGGCACGCGCGGCGATCAGATACGGCAGAGCCGTCTCGATTTTCTGTAAGCCTTCCGATGCGCTTTTGGCAAACTTGTTGCGCGTTTTAATGATCTCAATCCCGGTGTCGACCATATTGCCGGCAACTGGTTCGGCACCCGGGATGAGGATGGCGACCAGGCCCGTCCCGATCGTGGCAAACCCCGCCAGGCCCAAACTCAAGATGCTCGCATCAACCACCGTGGCAGCCATGTGATAGGACGACACTACGTTGGCACCCGCCAGCGCGCCGCTATCGGCCGCCACCTGAGTATCACCGGCACGCGACATGCTCCATATCGCCGCGGTCGACGAAAACAACAACGTGAGCACCACTAGGATGACCACGGCAGAAGAAAGCGTGGTATAGGCGCCGTCTTCGATAAACAGATCAACACCGGCGCGGCCCATAAAGCCGCCTCGCTTGCGATGGCAGCTCGGACGGCGCGTCAAAACGCATCTAGACCAGAAACGCTTAATCCCATGCAGCAATCCACAAATCATAATCTCCCTCCAGCCATTCGGGACGTGATTGATACGAGACATCGACCTTGAGCTCAACGTAGCCGCCCTCGGCGGTACCACCCATAGCCTGCGCAAACGCACCGATCACAGGCAACGGCTTGACCTCGCCGGAAACGGACACGGACGAGACGCCACCCGCATCGGCCCGGCCAAGCTCGATATCCCACGACAACGGCCCGCCGGCATGAAAGATCGAAACGTTGGGCACTGCGGCAAGCCGGCGGCGGGTGAACTCCTTAAGATCGTCGTCCTCCGCCGTCGTCGTGGTCATGAGCCGCGCGGTCTCGGCGGCGGCAGACTCCATGACCGCGCGCGTATAAAGCAGGCACACCGGTTGCAGTGCGAGAAGGATGAGCGTCAGAAACGTCGGCAGCAAAAAAGCAGCCTCGACCGTAGACTGCGCCCGGTCCTCGCGCGCGATATCAATACAACGCGATGTCCTTAGCGCCCGCGGCGGCGTCGATAACCGACATCGAGGCAACGCCATGGGATGCCGCCCGCTCAACCAGCGCCGCCAAGCGTCCATCGGTGCCAGCACGCCAAAGTCCCGCAATCGCCAGCACGATCGATAGCAGCGCCACCGTGGCGATGGCGTATTCCACAGTCGCTTGGGCAACCTCTTCACGCAGAACGCCATGCATTTCATGATCCCTCCTTTGAGCTTATTGTTTGCGGGACCAGGCGCACCGCGCGCAGACGACACGAAGCATCGCCAGCATCCGCGGCAACCGTCACCATATCGACCCAGCCGCGCCCATCGCGCACGATGGCGCCCCATACGTTGCCCTTAATATCGAGATAGCCGCTCAGGGCGAGCTGGGCCGTTGGCACCTCGCGGTAGGCGCGTAACATATCCGCCGCTGCCTCGGTCATCGGTCGGTCCTCGGACCATGCAAGCCGGACCGCAATCGCGTTGTCCTCAGGCGAATCCGTCGCAGTGCCAGACCGCTTGTCGAGCGTCCGCAGAAAGGTTTGCGCCGTGACAGCGACATCCGAATCGTCCGCATCTCGCATCTCATCTTTTTGAGACGCCACCGCCGAATCTGAGCCCGAATCGAAGGCGGCCCCAGGACGCTGCTGCCGCGCGGCGTTAAGCCCCCAAAGCACCGCCGCTATCGCCACGGTCAGGCAAGCAAACACCAGCAGCACCTTGATGGGGCGCTCGCCCTCTACAGGCTGTTGATGCCCTCGCTGATAGCGTTCCATAGATCTTGGACCTTGCCTTTAAATGCAACGATGGCAATAATCGCGATCACCACAAGCACACCCACCAAAATGGCGTACTCGGTGGTACCCTGCGCGCTCTCCTCCTGCAACAGCTCCTTGGCATGCTGGCGAGCGCGAATCGCCCGGCAAAAAGCCCAGCTCTGGACCTTGCCGGCAACGTCAGTCATCGTGTTCATGTATTCCTCCCTACATCATCCCGCCTGCTCCCAGCAGCGGGCCCAATATGGACAGAAGCAACGCCGGCAAGATGAGCGTGCCGGTGGGAATCAGCAGCTTGACGGGCGCACGCTCGATCTCGCGCTCGACTGCGGCGCGATGAGCCGCACGGATCTCGCGACTTTGAGCGGCCAGCGTCTCGGCAAGTGGGGCACCCAGGGCGAGCGCCTGCCCCACCGTGATGGCAAAGGTCTCGAGCGCTCGCACGTCCAGGTCGCGCGCGGCGGCCAACAACTCGTCCTCACGCGTGCCCACGCCCACTTGCCACGCCATGCAGGCCCGCTCAAGGCGAAGAGCCAGCACTGACCGGCGGTTGGCGCAGAAAATCTCAAGCGCCGCATCAAACGAAAGACCGGCCGAAAGGCCCAAGCGCACAACATCGATCATCTCGGACACTTCGCCGAGCGACACTCGCGCCGGGCCGCCCGCTCCAACCGCGCCCTTCACTCGCGCGGTCAGGGCATCGACCACCGAGCGACCCGCGGCAGCGACCAGCACCGCCTCGCGCTTGCAGGCCCCTGCGATCTTGCGCGCATCCGCCCGATCCAAACCCGTCGCGACAAATACACTCAGGGCACACAGGCAAGCCGCAACTGCAACCAGGGCGCTCATAGCTCCACCCGCATAATGCGCCGGATAACCACCAGGGCAACGACGTTGAGGGCTAGACCCAGCACCACAGCGCCCGCACCGGCAGGCGTCGCAAGACCGCGACGAAAATCTGCCGAAAGCAGCGCCAACACCGCGCACATGCCCGCCGGCATCGCCGCGACCATATGCGCAGACATGCGAGCCTGCGACGTCTTAACATCCAGGCGGCGCTTGAGCTCAATGCGCTCCCCCACCATGCTCGACGCCTCGGACAGTAAGTCGGCAAGCGGAGCACCGGTGCGCTGAGACACCTTAAGCGCCAAGGTCACAAGCGAAAGGCCGGGGGCGTCGATGCGCACGAGCAAGTCATCGAGCGCGTCGGTCGCCGAGATGCCGCAATCGATCGCCGCCGCTACCCGCAAAAACTCGGTATGTACCGGCTCTTGCGCATGAGCGCCCACAAAGCGCATGCCCTGGGCCAGCGAATGTCCCGAGGCAAGCGACATGGAAAGTGCGGTAAACGCCTCCGGCATGGCCTCTTCTGCATCGTGTTGCTCGCGCCGGCTCTCAAAGCCATCCCGAGCGGCGCCAACGGCAATCGGAGCAACAAGTCCCAAGGCAAATCCGAGGGGCGATAACGACACCATCGTTAGTAAAACGCAGCAGACACCGCTCGATAGCAGCAGAAACGCCAAACGCCCCGAAGCATCCTCGATCACGAGGCCAAAGCGATGCGCCGGAGCCAGCGATGCCCACGAACGGGCGATCTTTTTCAGCAGATCGTTTTCCACCAGCTCACGCGGCAGCTTCTCTGCCACCGTCTCGAGCGCCTGACGCGCCAGCTCCGCCGGCGGTACCTGCGGCACACGAGGTTCCGCCCCGCACGCCGTCGCAACAGAAAACCCTGCCAAACCCCCTACGACGAGGGGCACAGCGACCTCCATTCGTCCACCTCCTCTTGTGTGAGCGTCCCCGACCGCAGGCCTTCTGCGATAAACGGCGGCTCGCGGTCAAGCTTCCAGGTGCGCTCGGCGGCATCGAAAGTCACATAGCGCTCGAGTTCTACGCCGCCCGACGCGGCGCGACGCACCCCCGAATACGAGGAGACGAAGCGCCTGCCATCGGCGTGGCGCTCGGACATCACGATGCCGTCGAGCGCCATGGCAATCTGCTCCTCGATGAGCTCGCTCGGCAGATCGATGCCATAACGTGCAAGCAACGTCAGACGCACCACGGTCTCCTGCTCGGAACCCGCATGAAGCGTGGTGAGCGACCCGTCGTGGCCCGTGTTCATGGCCTGCAACATGTCGCAGCACTCGGCACCGCGCACCTCGCCCACCACGATGCGGTCGGGGCGCATGCGCAGGGCATTGGTCACCAGGTCGCGGATCGTCACCGCGCCCTCGCCCTCAATTGAAGCCTCGCGCGCCTCTAGACGCACCACGTGCGGATGATGCGCAAACTTGAGCTCGGCAGAGTCCTCGATCGTCACGATGCGCTCGCCGGTGGAAATCTCACATGACAACGCGTTGAGCAGGGTGGTCTTACCAGATCCCGTGCCTCCCGCAACCGCCAGGTCCTGTCGCAGCGACACCGCGCACGACAACAGCTGCGCATACCAAAGCGGCAGCGACCCCAGCCCCACAAGCTCGTCCAGCGAGCAGATGCGGTCCGAGAACTTTCGGATGGTGAGAATCGGTCCGTCAATCGCCACAGGCGGAATCACCGCGTTGACGCGATAGCCCGTTTTGAGGCGGGCGTTGACGATGGGGCTGCGCTCGTCGATACGGCGGCCAAGTGGCGAGATGATGCGGTCGATAAGCACACGGATCTGCTCATCATCCTCAAACGCATGCTCGATGGGGTGCAAGACGCCGCCGCGTTCAAAGAAAGCCGAGCGGCAGCCGTTAATCATGATCTCGGTAACGGTGTCGTCCTCGATGAGCGGCTGCAACGGCCCCAAGCCCACCACGTCATCCAAAATCTCGTCGATGATGGTCTCGCGCTCGGACGTCGCGAGATCAGTCGGCTCCTCAACATTGAGCGCCGCCTCCACCGCGGGACGCAATTCCGAGCGGGCAAGTGCCGGGTCGATATAGGCGCTGATACGCGCCACTTCGTCGTAACCCATGCGGTCCATCACGGCGCGCTTGGTGCGTCGTTTCACCGCGCGGCGACGCCCCGCATCTACAGGCGCTGCCCCCGCTGCAGCGCCGGCAGCCTTAATCCTCGTTTGCAGGCTCATCGCTGATCACCCTCGCGCGACCAGGGAAGGCGGATACGCGGGCGTTCGGTGCGCGTTGCACGGTCGGCGACCATATCGCTCCAAGGGCCGACGGCGCACCCCAGTTCCACGAGCATCTCGCGCGTGGCCTCGCGCACGCTGGTCGCAAAAGCGCTGGTCTGCCCCACTGCCTCATCAGCGCGCCCAAACGCCATGAGCGCGGCGAGATCCTGCCCGCCATCGGCGATACGAATCTTGGAGCTCAACGCACAGGCAATCTCAAAGCGCATGGCGACGTCCTCGTCTGCCCCGCGCGCACCGAACCGGTTGAACACGGCGCTCATGCGCGTGCGCGGCACACCTACTCGACTTGCCAGTTCAATGACGCGCGACGCCGATGTCGCGGACGACACCGCAGCATCGCCAACGATCAGGCAACGGTCGCTCGCCGCCACCGCAGCCGCCACGGCGTCGCCCCAAAAGACCGAGGTATCGATAAAGACCACGTCGGATTCGCGACGCAGAACATCAAGCAGTAGCTCCACCGGACGTGCCATGAGCTCGGCTTGCTCGGGCGCCGCGACGGGACCCCAGAGCGTAACGCCCGGCGCCACGCGCATCGATGCGGCCACGATATCCGGCTCGGCAAGCGCGCCCGCCACCGACGGCTCGATAAGTGCCGCCATATCGCGCGGAGCATCGACGCCTAACAAGTCGTAAAGGTTTCCAAACATCAGGTCCAGGTCGAGCACGGCGGCACGCAAGCCCAACAGCGACGATGTGTGTGCCATGGTGGCAATGATCGTCGACTTGCCGCAACCGCCCGAACCCGAAATGGCGCAGATGACCGGAGCTCGATGCTGCGGAGCGGCAGCGTCTGCCGGCGGCATCGGAGGCGGCGGGGCGGGCGTCGGTGACAGCGTCCCCGTCTCCCCCGCCGCAACCACACGCTGCGTCCAAGCCGGCATGGCAGCTTGTTCGGTCTGCGAGGCAGGCTCGTTCTGTGCAATCTGCTCATGCTGCATCAGCGACAACTCGCCGCACCCGGCAAAGCCCTCAACTTCGTCGAGTTCATCCGCCAGATTCACGCCGTGCACGTATCCCATATCTACAGCCGGGGAGTCGCCAGCATGCTGCGCCGGCTCTCCAGCGTCATCGTATACAAGGGGGTTCCGGGGGCGCCGACCATGCTCGGCTTCCGCTTTTCCATAATCATCAACACGCGGGCCTCTTGTAGCGCGAGGCGCCCCGGGTTCCCTATCAACAAAAGCATCGGGCTCAATCGTCATGCACCGATCGGAATCAACCGCTCCCTCGCCCGCGCGCCCGTTGCCGCATATACTGTGCGCAGCGATGACCTCGGTCGCCCCTGCGCGAAACAGCCCCTCGATATCCGATGGATCGAGTGCTTCTATCAACACGACCACGCGACTCACGCGGCCTTCGGCCGTCAGGCGCGCAACAGTCTTGCGCACATCTTCGGTATCAAACAGAGACGCCGCGATGATGGCAGCCCCGCGGCGCGACGGAAACGCCCGCGCCATGGAAACCAGCCCGTCCAGGTCACCCACGCGAAGCACCTGTGCACCCGTATCACGGCCCTCGACTTCCCGCTGCAACAGCCCGTAATCGCCGCACGCGCAGCACGCAAGCCAGATCGCCTTCATCACTCGTCGCCTCCGCTCTTTTTGCCGCGCGCCGTGGAGGGAATCGTCAAGCTGACCGTTCCCTTGCCCGATGCCCCCAGCAGTTCCTTGACGTCTTCGGGGTCAGCCGCCAGCGTCACCCATTCGATCTTGCCCTCGCGCGTGGCACCGGAATCTTCACTGGTATCGATCACGTACGCGCCGCACAACCGATCGGTTACGCCGTCTTTTTGCACATACACATCCACGTAGCTGCCCACGCCCGTAGCACCGCCGACCGAGTGCTCGGCATCGACCGCCACCGAAACGGCGACCTTGCCCTTAGGCACCTCGAGCTTGTGACTCTCGGCCTTGGTGTAGACATTGCAGATCACGGCGTTTTTGGGAATACGCGAAGTCGTCACGTCGCCGCGCACCTGGCGCAGCTCGGTCGCCGCGTCACGCGGCAACAGGCTCGTCAGCCATTCCTGGGTTATGACATTGGTCTCATCGAGGGTCTCGCCCACATCGATATCGCGCGCCGCGACGCATACCTCGACGCGATCGCCACCGTACTTGGCCAAGGTCTCAGCCTGGACCTGTTCGGCTTGCGAGCGGATCGACGAGCCGTAAACCATGCAGAGCAGAGCAGCGAGCACGCCCGCGACCAGACTGATGGCGATGCGTTTGCTCTTGTTCACGGCCGCTCCTCTCATGGCAGTGCCGGGCGAATGCCCGTACCACCATTGTCTGGGCGGTCAGAGTGCAAAGCGGCGCAATTGCGATTTTGGTTTTCGATGTCAAACCAATCGCTGACCAAAAGCTGACCAGCCCGTCAAGCTCGTGGCAAGGTTTTGGTCAGTACGTCAGCAAACTGCATGTTTCGAGGCTTTTCCGCAGCAAAAAAGCCGTCTCCCGAACAGTTGGGAGACGGCTGTCATAGGAAAAATCAATTACAGATGGACATCGGGATCGAGCATTTGAGCACTCACGCGCATGGATGACGCCAGGTTTTGGAACGTTTCCAAACGCAGGCTGTCGATCTGCCCGGCGTCATCGGCCTCGCGAACGGCACAACCCGGCTCATGGGTATGCGTGCAATCGCCAAACCGGCACGCACGCGATGCCTCGACAATCTCGGGGAAGGCGCGCGCCAGACCCCGCTCGTGACCCACGAGCGGTAGGCTGCGTAGGCCCGGGGCATCGGCGATCACGCCGGCGTCGCCCGGCAGCGCCACCATCACGCGCGCGACGGTAGTGTGACGGCCCTGGTCGTCGCGTTCGCGCACACCGCCGGTCGCCAACGCATCGTGGCCCAGCAGCGCATTGAGCAGCGTCGACTTGCCGGCACCCGACTCACCCAGGATCATGGCGCAGCTCCCGGCGGGCACGCAGGCGCGTACCTCGTCCAGGCCGCGGCCCTCGGCAGAGGACGTCACGATTACGCGCACGTTCGGACCCACCAGGCGGCGCACGCGGTCCAGATCGCGCTCGAGCTCCTCGGCATCGCAACGGTCAGCTTTGGTGAGCACTACCACCGGCTCGGCATCGCAGTCGAGCGCCAACACCAGCGAACGCACCACGCGGTCGAGCAGTACCTCGCCAGCACCGAGCGCCTGCACGATTAGCACGCTATCCACGTTGGAGCAGAGCACCTGGCGCTCTCCGCGGGCACGGCCGCGCCAACGCTCAAAGCTCGTACGGCGCGGCAGCACGCACTCAATCACGCCCATATCGTGCCCGGGAGCGCGGCGCACCGCCACACGGTCGCCCACGGCAGGCAGCAGGACCTCGTCCTCGCCGCGCGACTTGGCAAACCCCACGGCATGCTCGGCGCGGAAGGTATCGTTGGCAGTCGCCACCAGCGGAAACCCGCGATCCAAGCGCACCACGGCGCCAAGCTGCATCTGCTCGGGCTCCTCGGCATGTGCGCAGAAATCATCAAAGGCAGTCTGCTGGGCTTCATCGACCGGCAGGTCATCAAACGCCGGAACATCCTGCAGCGCATCGAGCCCCGGTACGCTCGCCAACAACTCCTCGGCAGACACGGGCGCTTCGGTCGCGAGCTTCCGACGACGGTCACGCTTAGCCCGCGCCCCCGTCGTCTTTTTCTTCGCTTTAGCCTTAGCCTTGCCCACAAGCGCCTCCCAGCACCATAAATCACAACTGAGCAGGTATTTTAAATCAAAAAGAGCTGGCCGGGCAAAGCCCGACCAGCTCACAAACTTTCCCTCAGCCCTTTTCATCCGCACGGGAGAAAAGCCAGCAAGGATACCGCAGGGCCCGCCCGCCGGGAGGGCTTTCCTAAGGGCACATCCTTTATTCAAAGCGAGCGGCCGAGCAATTGCTCGGCCGCTCACCTTCTTTCCCTCAGCCCTTTTTCATCCGCGCGGGAGTAAAGCCAGCAAGGATACCGTAGGGCCCACCCCGGGAGTGTTTTCTTCTGAGCGATCCCGCAGCGCGAAGCGCGAGGACCAGCGAAGAAGAAAACACGCAGGGGCGGGCCCGGACAGGTTAACTTACTCCTTCTCGACCGCGCGCATGATCGCCTTGTAGATCTCCATCAGCGGAATGATTAGGAAGGCCAGACCCAGCGCGGCAAGAACGCCCTTGAGTTCAAGCGTCACAGGGCCGAAGAACATCTCGGCAAGCGTCGGCTGCACGGTCACGATCACCGTCAGCACCAGTGCCAGCGCGGCAGAAGCCCACAGCCACTTGTTCTGCTTCTTCATGGTGAACAGCGACGCACGACGGCTGCGCATATTGAAGCAGTGGAAAATCTCGACCATGTTGAGTGTGATGAACGCCATCATCACGCCTTCCTCGTCGGCATTGCCGGCGATCATATCGGCGATGTGGATGTAGCCCATGTCAAAGTACACGCCCACAAAGAAGCTCGCCAGCACCAGCACGGTGATGATCAGGCCCTGGACCACGCAGTCCAGACCCATATGTCCGGCAAAGACGCCGTCCTTGGCGTTGCGCGGCTTGCGCTTCATGATGTCGCCCTCGGCATCCTCCATGCCCAGCGCGAGCGCGGGGAAGCAGTCGGTGACCAGGTTCACCCACAGCAGCTGCACCGGCTGAAAGATGGTAAAGCCGATGAGCGTGGCGATAAACACCGAGAAGACCTCGGCAAGGTTGGCCGAAAGCAGGAACTGGATGACCTTGCGGATGTTGTCGTAGATGCGACGGCCCTCTTCGCAGGCACCGATGATGGTGGCGAAATTGTCGTCGGCAAGCACCATGTCGGCGACGTTCTTGGTGACATCGGTACCGGTGATGCCCATGCCAACGCCGATGTCGGCGCGCTTGATGGACGGGGCGTCATTGACGCCGTCGCCCGTCATGGCCACGATCTGGTCGCGCGACTTCCAAGCCTCGACGATGCGTGTCTTGTGCTCGGGCTGGACGCGGGCGTACACGCCGTAGTCCTCGATGTGCGCGTCGAGTTCCTCGTCGCTCATGCGGTCGAGGTCGGCGCCCGTGATGGCCTGGCTGCGATCGGTGACGATACCCAGCTGCTTGGCGATGGCCACGGCGGTGTCGATGTGGTCGCCCGTGATCATGACGGTGCGGATACCGGCGTCGTGCGCCTCGAGGATGGCGTCGGCGACCTCGGGGCGAACCGGGTCAATCATGCCGGACAGGCCGCAGAAGACCAGGTCGTGCTCGAGCGCGGCGGGGCTGCAGTCGGCCGGGACCTCGGTGTAGGTGCGGCTTGCCAGCGCCAGCACGCGCAGGGCCTCGTCGGCCATGGCCTTGTTGGCGGCCACGAGCTCGGTGCGACGCTCCTCGGTCAGGGGGACGACCTTGTCGCCGTCGTAGATATGGGTGCACAGGCCGATCACCACGTCGGGCGCGCCCTTGGTGTACTGCTCATACTCGCCGTCCAGGGTCTCGACGACCACGGACATCATCTTGCGGCCCGAGTCAAACGGGGCCTCGCCCACGCGCGGATGCTCGGCAGTCAGGCCAGTGAGCCCCGCCTTGCCGGCATCGTTGACGAGCGCACACTCGGTCGGCTCACCCACGGCCTCGCCCAGCTCCTCGTCCCACTGGGCGTCGGAGCACAGAGCCATGCCGGCCAGGAACTTCTCCTTAGGCGCAGCGAGCTCGTGCTTGACGACGGTCATCTTGTTCTGGGTGAGGGTACCGGTCTTGTCGGAGCAGATGGTCTGCGTGCAGCCAAGGGTCTCGACGGCAGAGAGCTTGCGGATAATCGCCTGGCGCTTGGCCATCTTGGTCACGCCGAGCGACAGCACGATGGTCACGACGGCAACCAGGCCCTCGGGGATGGCAGCGACGGCGAGCGAGACGGCAACCATAAAGGTATCGAGCAAGGCTGTCGGGTCGGTGAGGACGTTGCCCACACCGTGACGGATGATGTCGACGCCAAAGATGACGATGCAGATGACGATAACCATAATGGTGAGGATGCGGCTGAGCTCGGCGAGCTTCACCTGCAGCGGCGTGAGCTCTTCCTTGGCCTCGGCCAGGGCGCCGGCGATCTTACCCATCTCGGTGTTCATGCCGGTGCCGACCACGACGGCGCGGCCGCGGCCGTATACCACGGTGGAACCCATGTAGCACATGTTCTTGCGGTCGCCGAGCGGCACGTCGTCGGTGCCGGCGGCGAGCTCAATGACGTTGGCATGCTTCTCGACGGGCACGGACTCGCCGGTAAGGGCGGCCTCCTCGATCTTCATCGTGGCGCTCTCGAGCACACGGCAGTCGGCCGGGACGGAGTCGCCCGCCTCGAGCATGATCACATCGCCGGGCACGAGCTCGGCGCTCGGCAGGTGCACGAGCTTGCCGTCGCGCAGCACCTTGGACTGCGCCGCGCTCATCTCCTGCAGGGCCTCGAGGGCCTCTTCGCTCTTGGCTTCCTGGACCACGCCCAGTACCGAGTTGACGATAACGACGAACATGATGATGGCGACGTCGGCAAAGTCGGGCTCGCCCTTGACCATACCCGTGAGCGCGCTGATGACGGCGGCAACGATCAACATGATGACCATGGGGTCGGCCATCTGCTCAAAGAAACGCTTCCACAGCGGCGTTTTCTCGGCTTCCTCGAGCTTGTTAGGGCCTGTCTTGGCGAGGCGCGACGACGCCTCGTCGTTGCTCAGGCCGAGGTTCTCATCGACGCCCTGGTCGCTGAGCACCTCCGCCGCGGCGGACAGGTATTCCTTTTGCATATAGAGTCCCCTCCTGGGATTCGGGCCACTCAGCAGATTGATGCCCGATCATAATTCCCAGGAGAAGGGCAAGGGCTCATCAAGGCTGCCGTGCTGAGCGGCAGTTGATAGTGGAGCTATGGTACCCCAAAGCAGCGCGTCTAGCCAAAACATTCCAATTGGAAACACGGCTCGAGTGCAACGCCTTGATTATCAACCTTATCCGAACACCTCCCACATTCATCCGTACATGTACGG
>CABQAK010000035.1 GCA_902462065.1 uncultured Collinsella sp.
GGCGGCAGCGCGAGCGCCTTTGTGGGTGCGCTGGGCGCCTCGCTGTGCGGGATGGTCGCGCGCTACGGCGCGACCAACCCCACGCTTGCCGATCGCGCGGATGACCTGACGCGCGCGTTTGCCCAGGCTGATGAGCTGGCCCAGGAGCTTGTCGAGTTGGTTGCCGAGGACGTTCGTGCCTATGGGCAGGTGTCCGCGGCGTACGGTATTCCGCGTGACGATCCGGCTCGAGCGACCGCGATTCAGGATGCGCTGCATGTGGCCGCTATGCCGCCGTATCGCATTATGGATGCCTGCGGGCGTGCACTGGCGCTGCTCGAGGACATGGCCGACAAGGGTTCGCGTCAGCTGCTGTCCGATGTGGCGTGCGGCGCCGTGTTCTGCCGTTCTGCTATGCAGGGCGCGAGCTTGACGCTCTTTGCGAACACCACGTCTATGAAGGATCGCGCTCGTGCTGAGGAGCTCGAGACGGCGTGTGATGAGTTGCTCGACATGTGGTTGCCGCGCGCCGATGCGCTGGCGCGCCGCGCCGCCGACGCCGCAAGGAAGAGGGGATAGCCATGGCTGAGCTACTGAAGGGTGCTCCCGTCGCCCGCGCGTTGACTGAGGAACTTGCTGCTCGCTGCGCAGCCCTGCGCGAGCGGGGCGTTGTTCCGACGTCGGCTATCGTGCGTGTGGGTGAACGCGAGGACGACCTATCCTACGAGCGCGGTGCGCTCAAGCGCTGCGAGAAGGTTGGCATTGAAGCTCGCCGCGTTTTGCTTCCCGCCGATGTTTCGCAGGACGAGCTGTTGGCGGCCATCGAGGACATCAATACCGATTCGTCTGTTCATGGCTGCCTGATGTTCCGCCCGCTGCCCGCCGGCCTTGACGAGGACGCGGTTGCCGCGGCACTCGATCCTGCCAAAGACGTTGACTCCATGACGCCGGCTTCGCTGCTCACCACGCTTTCGGGGCGCGGCGAGGGTTTTGCCCCCTGCACAGCCGAAGCCGTGCTTGCTTTGCTGGATCATTACGGCGTTGAGCTGGATGGAGCTAAGGTTGCTGTGGTCGGGCGCTCGCTGGTGATCGGGCGTCCTGTTGCCGCCATGCTTACGGCGCGCAATGCGACCGTGACGACGTGCCATACGCATACGCGCGACCTTGCTGCCGAGTGCCGTGCTGCCGACATTGTGGTTGCCGCCGTTGGACGCGCGCACACGATTGGCGTGGATGCCATTCGCGAGGACCAGACGATCATCGATGTTGGCATTAATTGGGACGAGGCCGCTGGCAAGCTGGTCGGGGACGTCGATTTTGATGCTGCGGAGCCGGTTGTTAACGCCATCACGCCCGTGCCGGGCGGCGTGGGCGCTGTGACGACGGCGATCCTCGCCAAACACGTGATCGAGGCGGCCGAGCGCGCATCGAAATAGGCTTTTGACCACAAGGGCTGCCGAGGCCGCGGTTTCGCCCTTTCTGCGCCGAAGCGATACACTGTTATCGTTTGATTTCTTCGCTCAAGGAGGATGCGCATGCCGTGCACAACGATTTTGGTTGGTAAGAACGCGAGCTACGACGGGTCGACGTTGGTTGCTCGCAACGAGGACTCGTCCAACGGGGTGTTTGAGCCCAAGCGCATGCGCGTGGTGCATCCCGACGAGCAGCCGCGCGTCTACACGAGCGTCCTGAGTCACCTGACCGTTGAGCTGCCCGATAACCCCATGCGCTACACGAGCGTCCCCGATGTTGTCCCGGGCCACGGCATCTGGGCCGAGGCCGGTTTCAACGAGCTCAATGTGGGCATGTCCGCAACCGAGACGCTCACCACCAACGAGCGCGTTCGCGGCGCCGACCCGCTCGTCGACTACGTGCCCGCCAAGGGCAACGAGGGCGAGGACGGCTATGTTCCGGCGCAGCCCGGCGGTCTGGGCGAGGAGGACATGGTGACCCTGGTGCTGCCATATGCCAAATCCGCCCGCGACGGCGTACGCATTCTGGGTGACCTGCTCGAGCGTTATGGCACCTACGAGAACAACGGCATCGCCTTTAGCGACGTGGACGAGATCTGGTGGCTCGAGACCATCGGCGGTCACCACTGGATCGCCAAGCGCGTGCCCGATGACGCTTATGTGACCATGCCCAACCAGCTGGGTATCGATAGCTTTGACCTGGATGACGCCGAGGGCGCCCAGGCCGACCACATGTGCTCCGCCGACCTGCGCTCCTGGATGGCCGAGTGGCATCTGGACCTGACGCTGGGCGTCGAGGGCGACGGTCCGGCCGCGGTCTTCAACCCGCGCGAGGCCTTTGGCTCGCACAGCGACAGCGACCACGTCTACAACACGCCGCGCGCCTGGTATATGCAGCGCTGCCTTAACCCCAGCGATGTGTGGGACGGTCCCGAGGCCGACTACACGCCCGAGAGCGATGACATCCCCTGGAGCCGCGTGCCTGAGCGCAAGGTGACCATCGAGGACATCAAGTACGTGCTTTCGAGCCACTACCAGGGCACGGAGTACGACTGCTACGGCAGCAAGGGTACGCCCGCCACACGCGGCGCCTATCGTCCCATCGGCATCAACCGTAACAGCCAGCTCGCCGTGCTGCAGCTGCGCCCCTATGCGCAGCCGGCCTACCGCGCCGTGCAGTGGATGGCCTTTGGCTCCAACTCGTTTAACGCGCTGGTTCCGCTGTACGCCAACGTCGAGACCATGCCCGAGTACTATGCCGACACGCAGGCTCGCGTGACGTCCGAAAACTTCTACTGGGCCAACCGCCTGATCGGCGCGCTGGCCGACGTCCGCTTCCATGAGTGCGGTCGCGCGGTCGAGGATTATCAGGAGAAGGTCGGTGGCATGGGCCACAAGCAGATCCATGACGTCGATGCTGCCGTAGCCGCTCTGCCTGAGGCCGAGGTACCTGCCGAACTTGCACGCGCCAATGAGGCCTTTGCCGAGCGTGTTCGCGTAGAGACCGATGCTCTACTGGGTAAGGTGCTCTACACCACGAGCTGCGCCATGAAGAACTCTTTCGCGATGAACGACAACGTGAGGTAGGGATTTCCCGTCGATCGAATAGCGCTAAAACGCTTTGTCGCTTTCACTCAATCTTGGGTACAAGAACGCCAATGCAGTTGTTTGTGATTGGAGACAACCATGGTTATGAAACTCGATCAGCTTGTTAACGGCGCCATCAACGTTGGCTTTGGCGCTGCCGCCGTTGCCGTCGAAGGCGGCAAGAAGGTCCTCGACGACCTTAATACCAAGGGCGAACAGGTGCGCAAGGACACCGCCACCCCCGATATCGCCCGCAGTGTGTCCGACATGTTCGAGCAGGCCGGTGGCACCATCTCCGATCTGACCGAGCGCTTGGGCATGCAGGGCGAGACCGCGGCCCAGCGCGTGCTCGACGAGCTCATCCTTGCCCGCGTCCGCGTTATGACCGCTCCCGAGCGCACGGCCTTCCTGGCCCATGTGCGCGACATCGTCGATTCGGTCGAGGACAACGTGACCTCGGTGCCCGTCGAGTCCGTTGAGCCCGACGATGCGAAGGATACCGAAGAGGTCGAGTAGCAGCGCAGATGGCAGATT
Source organism: uncultured Collinsella sp. (assembly GCA_902462065.1). GTDB lineage: Bacteria > Actinomycetota > Coriobacteriia > Coriobacteriales > Coriobacteriaceae > Collinsella. Next base: position 3,573 of record CABQAK010000035.1, read on the forward strand.
CCACCACCGATTACAACAATCTAGATCCCTTGGGTGACGAGGCGGCGGTTGTCGATGAGGTCGACGCCGCCGTCTCGGGCGCTCGCAAGAAGCCGCGCGCTGTCGATATGGTCCCCGAGGAGCCCGAGGCGATGGCGCCGGATGAGGAATACCAGCTCACGCCGGCGGGTCGCCGCGAGCGCATCGGGCAGATTGTTCGCCTGGTCAAAAAGTACCGCGTGTGGGATAACCTCACGCCGGTTCGTTTGCGCCGCCTGCTCGAGGAACTCGGCCCCATGTTCGTTAAGATGGGGCAGATTCTGGCTAACCGGTCCGAGATTCTGCCGCAACGCTTTTGCGACGAGCTGCGTCGTCTGCGGTCCGACGTGGAGCCGGTGCCGTACGAGGTCGTACTCAGTTGTCTGGAAGAAGAATACGGCCTGCGCCTGGGGGAGATGTTCGATGCGATCGACCCCAATCCGCTTGGTAGCGCATCACTCGCGCAGGTGCACCGCGCTCGTCTGGTGACGGGCGAGGACGTGGCCGTCAAGGTGCAGCGCCCCGGTGCGCAGCAGGTTATGGCACAGGACATCGATATCATCCGCTCGGTGGTGCGTATCGTTTCCAAGTTCGTCAACACCGATCAATTCGTTGATCTGCACGGCGTAGTCGAGGAGTTGTGGACTTCGTTTCGCGAGGAGACCAACTTTTTGGCCGAGGCCAAAAACCTCAACGACTTCTACGAGTTCCATAAGAGCGTTCATGGCGTGACGTGCCCTAAATCCTATCTGGACCTGTGCACCGAGCACGTGGTGGTTATGGACTACGTCGACGGCATTTCGATCGCCGATCCTGAACGCTTGGTGGCCGAGGGCTATGACTTGGAAAAGATCGGTGCCGCGATTGTCGAGGACTACTCGACGCAGGTGCTCGACGACGGCTTTTTCCATGCCGACCCGCATGCGGGAAACATTATTCTCAAGGACGGCATCGTTTACTTTATCGACTTGGGCATGGTCGGACGCATGTCGAGTCACGATCGCGGTATCGTCAAGGACATGATTTTCGCCGTGGCCGAGGGTGACGTGCCCAAGCTCAAGGATTCGCTCATGCGCTTCGCCGTGACGCGTGGCGACTCGGCTGAGCTCGATCATTCGGCCTTTTTGTCCGATCTTGACTTTATCGTGGCTGACTTTGCGGGCCTTGACCTGAAGGATTTGGACATCGGCGAGTTTTTGACCTCGCTGTTAAACCTGGCGCGCAAAAACGACGTTGAGCTGCCGAGTGTGGTGACGATGTTCGCCCGCGGCATGGTGACGCTCGAGGGCCTGTTGACCGAGTACATGCCCAACGTCAACATGATCCAGATTATCCAGACGCATATCAAAAACGAAAAAAGCACCTATGCGCGCGTGCGTGATATGGGACGCGATCTTGCCGCGAGCAGCTATCGCGCGGCCAAGGGTTCGCTCGAGGCGGCCGAGTATCTGGGCTTGGCTTCGCGTATGCTCACGCGCGGCCAGCTTAAGGTGAACACGCAGATTATGAGCAGCGATAAGGCGCTGCGACAGCTGGGCGGAATTATCGACCGCATGTCGATGGCAATTGTGATCGCCGGCCTGTTTATCGGTTCGTCGGTGGTGTACTACGCACGCATCGAGCCGGTTGTGTTCGGTATCCCGGTCATTGGCTTTATGGGCTACGTGAGCGCGCTGGTGCTGGCGCTTATGCTGGGTCGCAATATCTGGCTCAACAGCCACGGCGGCAAGCACTAGAGGCTGCGGCCGTCACCGCATTCTCCTATCGCAAACAATAGCTTTTACCTTGGGCTTCGCCTGCGTGCGAGGCCCTTTTGCGTGATACCATACTGACGGTAATAATCGATGGCCTAGATGGTGGTGCGGAGACGCACGAATGCGCGGTTTTCCTGCGCGTTTGGGAGAATCGGGGTGCAAGTCCCCGGCTGTACCAGTAACCGTAATTCCTCTTGGCTCGGGATGTTCGCGTCGCAGATCGGACGGCGCGCCTGAGCCGTTAAGGTTAAGTCGGATCGCCTCCCATCTTGCATGCGGCTGCGGCGTATGCTGCCGGTGTGCATAGGGCTCTGGAGGGAAGAGAGATCCCGATGGGGGAACTCGAGCGCAACATGCGCGATGACGCGGGGCAGCCTCAAGGCAACGCTCCAAGTACAGACAATGGGGGACAAATGGATATGTTTGAGGACGAGCGCGAGCGCGTCTCGTTGCATCGCCGTGGCGCGATTGCACGCGGTGTAGCCAAGCGCGGCCTGGTGGCATTCCTGGCCTTCGCGATGGCCTTTGGCACCACGCCGGCTCAGTTGTGGGCCGAGGGCGCCGAGGGCATTGCCGAGGCCGTGGCTCAGGCTGCGACGCCGGGCGAGGACGCAGCGCTTGCGGGCGGCACCGCTGAGCAGAGCGGCGCCGAGGTTTCGGATTCCGAGGGCGCGCCTGCAGGTAGTGCAGCCATAACAGAGGCAGCAACTGGCGACGAAGGCTCGGCGACGGGGGAGAGCCCTGCTACGAGCGAGCAGTCTTCGACGGCATCCGCTGGCCAAGCAGGATCTGCCGCCGCGGCTGCCGTTCAGACGGAGAACCCGACAGAAACTGGCGATGTCGCCAAGAAGCAAGTCGAGGTCTCGTTCTCGATTATCGGCACCGATGCCGACGGCAAGGCTCAGACCTGGGTGGCGCCTACGCAGCTCAAGCTCGACGAGGGCGCGACGGCTGCGGATGCCTTCATTAAGCTGCAGGAGAAGACGGGCTTCAAGGCGAAGTACGAACCGAACACGGCATACGGTTTCTACCTCGAAAGCATCACATCCCCGAGCGATGGTCGCACGCTTGCCTACGATCCGACGACTTATGCCTTCTGGCAGCTGTTCGTCGACGGCGCGTCTTCCTCGGTTGGTGCGAGCAGCGTCAAGCTCACCCAGGGGCAGAAGATTGAGTTTGCCTATACGGCTGGTAGCTCGTCCCCTGTCGTTAAGGACCAGGTTGCCGCAAATGTGACCGTCATTGGTCGCGATGCCCAGGGCAAGACTCAGACTTGGGTCGATAACGCGCAGTATGTGGTGACCTCCGGCTCGAGCGCACTTGACCTTACGAAGGTCGCGCTTGAGGCGAATGATATTGACGCCGTTGCTGCGGGCTCCTTCATTCTGAGCCTTAAGTACAACGGTGTTGAGCTGGGTACGCCGCTCGATTATTCGACCTATTGGCAGCTGTTTATCAACGGCAAGTCGAGTGACTATACGGCGGACAATGTCACCATCCATGCCGGCGATACCGTCACGTGGTTCTACGGTGGCTGGGGCGACCAGTTGCCGTCCGATTCTGTCCATGCTTCCGTTCAGGTGCTTGGCAAGGACAAGGACGGCAAGCAGCAGGTTTGGGCTTCGACGGGTCAGACGAGTCTCAAGGCGGGCTCTACTGCCAAGGATCTCCTTGAGCAGACCGGCCTTACTCTCGATGCTGGCGAATCGCCTTGGGGCTGGTTCCTCAACGGCATTTATTCGCCGTTCGATGATGAGTCCTATTGTGGCTATGATGCCGCGACCAATAGCTATTGGCGCTTCTACGTAAATGGCAAGTTCGCCGACGTTGGCGCCGGTGCCTACAAGCTCCAGGAGGGTGACGCCGTCACCTTTATGTATGGTGCTGACGCCGATGCCCTCCCCGGTCAGGTGCTTGGATCCGCCGATGTTATCGGTCCCGATGTCAACGGGAACAATACGCGTTGGGGCACGGCAAGCAATGTTTCTCTGCCCGAAGGCTCCACGGCCCAGAACCTTATTGAGGCAGTTCTGAAGGCCAAGGGCGTTGCGTACAACGGCTCCCAGAGTGGTGAGTACTGGTTCCTGAATTCCATTACTTCGCCGTTCGATCACAAGCCGTATGGTTGGGATGCTGCGACCAATAAATATTGGCATCTGTATATCAACGGAGAGCCCTCCTTACTCTGCGCCAATCAGATTACGCTCAAGAGCGGCGATAAGGTCACGCTTGCCTATACCACCGATAATTCGCCCATGCCCGATCCCGACAAGATTGTCGTGGATCCGAGCGCGACGACTCCTGATTGGGATGCCGAGTGGGCCGGCTACGGCAACAGTGGCAACGGTTCGACCGTAACGGATGCCAAGACGCCTGCGCAGGCCGCCGGTCTTAAGTGGGCCTTCGATTGGAAGGCCGAGTCTGGTCAGCAGTATGCCAACTGCAGCGAGCCTGTCATTGCTAACGGCTTTGTGTACATCGCGACCGAGAACGAGCTCATTAAGATCGATTCGTCCACGGGCAAAAAGGTTGCCTCTGCGCCGCTTGCCTCCAAGGTGAGCTATACCTCTCGTCCGATCTATACCAATGGCCTTATCATCGTTCCGCTCAACGGCGGTGCGGTCCAGGCGATTACTGCAGACAAGCTGATCTGCAAGTGGCTGACGCCTGGTTTGACGGACTTGACGCAGAGCTCCTGCACCGTCGTTTCGGACGGCGAGTACGTCTATGTAGGCTCGGTCGATATTTCGTATGACGAGAATTACAACGCGACCTACGGCAACGGCTCCTTTGCGCGCATTAAGATTGCCACGGGCGAAGTTTCTTGGCAGAACATCGACCCTGCCGAGGGCTATTACTGGACTGGTGCGGCTTTGACGGATAAGTATGCCATCGTTCCTACGAGCGCGGGTACGCTTAAGTGCATTGATAAGACGACGGGCGATGTCGTTTCGACCATGAAACTCGGCGCCCTTGCGAACGCTGACTGCGTCGCCGATCCGTCCAATGGCTCGACCTTCTATCAGATGACGCACGATGGAAAGCTCCATGTGATTTCGCTTTCGGCGAAGGGCATGCTGAGCGAGCAGAAGACGGTCGACCTGGGTCTTACGAATAACATGAGCGCCCCGGCGGTCTCTGGCGACAATCTGATTGTCGGCGGACAGACGGCTACTGGCTCTGCTCTGGTTCTCTATAACCTGAAGACGGGTAAGACCACGATGGTCGCTGCTGCCGACGGCAAGGCGCTGCCGGCTGGCCTCAACGGTATTGCTGCTACTCCGCTGGTGAGTGTTCAGGGCGGCAAGACCTATGTGTACTTCACCGTGAACAGCGCGGATAGCAAGGATTACGTCAACTACTCTGCTGGCGGTGGCGTGTATCGCTATACGCTTGGCGACGCAGAGGCGACGCAGATTTATGATGCGGCTGGCCATTACCAGTACTGTGACTCTCCGGTCATTGCCGATGCTTCTGGCAACCTCTACTACATCAATGATTCGGGTACGCTGTTCAAGCTCGGGGCTGTTGAGTCTTGGACGGTTGCCTTTAATTCCAACGGCGGGTCTGCTTGCGACACTAAGTTTGTTGCTACGGCCGACGGCAAGCTGGTCAAGCCGGCCGATCCGACGCGCGATGGCTACACTTTCGGCGGTTGGTTCACCGATGAGGCTTGCACGCAGGCGTATGACTTCAGTACGCCGGTGACGGCCGATCTGACGCTGTATGCCAAGTGGACCAAGAATGCTGTTAACCCTGGCGGCAATGGTGGTTCTGGCACTAATGGTGGCAACGGTGGCGCTGGCAACGGTTCCGGTGCTGGCACGGGCACGGGTTCCGGCTCTGGCACGAAGGGCCAGCAGGCCGGCGGCGCTATCGCCCCGGGTCATAAGCCGACGACCAAGACGACGGTGTCGACCAAGACCGAGACCAAGGACAACAAGTCCGACAAGAAGGACACCGATAAGTCCGATAAGAAGGACGAGAAGAAGTCTGACAAGAAGTCTGATAAGAAGGACAGCAAGTCCGACAAGAAGTCCGATTCCAAGTCCGATACGGGTGCTGCTTCCACGACCACTGCTAAGAAGTCCTCTAGTGCTTCCGAGCAGGAGACTGGCACCAACCCGCTCGCCATTGTTGGCGTTGCCGCCGGCGTCATCGGTCTCGCCATCGTCGGCGTGTTCGTGTTCACCAAACGTCGGTAGGTGAGGGCTGTGTCCAATAAATCCAAGGACGCTGACCCCAAGCAACCAGATTCCTCGTTCATTCAGTTCGACGATGCAAAGCAACAGGGCGCCGCTTCGGCGGCGTCCGCCCCTCGCCGCAAGCCGCTCCTCGGCGTTCTGACTGCCGCGTGCACCATTCTGATTGTCGTCTCGCTGGGCTTCGTCCATCCTTCCGAGAGCGGCGCCTGGTCCATCGACTGGATCATTCAGACCGTGACGGGGGAGAGCGTCGTCACCAAGGACACCAAGGCGTCTGGCTCGACTACGACTTCGGGCGAGGCCAGTTCCAAGGATTCCAAGTCATCGAATGACGCAAAAGATGGGTCCAAGTCCAAGGACGATTCCGAGTCTTCAAACAAGGAATCGGATAAAAGCTCGGATAGCAAGAAGTCCGATGGTCGGGACGGCAAGAAGTCTGGAGATAAATCCGCTGCCCAGAATACGGGAGCCGGCGATACTTCCAATGTGTCTGGCGGTGCTTCTTCGGGCGGCGGTCAGTCGTCTGATGGAGCCTCCAGCTCTAATGGCGGAAGCGCTCCCTCGGGCGGACAGGGCGGCTCGCAGGAGCCCAACTACGTAACGGTGACGGTTTCGGTCACATCGAGCGCCGTGGGCAATCCTGTGTCTTCTGGCGGCACCTTTACCTTTAACGAAGGCGCCACCGTTTACGATGCCCTGTGCGCGCTGGGCCTTTCTGTCAACGCACACGGCTCATCGTACGGCACGTATGTTTCTGCGATTGGTGGTTTGGCCGAGAAACAGTACGGCGGCACGAGCGGCTGGATGTACTCCGTCAACGGCACAACGCCTATGACGGCCTGCAGCAACTACGTTCTCTCCAACGGCGACAACGTGGTCTGGTATTACGTTACAGGCTAGAGACCTCGACATAGCGCGCCAGACGGGCGGTTCGGATAAACATCCGGGCTGCCCGTTTTTCATGCGTAGAGGACTGGGTCGCCGGGGACCTCGACAAATAAAAAACCGGCTGGAACGAGAATTCCAACCGGCTATACATTCAAGCAAATAGTGAATCGACTATGACCGTGCGCCCTCGAGGAAGAAGCGGCGGCTGAAGTAGTTGTACCAGGTGACGAGGAACGTGGCGATGGCCTTCATGGCCTGGTAGCCGATGCTCAAAAACGTGACGCCCACAAACATGTACAGGTCGTTGAGGCCCAGGCCGATCACCGACAGGATGGTGAAGATCGTGAACTCGCGCTTGCGGCTCATGCCTTCGCGGTGGTCGAACACGTACTTCATGCTGAGCCAGTAGTTGACCACGACGGACGTGATAAACGAAACCGTGGTGCTCATCAAAAAGTCGAGGTGGAACAGCTCGACGAGCGCAATGAGCATGCCCCAGTCGATGCCAAAGGAGATAAGACCCACGACAGCAAACTTGAGGAACTGCTTGGTATGAGGTTGTGCCAGCGCCTTGCGCACGTAATCACATCCAATGCGTTGATGAATCGAGCAAAGGATACTTTAGAGCTTTTACAAGGGAAACGTAAGGTCTTTGCCAAGAACTATATGAACTCGCCAAATTTTCAAGAGCTAATCCGCAAACGTTGAAAATTTGCCCGTAAACGAGCGGCACCCACGGACGATACTGTGCTGAGTGCACGTCGTCCGTGGGCGCCGTAATGCTGCAGGGGTTTCGAGCTACTTGGTCTCGTCGCCCTCCAGGAAGATTTTTCGGGTCACAAAGTTGTAGACCATGACAAGCGCGGTGGCGCAGATCTTGGCGATATTGGCCTCGAGTCCCAGGCCGGCGTTGAGCGCCAGCACGATGCCGTCGTTGAGCACCAAACCGATCACGGACAGCACGACAAAGATGATGAACTCGCGGCGGCGGCTCATGCCTTCCTTGTGCGCAAACACGTACTTCATGCTTGCGAGGTAGTTAAAGATGAGTGAGATGATAAAGCCGCTGGTGTTGGCGATTAGGATGTTGAGGCCCAGACCGTAGTGGAGCAGATTCATAATGCCAAAGTCGATAACCGTGGCAATGACACCGACGACGCCAAATTTCATGATCTGCGCAAGGAGCTTTTGCATGGTACCTGCCTTAGGGTGGCGCGGGGACGCCATGGGGATGACAAACTCAGCAAGTTTAGCCAATCCCCGCGGGTGGGGCTAGACGCGCTCCTCGATAGCACCGTTTCTATATGCATCGAGCAGCTGGCGCAGATCCTGGATCTGGCTGCGAATCTTGGCGCCAGTATCGGTGTCGCTCACCATGCGGCGACGGTCTGCTTGGTCAAAACGGTTGGTCTCGCTTTCGATGTCCACGTTGCGCGTGAGTGCCTCGGCAACCGTCGTAAAGGCCCGGTGCGACTTGAGGCGGCAGCCGCGCGAGCTCGAGATGAGCGTATAGCCGGCGATGCCCGTCTTGGGATGGTAAGCGCGGCAGAAGCCGCCATCGATGACCAGCAGCTTGCCCTCGGCGCGGATGGGCTGCTCGCCCTTGGTGGTTTTAACGGGCGTGTGGCCGTTGATGATGTGGCCGGTCGGCGAGCATGCCATGGGCGCGACGCCAAACTCGCGCATGATATCATCGCAGACCGAGGGCGACTTGGTAAGCGTAAAGTACGGGTCCATCGGCTCGACCCAGGTGCTCTTATCGGCGATATAGGCGCGCTCAAAGGTACGCACCAGGCGTCCGCTGGCGGGTGAATTGAAGCCAATCCACAGGTACCACATCCAGTCGAGGGCATCGCGGTCGCCCACGCGCCACGCGCGGCGGGCGATGTGGTCGCAAAAATCGAGATAATCACGGCCAGCGTGCCAGGTGCCCAGGCAGTTCATGCTGCTAAAGGTGCCGTCCTCGTTGAGCGGCACGCAGCCATGGAAGAGCAGGTTGCCGTTGGCGACCTTGTACATCGAGCCGTGGGAATAGAGGAAATCGATATGGCGATGCAGGTGATCGGCGGTGACAAACTCGGACACGAGCTTGTCGATGATGTGCTGCTCCTGAGACGTGAGCGTATAGGGGTCCGCCGGGTCGACGGTGGGGAAGTCGTTGGTCGTGAGCGGCCACACGCTGCCGTCGGCGAGCGTGACCGTGCCGGTGTCGTGGTCGATCTTGTCGAGTAACAGGCGGTCGGTCATATCGAACTCGGGGTGGCGCTGGATAATCTGGCCCTCGAGCTTAAAGAGCAGCACGTTGATGGCCTTGATCAGCGGGGTGATGGACTCACCGGCGGTGTAGGTGGCATCGGCAAAGGCGACAAGCTCACGCAGCGAGATGCCGTAGTCGTTCTCCAGGATCTCGTAGTTGTCGTAGCGTAGGTTGTTGCGCAACACCGTGGCGATGCAGGCGGGCTCACCGGCCGCAGCGCCCATCCACAGCAGGTCGTGGTTGCCCCACTGGATGTCGAGCGAATGGTAGGTGAGCAGACGGTCCATAATCTTGGCCGCGCCGCCGCCGCGGTCGAAGATGTCGCCCACCAGGTGCAGGTGGTCGACGGCCAGGCGCTTGATGAGCGAGGCGAGCGACTCAATAAAGTCGTCGGCGCTGGCGGTCTCCAGGATGGACTCCACGATGCGCTCGTGATAGCGCACGCGATAGTTGTTCTCGTCCGGGTGCGTGTGCAACAACTCGTCGATGATGTAGGCGTAGTCGCGCGGGATGGCCTTACGCACCTTGGAGCGCGTGTAGCGGCTTGAAAGTGAGCGAGCGACCATGATGAGCTGGTCAAGCATCGTCTTGTACCAGGTTGGCGAGTCCTCGCGCCGGCTGCGGACCAGGTCGATCTTCTCGCGCGGGTAGTAGATGAGCGTACACAGCTCGCCCTTTTCGTCAAAGGAGAGCGTGTCGCCAAAGATCTCGTCGACATGTTCGCGCACGACGCCCGAGCAGTTGTTGAGGATGTGCATAAAGGCTTCGTACCCACCATGCACGTCGCTCATAAAATGCTCGGTGCCCTTGGGTAGGTTGAGGATGGCCGAGAGGTTGATAATTTCGGTAAATGCGGATTGTTCGGTGGGGAACTGTCTCGACAGCAGGCGCAGATACTTGAAGTCTTGCGGGTTGCGATCGAATGCGACCATGAAACACCTTCCGATGGGGCTGGTAAAACTGATAAACAGCGTCAAACGTTTACCAGTATGCGCCGCTTTTGTTTCGATTTTGCGCCAGCGGCTGAATTGTCGGCTGAACGGTTTGGTAAATCGATTTAGTTGAGGTAGATATGGCGGTTGAGTGGAGACGACAGAGGGTGTTTTCTCAGATATTTATGCGTGGAGTCGGTGGAAACGATGGTGGTAAAGATGTTCGCTATTTTTGGTTCGATTTGGTAAATAGTGGACATATGTACCGTATGTAGGCTCACTGTGCGATAATTTGCGCAGCAATGAGTAAGGAGCCTCATATGAGTGATTTTGTCCTGACCTGTGAATCCGCCGCCGACCGAACCCGTGAGTTCTTTGCGTCGCGCAATATCCCTGTCGTGTGTTTTCATTACGAGATCGACGATGTTGTCCATACGGACGATCTGTATCAGTCGATTACGCCGGACAAGTTTTTTGCCCAGATTGCCGCGGGCGCCATGCCCAAGACGTCTCAGGTGAGCGTGGGTGAGTACGAGGAGTTTTGGGAGCCGTTTGTTGCCGAGGGTAAAGACGTGCTGCACCTGACGTTGTCGTCGGGTATTTCGGGCACGTATGGATCGGCCTGCGTTGCGGCGCAGATGCTCGCGGATCGCTATCCCCAGGGCGGCAAGGTGCGCGTCATCGATTCGCTGGCGGCGTCTTCGGGCTTTGGCCTGTTGCTGGAATATGCCGCCGACGTGCGCGATAGCGGGGCCTCACTCGACGAGACGGCTGCCTGGATCGAGGAGCACAAACTCAACCTGCACCACTGGTTCTTCTCGACCGATCTGTCGAGCTACCTACGAGGCGGTCGCATTTCGGCTGCGAGTGCGATCATCGGCACGGCGCTTAAGATTTGCCCGCTTATGACGGTCGATTGCGATGGCAAGCTGTCGCCACGTGAGAAGATTCGCACTAAGAAGCGAGCGATTTCCGAGATGGCCAAGACCATGATGGCACACGTGCAGGACGGTGCGGATTATTCGGGTAAGTGCATCATGTCGCACTCGGCGTGCCGCGAGGATGCCGAGGCAGTTGCGGCGCTGATTGAGGAACAGGTTCCGCGGCTTAAAGGCAAGATTGAGATCAATGACATCGGTACTCTGATTGGCTCGCATACCGGGCCTGGTACGGTGGCGCTCTTCTTTATGGGCGACAAGCGCGTGGATTAACTTGGCTCATCACGTCGCTGCGTGATTGCTCAAACGAAAACGGCCCGCCTCACGTTTGTGGGGCGGGCCTTGCTGTTGCGGCTAACGTTTCTTTCCGCGGAAGAAGAAGCCGTGCAGTGATGGCTTAAGGCCGCGGCTGACGCGATGCTCCTCGACGCGCTCGTGGATCGAAGCGACGCGCTCGATGACTTCGTCGGGAATCGGCACGTCGGGATTCATGTTCTCGACCTGGCTGACCTCGGCGGCGGCGACTTGGTCGATAATGGGCACATCGTCGCGCGAGATGACGGGTGTGGCGTCTTCCTTCATCTTGCGATAACGCTGCATCATGTCGGTCTGTAGCTGCTGTGCCGAAGGCGGCGTCCAGATGATGGCGTTGGCGCCGGCGGCGATGGTTTCACGGATGCTCTCGGGCGTCTTGCCGCCCGGCGCGATGAGCGGCAGGTTGGGATAATGCTCGCGCAGCTCGCGCAGGACCTGCGGCGTGTTCTTGCCGGCGGCGATGTTGAGGATCTTGGCGCCGGCGCGCACTTTGGCATGCGCATCGTCGTCGCAGCGAACGACCGTGGCGATGACGGGGATGTCAGCGATGTTGGTGATGTGCTCGACCATCTCGGCAGTGGCGGGGGAGTTGACCACGCAGCCCGCCGCGCCCTGCATCTCGGAGACGGCTGCCATCTGCACGGAGCGCTTACCGGTCGTAGTTCCGCCGCCCACACCTACAAAGACCGGGCACTCGGCGACGGTCAGCAGCGCCTGCGTAATGGCCGGCTGCGGCGTGAAGGGGTAGACCGCAAAGACGGCATCGGCATTGGAGTTGCGGATGACAGCCACGTCGGTGGTGTAGATGAGCGATTTGATGCGACGGCCGAAGAGCGTAAAGCCGCTGGCCTCCTCGATCTCGTCGGGCATGCGGAGGGCCGCCTTGCGCAAACGTCCGTCGATGGGCAGGGGCTCCATGGGGAGCAGTCCGTTGGGGGTCACGGCTACCTGGGGCTCGGTGAACTCGTCTGCGAGCTCGACCTCGGAGAAATCGACCGAGGCGACGATGTCCTCGTGAACCTCGGCGGGCACATCGATGGGAGCTTGGTCGTTTGCCGCGGCAGGCGTGTCGAAGGAGCTGGTGCCGACGAAGGCGTCGACGCGCTCATTTAGATCGTTGAGGGTATCCATGGAGGCTCGATTCTACGTGATAACGGCCGGCGCTATGCAGCCGGAATTGCGAATGCTAAATCGTTTGACGAGTTGATTTTTCCCCGCCGCGCCATCCGTTAGACCGAAGGGCCGGCGAACGTGAAGGAGCTGTGGTGGCGGGTATCGAGGTGCTATCTTGAAAGTCCCGTTTAAAAGAGAGGTGACGCGGTATGGAATTGACAGCAATGTTTGGCTCGATTGGCCTGTGTGTGGGCGCAATCGTTGCCGCCGCGGTCATCTACTTTGTGGTCACGGCCATTATGGGCAAAAGGGCCGAGCGCAAGGAGCGCGCGATGCTTAAGCAGCATCGCGACCAGCAGGGCAAACGCGCACAGAGATAGCTTGTTGAGTTTTGGATCCGTGCGCTAGCTGCGTTTTCGGATCAGGGCAATGTAGAAGCCCTCAAAGTCGCGGCTAGGCGGAATGGTCAGCGTGCCGGGCAGGCCGTTGGCGATGGCCGAGACGTGGCCCGCGGCGATGGCCTCGGTAAGGGCGTTGCACTCGATATGCGGCTTGTCGCCGGCATCCTGGGCGCGACGCGCTTCGCTTTCGCTCGGCGTGCCGTCGAGAGGGATGAGCTCGCAGTCCATATGCTTGTCGAGGGCCTCTTGCAGGGCGTCCTCGTTTTCCTGCGGCAAGATCGAACAGGTCGAATAGACGAGCATGCCGCCCGGTTTGAGGGCTCCCATGGCGCGGTCCAGAAGTGCTCGCTGCGAGCGGGCGCACTTGCTCAGCAACTGCTCGGTGAGGCCGCGCAGGCTTTTCTCGTTGCCGCTGATGACGGTGCCCGTGCCGGTGCAGGGAGCGTCGAGCAGGATGCGGTCAAAGCGGAAGAACTCGTCGAGCTCGCGTGCGTCGATGCGCATGACGGGCACGTTTTTGGCGCCCTGGCGATGGAGGTTCGACTCGAGCTTTTCGGCGCGGGGGATGCTCATTTCACAGGCGGTGAGGTGTGCCTGGCCCTGGGTGAGGGCGGCGATCTGCGTCGTCTTGCCGCCAGGGGCTGCGCACATGTCCAGGATGTCCTCGCCTGTCTGGGCGCCCAGGACCAGCGGCGGCATCATGGACGACAGGCTCTGCAGGTAGATCTTGCCGTCGCGGTAGATGTCGAGATCCCACAGGTCGGAAACCTGGGCCTCGGGCAGGATGAAGGCGTCTGGGTACCAGGTGACGGGGTTGTGAGCGATGCCGGCGGCATCGAGCGCCGCAGCGATGTCCTCGGCGGTTGCCTTGAGCGTGTTGGCGCGCAGCGTGACCGGGCGTGTGGCCGCGGCGCCGAAGCCCTTGATCATGAGCTCGGCCTCGGCGGGCGCATAGGCGCCGGCGACCGTGTCGACCATAAAGCGCGGCAGGTCGGCGGCGGAGTGTTGGGCGGCAAGCTGGTCGGAAAGCTCGGTGGCGGCAAACTGCCTGAGCTTGAGCTCGGGCTTAACCTGCTTTTTCTGCTTACGACGACGCGGCTTGGACATCCGTCTTTCCTTCCACCTAAATGATTATTCTGGGACGGGGATTAAAAAATCATTTAATGATCCCCGTCCCAAAAAGACTACTTTGCGTCGCCCGGGAATGATTTTTTAATCCCCGTCCCAGAATAATCATTCCCGGGCGCGTTGCTGTTGCCTAGTACTGGCTCTCGTGCTTGCTGAAGAAGTCGAAGCGCGGGGGCAGCGGCTTTACGCGGTGCTCGCCGGGCTTCTCGCCCAAGCTCTCCACAAACTCATCCGTGGAGGCGAAGATGTTATCCCAGCTAAAGAAGGCGACCGGGTCAACGTCGAAGTACTTGCAGATGAGCTCGCAGCCGGCCGGCACAATACCGTGCATGAGCACGGTCGCCACGCGCAGCTCGGTAAAGGCGTCGACGAGCGCTTGCGTCATTGCGGCGTTTGCCTCGTTACCCTCGAGCTTGTTGGCGGCCTTGGAGGCGTCGCTCCAGCGCTTGTTGGCGGCGCGCAGGTAGTCGTCGCACACGGCAAGCGCGCGGTGCGTCTCGAACTTGTACATGGCCTGCTCAAAGGCGAGGGCTGCCTGCTGGGCGGCTTCGACCACGGTGTCAGAAGCGGCACCGGCGGGGATGCAGCCGTTGCGGTAGGGGCTCTCGTCGCCTTCCTTGACGGCGACGCCGTAGAAGCAGCTGCGGGCCAGACGGTTGAACACGCCGGTCAGCAGCGCGCTCTCCTTAAGGGCCGGGTCGATAACGCGCTTGTCGTCGCAGGCGCGTACCTCGTTGCCGTCCTTGTCCTTGCCGGTCACACGCGTGTCGTATGCCTTGGGGCTAAAGCTCACCGGCTTTTCGGATAGGCCGAGCGACAGCCAGTGCGCGCGCATCTGCTCGCAGGTGTAGTGGTTGAGCAGGTCGTCTGCCGGCGGGGGAGGCGTCTGCGAGGACGAGCTGGCCTTTTTGCCCATGTAGAGCAGGTGGTAGCAGGCGCTGACGGTGCTCTGCGTGAGGTCCCAGCCCAGGGCCTCCCACATGGCGGTCTGCGCGATGCAGTAGAAATAGATGTTGTCCTGACCGATGAACTGGTAAATCTGAGCGTCGTCAGAGCACCACCAGTCGCGCCAGTCGAGCGAGCTGTGCTGGTAGGTGGGTGCGGGCACCTGCGTGGAGTCGGCGGCGGGCTCGCCCATGAGGGCGGCGTCCTGGGCGGCGACACCCTCGGTCACGCCGGCTGCCTTGGCATCGCGCGCGAGCACGGTGCGCGTATAGCTGATGGGCGCCCACAGGCTCTCGGGCCAGCACCAGCAGGTGACGTCAGTCACGCCGTCGACCTCGGGCACCGGAACGCCCCAGTCGATGTTGCCGGTGATGCGGAAGGGCACGAGTGCCTTGCCGCTGCGGAAGCGCACGCCGCCGTTGGCGAGCACCGCGTGGGCGTCGTCGCGCTCCTTCCAGCTGGGGAAGGTGACGGTAAAGCTGCTCTTGTTGCCCTCGGGCTCCAGCACGGTGTGCTCGGGGAGCTGGTCCTCGACGGCATCGAAGGCCTCGCGGAACTTGTTCTGGATGTAGAGCTGAGCCGGCAGCAGCCACTCCTCCATGGTCTTGGAGACCACGGAGCGAACCTGCGGGTTCTGGGCGAGCTTGGCGGTATAGGTCTTCATAAAGTCGAGGTAGGCCGGCAGATCAAAGTAGAGATTGTCGACTGGGCGCAGCTCGGGCACCTCGCCGGTGAGCTGGCTCTTGGGCGCGATGAGCTCCTCGGGCTCAAACTGGTGACCCAGGTCGCACTCGTCGGCGTAGGCTTTCTCGGACTTGCAGCCCTGGATGGGGCAGCGGCCGATCACCTGGCGGCCGTTGAGGAACGTGCCAGCCTTGGCATCGTAGAACTGCAGCGTGGAGCGCTTGGAGATGGTGCCCTGCTCGTGCAGGCGCTTGATAATCTCGCCGGTTACCTCGTTGTGAATCTGCGCAGCCGGCTCAAGGCCCGAGCCGCCGTAGATATCGCAGCTGATGTTGTAGTTGTTGAGGGTCGCGGCCTGGCGGGAGTGATTGGACTCGACATACTCGCCGATGGACTTATCGTAGCCCTCGTTCTCCTTGAGCTTGCGGTAGCTCTCCATGATGGGCGAGCCGTAGCAGTCGGTGCCCGAGGTGAAGATGACGTTCTCGCGGCCCAGGCGGTCGCGAAGGAAGCGGGCGAAGAAGTCGGCCGGGACAAAGACGCCGCCGACGTGGCCAAAGTGCAGGCCCTTGTTGCCGTAGGGCTCGCCGGCGGTAACGATGGCGCGGCGCGGCCAGCTGGGACGGTCGTTCATGGAATATTTGGATGCCATGGGACTCCTTCGCATATGGTGGGAGCGCGGCCGGGCGCAAGGCCTGGCGACGCGGTGGTCAATTCGTGCATATCGTTCGACATTATCGCACATGCGGACGGGTACGTGGCAGGGGCGCTATCCTAAGATGCTATGAATGAGATTTCCAACATACATGCGTTTGAGGACGAGGATTTTCTGCACGCCTGCTTTGTGTGGGGGATGGTCGTAGTCGGCGTGTTTGCCGTGTGCCTGGTGCCGGTGTTTATGCTGCTGGGCGGGCCTGCGGACTTGGACGCGGCTGAGGCGGGCGGCTGGATGGCTGTTGTGGGCTGGATAGTCGGCTTGGCTGCGATCTCAATGGCGTCGTTCGCCGTGCACGAGCTGGTGCACGGTGTGTTTTTTAAGCTATTGGCGCCTGCGGGTGCGCATGTGACCTTTGGGGCGAATCGCGAGACGGCGATGATCTATGCCTGCGCCGAGGGGATTGTGTATTCGCGCCGGCGGTATATGGCAATTTGCCTGGCGCCGACGGTTGTTGTGACGACAGCGTTTGCCCTGGGGTTTGCGTTTTCGGGCTATCCGCTGCTGTGCTATCTGGCTGCCGGCTTGCATTTGTCGGGCTGTGTAGGCGACTGGTATTACGTGCGGACCATTTTGCGCGACCGCCGCATTATCGCCTGCGAGGATACGTCCTTTGGCGTGCGCTTTTTTGGGTGAGGAGATGTCGATGAAGTCGTTGTTGCTGCATGCGTGCTGTGCACCATGCTCGCTTGAGCCGGTTCGCCTGCTGCGCGAGGAGGGGTTTGAGCCCACGATTTGCTGGACCAACCCCAATATTCAACCGCGCGATGAATGGCAGCGCCGCTTGGACGAGCTGCGCCGGTGGTGTGCCGATGGCGACATCGAGCTCATCGAGGCAGGGGAGGACCGCGATCGCTGGGAGACCGGCGTGGCACCGCTGGGTGCCGATCGGCCTCGTCGCTGTCGCGCGTGCTATGCCCTGCGCTTGGCCGAGGCGTGCCGCGTGGCCCAGGAGCGCGGGTTTGAGTTTGTGGGCACGACGCTCGCCGTCTCGCCGTACCAGCTGTTCGATACCTGCAATGACGTGCTCGAGCGCCTGGCGGCGGCACGTGGGCTCACTCCGGTGATTCGCGATTTTCGCCCGTATTACCCCGAGGCGACACGCCGTTCGCGCGAGCTTGGCATGTATCGGCAGAACTACTGTGGTTGCCGCTTCTCGGCTGTCGAGGCGGCCATGGACCGCGCTCGCATCCGCGACGAGCGCAAAGCGTCCAAAAAGTAGTTCACTTGGGATGTCAGCCTGCTAGGATGTAGAGCGGACTTTAGCTATATAAGGAGTATCCGACGTGTCTATGCGTACCGATGATTTTGACTACAACCTTCCTGAGGAACTGATTGCCCAGGCTCCTGCCGAGCCGCGCGACTCCTGCCGCCTGCTGGTGGTGGATCGCAAGGGCTCCCAGGCGGGAACGCCGTTGGAGCATGGCGGTACCGTTGAGCACCGCATCTTCCGCGACATCATCGACTATATCGAACCGGGCGACGTGCTCGTCATCAACCAGACGCGTGTGATGCCGGCCCGTCTTATCGGTCGCAAGGCCGGCTCGGGCGGTGTGGTCGAGACCCTGCTGCTCAAGCGCCGCGAGGACGTGGATCCGCTCGGCCATGTTTGGGAGTGCCTGGTCAAGCCGGGCAAGCGTCTGAAGCCCGGCGCTCAGATTGAGTATCGCGCCGGTGGCGCCCATGCGCCCGAAGGGGCTCCCGTGGTGCTGACGGCCGAGGTCGTCGACTTTGTCACCGACAGCCGCGGCGGCCGTCTGGTGCGCTTTGAGCCGGCCGGTTGCAATGCCGCCGGCGACCCGCGCACGCTCGACGAGGCCATCCATGCTGCCGGTCACGTGCCGCTGCCGCCCTACATTACTGATTACGAAGGCGATCCCGAGAAGTACCAGACCGTCTACGCCATGAAGGAGGAGCACTCGGCTGCCGCCCCCACGGCGGGTTTGCACTTTACGCCCGAGCTTATGGCTGCCATCGAGGCCAAGGGTGCCAAGTTTGCCGCCGTCGAACTCGAGGTGGGCATCGACACCTTCCGTCTGGTGGAGGAGGACGATCCCACGCAGCATGTGATGCATACCGAGCGCTACCACGTGTCGCAGGAGGTTGTCGACGCCGTGCATAAGGCCAAGGCCGAGGGCCATCGTGTGATCGCCGTCGGCACTACCGCGGTGCGCTCGCTCGAGAGCGCGTTTGACACGGACGCGCCGGTGTCCGATCCGGCCGTGACGGCGCGCTATTTTGAAGGCCGCGAGGACGGGGCCGATACGCTTGGCCGCGGTGACATCGTGGTGCGCGAGAACGCCACGACGCAGCTTTACCTCATGCCCGGCTCGACCTATCACGTGGTCGATGCGCTGATCACGAACTTCCATGTGCCGCGCTCCACGCTCATGATGCTTGTGAGCGCGCTTGCCGCCCGCGACCAAATCATGGATGCCTACGCCGCTGCCATCGAGGAGCGCTACCGCTTCTTCAGCTTTGGCGACGCGATGCTCATCTTGTAGGTTACGGCGTTTTACAAACGCCGTAACCGGTCGACGCTGCAAACCCGCCAGAGCGGCAATCTGCCTTTCAACTTCGGCGGCATGACCAGAAGGTCAATGCCGCCTCGTTTCAAGGCACCTTGCTCGCTCTGGCGGGTTTTCGCTGACTTTGCCAAGGCATCGGCGTCACCGTTGTTGGCACTTGGGGACGTTCCTTATGTGCCGGCACCTGGGGACACTCCTTGTAGTCTTTGGGGAGTGGTTACTTGCTTGCGAACAGCCAGACTAGGATGATCACTAGGATTGCGGCGACGATGCAGACGATGGCGCCGGTGAATTTGATGCGTGAGTCGCGGGTACGCTCGCGCACCGCGTCCTCGGTGGCCTCGAGCTGGGCGACTTCTCGCTCGGTCTCGGCGTGCTCGGTCTTGTCTCGCGCCAAGGATCCGGCAAGCGATTCGGTGATTTCGGGGTGGTCATGTACCTCGGTCGCCTGCTCGATGATCGACTGTGCATGTGCGGCATCTGCTTGGGCGTTGGCGATGCTTTGCTCTTGGTCGCGGCGTGCCTTGTCCTCGGCGGCGATCTTCTCGCGCAGTTCGCGCTGGCGCGTCGTGGCGGCAGTTTTCGCTGTCTGCAGCTCGTCGCGCGCGGCATCGGCCTCAGTCGTCACGGCTTGGTGTGCGCGTTTGGCTTCGGCAATGGGGGCTTGAGCCTGCTCGACGGCCTGCTCGGCTGCGGCAAGCGAGTGCTCAAGGTCGGCGGTGATGCGCGGGACATCTTCTTCGGCTTTACGCAGGGCATCCGCCGTGTCGGAGATCTGCATCGAGAGCTCGCTGGTGCGCACCGTATAGTTGGCGGGATTTGCCGAGGGATTGCGTTGCAGCTCGGCATACTCATGACGCAGCGTCTCGAGCTGGGCGCGCGTGGCGTCGACGGTTTGTTGCGCGGCCGCAATGCCGGCGTCTCGCTCGGCCTTCACCTTGTTTCGGATGCGCTTGGAATCCTCAAGACGTCGAACGAGGCGGTTGCCGGTCTCGCGCGAGCTCGCCTCGCGGGCCTCCACGGCATCGAGCGCGGCCTTCAGGCGGAGCTCAGTCGCGTCATCCTCTATTTTCATTTGTTCGAACTGCCCCTTGAGCTCTGTCGCTTTGGCGGCGTGGGCATCACGGTCAATCTCGGCGGCTGCTGCAGTCTTTTGGGCCGTGGCAATCGCCTGGCGCTGGTCGGCGACGATCTGGTCGTAGCGGCCTGCGATATCCTGGCGCGTCTCGAGTTCCTCGGCCTGATCGGCAATGCGCTGCTCAAGTTCGGCCAGATGGGCGCGGGCATCGGCAAGTGCCTTTTTCGCGGCGTTCATCTCGCGCATGGCCGAGGCGCCCTGGGCGATAAAGGTGCCCACGGCGTTCGCAGTGTTCGAGACAGCGGTCCCCAGATCGCGGCTCGCGGCGGGGGAGTGCGGGGCGGT
>CABQAK010000036.1 GCA_902462065.1 uncultured Collinsella sp.
GGCCCGTGGGTTATACCCTAAGAGCAAACCACCCTTTTTAAGGGTGGTTCTGATTTGTCGATATGCTTATGTAGGGACGACCATAAACAACGAGCTTATTGACGATAGTCAAAACTCGGACTAATGTAGAGATATAAATTGGTCAAAACTCGGACTATCGAATGGTGGGAGAGATGAATAGTGCAGTTAGCCTGGTCGATTTCGACCGGATGCTCAACGGGCTTGACCGTGTCTATTCGGAGTTCGCGCGCGCCTGCGGTCTTTCGGACTGCGCCTACTGGATGCTCGTCGACACGAGTGCGGCGGGCGGAAGCGTTGCCGTGAGTCGGCTGACGAGTGAATGGTTCTACAGCAAACAGACCATCAATTCGGCGATTAAGACGCTTAGGGCGCGAGGGCTTGCGACGTTGGAGTTTGCCGAGGGCAGTCGTAAGAACAAGGTTGTGCGACTGACCGAAGAAGGCGTGCGGTTTGCCAAGCGCTACGCGTTGCCGGCGCAAAAAGCCGAGCAACAGGCATTCGAGGCGCTCGAGCTGTGGGAGCAGCGCGAGATTATGCGCTTGGTCGGTAAGTTCTCCCATGTTCTTAACGAAGAGTGCGAGGCATTTAAACGGCAAGTGGCCGCCGAGAACGAGGCTGACGATAAGGGCGAGGGGGACACATGCGACTCTTAATGAGGTTTATGAGGCCGTACCGCGGTCTGATTGCGGTGACGCTGTTTGCGGTGCTGATAGATAACGTCGGTACGCTGTTGGTTCCCACGATGCTGGCGAACATGGTCAACACCGGTATTACCACGGGCGATGTCGACTATATTTTACGCAACGGCCTGTATATGCTTATCGCGACCGGCATGGCCAGCGGCGGCACGGTGTTGGGCTGCTATCTTTCGGCGCGCCTGGCCGCCAACGTAGCCTGCGATATCCGCAATGCCGTGTACGACAAGTCGCTCGAACTCGCGGCCAGCGACTTTGAGCGCTTTGGCACGGGTTCGATGATCACGCGCTCGCTCAACGACATCAACGTGATTCAGCAAGCGATCCTGCAGACGATTCAGTTGGTGCTGCCGGTGCCGTTCTTGGCCGTGGCAGGCATCATTTTTGCTTGGTTCATCGATCCCGCCATGGGCACGCTGCTGGGCGTGGTGGTTGCGATCGTGCTGGTGGCGGCGGTCTTTACGGTGGCTAACGCCGCGCCGATTTTTATGCGCCTGCAGAGCTTTATCGACCGCATGAACGTGGTGCTGCGCGAGAACATCGTGGGCGTGCGCGTCATCCGCGCATTTAACAAGGAGCGCCACGAGGAGCAGCGCCTGGACGAGGTGTTTAGCGATTACGCGGCCAACGCCATCAAGGTCAACCACCTGTTTGTGGGTCTCGACAGTTCCAGCTTCTTTTTGATGAACATCGCCGAGGTGGCGGTGCTGTGGGTGGGCGGCAACCGCGTGGGCGTCCACGCCATGCAAATCGGTAGCATCTCGGCCGTGCTGGAGTACGCGATCCTGATCCTGTTCTTTGTGATGATGGCGCAGATGGTGATTCTGACGCTCCCGCGCGCCGCCGCATGCCTGAACCGTGCACAGCAGGTGCTCGAAATCAAGCCGAGCATTGTAGACGGCAAGGCTACGCTGGGCGACGGGGCGCCTGAGTCCGCAGATGGGGCCGACGTGGTGGCTGTGTTCGACCACATGTCGTTCCGTTTTGACGATGCCGACGAGGACACCCTGTGCAACCTGAGTTTTACCTGCCGCCGCGGACAGACGACCGCGATCGTGGGCTCAACGGGCTCGGGCAAGTCAACGGTGGCCAAGCTCTTGTTGCGTTTCCACGATGCCACGAAGGGCACCATTCGCCTGAACGGCGTCGATCTGCGCGACCTTTCGCAAGGTGAGATTCGCGGGCATATCGCTTACGTGCCGCAGAAGGCGTGGCTGTTCTCGGGTACGGTGGCGAGCAACCTGCGCTTTGGTAACGAGGGTGCGACCGAGGCTGACATGCTCCATGCGCTGGAGGTTGCCCAGAGCACCTTTGTGCTCGACCAGCCCCAGGGGCTCGATACGCCGGTGGCCCAGGGCGGCACGAACTTCTCGGGTGGTCAGCGCCAGCGCCTGGCGATTGCCCGCGCACTCATGAAGCATGCCGATCTGTATATCTTCGACGACAGTTTTTCGGCTCTGGACTTTAAGACCGATGCGGCACTGCGCCATGCGCTGCAGGACGAGACGCGCGATGCCGCGGTGCTCATCATCGCCCAGCGCATCTCGACTATTTTGCATGCCGACCAGATCGTGGTGCTCAAGGATGGCGAGGTCGTGGGCTTGGGCGCGCACGACGAGTTGATGGAAACCTGCGAGGTATACCGCGCCATCGCGGAATCACAGATGAAGGGAGGTGAGTAGCATGACCGAGGAGCTCAAAAAACAGGGCATCGTCGATGATGCCGCGGTTGAGGAGACAGTTGAGGAGACGGGCGCCATGCCCGGCCTGGACGAAGCCGCCAAGGCGGCGGAGCGCGAGGCTCGCCGCCAGGCGCTCTACGAGGAAAACGAGCGCGCCGAGGACGAGCGCGCCCGCGCCGAGGCGGAGCGCATGCGCGACGTTGACGACGAGGACGAGGACGAGACGCCCCGCGACACCTGGGCGACGGTGCGCCGCCTGTGGAGCGAGGCCGCCGGCGACCATTGGCGCTTTTATATCGTGTTCGCGAGCATCGTGTTCTATGTCATCTTTAACACCGCGGCGCCGGCTTACAGCGCCCGCGTGATCGATGAACTGTGGGGGCACATGAAGCTGGCGTTTGCCAACAACACTACCTTCAGCATTACCTGGGAGAACTGCGGCAGGACCATCTTCATCTACTTTATGATTTGGACCGCCGCCGCCTCGTTCTACGCACTCCAGAGCTTTTTGATGTCGAGCGTTGCCGAGCGCCTCAACCTGCGCCTACGCAACCGCATCGCGCAAAAGCTCAACCGTCTGCCGCTTGCCTACTTTGATGCGCATCGTCCCGGCGAGGTCGTCAGCCGTGCGACCAACGACTTGGACAAGATGTCCGAGAGTATGCAGCGCGGATTGCTTCAGCTGCTTGTGTCGATCGGCACCGTGGTGGGCGCCGTGAGCGTGATGTTCGTGTTTAGCGTGCCGCTCACGCTCGTCTTTTTGTTCTTTATGGCGCTGTCGCTGCTGATGACCAAAGTGGTCTCGCGTCGCACACATGACGTGACCGGCGAGCGCCAGGAGTGGGTGTCCAAGATTACGAGTGCGGTCGAGGAAGGCTATTCGGGCCGTTTGGTGATTCGCGCGTTTAACCGCGAGCGTCAGAGTTCTGCCGAAGTGCATGAGGCCTCGAGGGAGCTAGCGCGCGTGAGTACCAAGGCCGACTTTATGATCAATGCCGTCGGCCCTGCGGTGCGCTTTATCGGCCGTTTGGCGCAGATCGTGATCGCGCTGGTGGGCTGCAGCATGCTGGTTGCCGGTCACATGACCGTCGGCGTGTTCCAGGCATTCTTTCAGTTTATCTACGAGGCGTCCGAACCCATGACGCAGCTGTCGTTTACCTTTAACTCGCTGCAGAGCGCGCTGGCGAGTGCGGAGCGCGTGTTCGACCTGCTCGATGAGCCCGAGATGGAAGCCGGTCCGCTGCCGGACGAGGCCGCCAAGCTGCCGGGTCGCGTAGAGGGCCGCGTCTCCTTTGAGCACGTGCGCTTTGGTTATTCGCCCGACAAGCCGCTTATGCGCGACGTGTCGTTTACCGCCGAGCCGGGCCAAAAGATCGCGGTGGTGGGAACCACGGGCGCAGGCAAGACGACGCTCATCAACCTGCTCATGCGCTTCTACGAGATTGACGGCGGGCGTATTACGCTCGACGGCGTGGATACGAGCCGCATGGACCGCGGCGAGCTACGGCAGCAGTTTGGCATGGTGCTGCAGGACGCCTGGCTGTTCGATGGCACGATTGCCGAAAACATCGCCTACGGCTGCCCCGAGGCAACGCGCGACGAAATTGTGGCCGCCGCTCGTGCCGCGCAGGTCGACTTCTTTGTGCGCACTATGCCGCAGGGCTACGACACGCGCGTGGCCAACGATGCCGAGAGCATTAGCCAGGGCCAGCGTCAGCTGCTGACCATCGCACGCGTGCTGCTCAACAACCCGGCGATTCTCATCCTGGACGAGGCGACCTCAAGCGTGGACACGCGTACCGAGCTTGCCATCGGCCGTGCCATGGACGCGCTTATGCGCGGGCGCACGAGCTTTGTGATCGCGCATCGCCTGTCGACGATCGTGGACGCCGACCTGATCTTGGTCATGGATCACGGCAACATTATCGAGCAGGGCACGCATAAGGAGCTGCTGGCTGCCGAGGGTGCCTACGCCGACCTCTATCTGAGCCAGTTCGCATAATGTGACAAAGGGACAGTCTCTTTGCCACATCACAAATAAGGCGCGCCGGGGGTGAATCCTCTGGCGCGCCTTTGCGTTGGCGTCAATGTTGTCGGTGGTCGTCCGCCTCTAGCGTTCGTCCACGAGCTTGGCGACGAGGGCTTTGAGCTCGGCCACCTCTCGCTCGAGTTCTTTGACGCGGCGGGCGTTCTCGGTGATGCCTTGGCGGTTGAGGGCACTCTGCTCGGCAGCGTCATCGGGCATGTACTCGCGATGCTGCTTGGCGTCGAAACTCTCCTCGAACACGCGGCAGCCGTTGCGCTTGATGATGCGTCCCGGCACGCCCACGACGGTGCAGTTGTCGGGCACGTCCTTAACGACGACCGAGTTGCCGCCGATCTTGACGTTGTTGCCGATGCGGATGTTGCCGAGCACCTTGGCGCCCGTGCCCACGGTGACGTTGTTGCCGAGCGTTGGGTGGCGTTTGCCGGTCTCGTTGCCGGTGCCGCCGAGCGTGACGCCCTGGTAGAGCACGCAGTTGTCGCCCACAATGGTGGTCTCGCCGATGACGACGCCCATGGCATGGTCGATAAAGAAGTGCTTGCCGATCTGTGCGGCAGGGTGAATTTCGACGCCGGTAATATGGCGCGTGATTTGCGAGAGCACGCGGGCGAGCGAGCGATGTCCGTGCTCCCAGAGCCAGTGCTCGGGCACGTGGTTCCACTTGGCGTGCAGGCCGGGGTACGAAAGGAAAATGACCAGACCGTTTTGCGCGGCGGGATCCTGCGCTTGGACGGTCTTGATGTCCTCGCGAATGGTATTGATAAAGCTCACCGGCCGCCCTCCCTTAGCGCCGTGACAATGCGATTCAATAAAGTATAGCGATTCGCTAGGGATTAGGAAGAACAATCTTGGCGGCTTTGCGCGACAGGTGTCAGTTATGCAAACTTGCTGGTAATGGGGTCATGCTTTTGTGGGGTGGCGCACGAGGGGGCGCCGCAACCGTATACTGGTCAACTTGGACGTATCCGCGCCCACAACTGAGAGGTTTTACTTCATGGGTTTCATCAATTTTATCGCCGAGCTGCTTAAGGATCCGCGCACCGCGATCGCCAGCTGGATCGCCGCCGGCCCGCTTATGGCCTACGGCTGCGTGTTCCTGATCATCTTTATCGAGACGGGCGTGGTGTTCTTCCCGTTCCTTCCTGGCGATTCACTGCTGTTTGCTTCGGGCTTCTTTGCCCACAACGGTGGCTTTAACATCGTGGCCCTGCTGGCCGTCGCATGGGCGGCTGCCATCTTGGGTGATCAGTGCAACTTTATGATCGGTCACTTCTTTGGCAAAAAGATCATCGCTTCGGGCAAGGTCAAGGCCATGACGCCCGAGCGCATTAAAAAGTCCGAGGACTTCTTGGACAAGTGGGGTCACCTGGCCATCTTCCTGGGTCGCTTCTTCCCGTTTATCCGCACCTTTGTGCCCTTTATCGCTGGCATGGGCGGCATGCACTGGCGCAACTTTGTCGTCTTTAACGTGCTGGGCGGCATTACCTGGTCGACGGTCTTTACGCTGCTGGGCTACTTCTTTGGCGGCATTCCCTTTGTGCAGGAGCACTTTGAGCTGCTGATTATCGGCATCGTTGCCGTGTCGATCATCCCGACCGTGGTCGGTCTGGTTAAGGCCAAGCTGGGTAAATAGAACGCCTAGCTCGAGCCAGCGCGCAGACCGTACAGTTGAGGCCCGTCACCGCTTACGGTGGCGGGCCTTTTTGCTTCGGTCAAATGAAAATACTTTACTTAGTTAAAGAAAAGCGTTTTATCAGACGCGTACGGGGAGTACAATCTCGTGCATGCGAATCGACGTACCATCGGCTTTGATGCTGTTCGCGTGTCCCGTCCGGCTCTACGCTCCGGGCGTGCGACGTTGCGACGCGGTCGGCCTCGGTCCTTGCGTGCGGGTTCGCGAGTTTGCAACTGTGTATGTAAGGAGCGACATATGACTGTCGAGAAAAAGGATATCGATTGGGGTAGCCTCGGCTTTGGCTACATGAAGACCGATTACAGCTACGAGGCTCATTGGAAGGATGGCGAGTGGGACGAGGGCGGCCTGACCACCGACCACACCCTGCATGTCTCCGAGTGCGGCGGCATCTTCCATTACTGTCAGGAGGTCTTTGAGGGCCTGAAGGCCTACACCGCCGAGGACGGCAGCATCGTCTGCTTCCGTCCCGACATGAACGCCGAGCGCATGTACAACTCTGCGCAGCGCCTCGAGATGCCCCCGTTCCCCAAGGATAAGTTCGTTGAGGCCGTCAAGCAGGTCGTCTCTGCCAACGCCGCCTGGGTTCCGCCCTTCGGTTCTGGCGCGACCCTGTACGTGCGTCCGTTTATGATCGGCTCCGGTGACGTGATCGGCGTGGCTCCCGCTCCTGAGTACACGTTCCGTATTCTCGTGACCCCGGTCGGTCCGTACTTTAAGGGTGGCCTTAAGCCCGTCAAGCTGCGCGTTTCCGAGTATGACCGTGCCGCACCGCACGGCACCGGCAACATCAAGGCTGGCCTGAACTACGCCATGTCCCTCAAGCCCACGATGGAGGCCCATCGCGAGGGCTATGCCGAGAACCTGTATCTCGACTCCGAGTCCCGCACCTATGTCGAGGAGACCGGTGGCGCCAACGTCCTGTTCGTGAAAGAGGATGGCACGCTCGTCGTTCCGCAGTCGCACACCGACTCCATCCTGCCCTCCATCACCCGTCGTTCGCTCGTTCAGGTCGCTCAGGACCTGGGTATGACCGTCGATCAGCGCCCCGTCGAGTGGGCCGAGGTCAAGGCCGGCACCTTTGTGGAGTGCGGCCTGTGCGGCACCGCTGCCGTCATCTCCCCGGTGGGCGAGATTGACAACAAGGTCTATGGCGCCGACGAGACCGTGACCTTCCCGGCTGGCTACACCGAGATCGGTCCCGTGATGAAGAAGCTCCGCGAGACTCTGACCGGCATCCAGTCTGGTGCTGTCGAGGACAAGCACAACTGGGTTTACACCGTCGCGTAAGCTGTCTTAGCTGTCCGGCCCGAGCGCGGCCTTCCTTTCCGGCGCGACCTCGGACATGAAAGAACCTCCGCTGCGCACTTCGTGCGGCGGAGGTTCTTTCGTCCTGCGGAGTGCGCCGGAAAGGAAGGCCGCGCTTTTGTTTTGGTTCGCGCCATGTGGGGGTGGCGGCGACGTGCATTTTTGCGAGTATTCTGCAATCGAAGGCCCCTGCATACCGACCTCGGGCAAAAAATCGGGATTTCTCGATGTTTTCTACGGATGATGGGCGGGGTTATGGGCTGACAGCGTTTGATTTGCAGGGACATTCGCGGTCTTTGGCATTTATCGTGGCGCCCGAAGCTCTTGGTTATGTTGAATACTCCTAAAAATGCACGGCGCTTAGAGGGGGACCTTCGCGAAAAAGGAAACCGCCCCGTCGAAGTATGCATTCGACGGGGCGGTTTATACATTTGGCCGATTAAGGATACGCTGTCAAACTACTAGAACTTGACGGTCGGGGCCTGGCGGGCTGCTTCGGCGGCCTCGAAGCCCTGGCGCTCCTTAAACTGGAAGATGCCGGCAAAGATGACAGCCGGGAACGTCTGAATGGCGTTGTTGTAGCTGAGCACGCAGTCGTTGTAGCTCTGGCGTGCATAGCTAATCTTGTTCTCGGTATCCTCGAGCGATGCCTGCAGCTGCGTAAAGTTGGTGTTTGCCTTAAGATCGGGATAGGCCTCGGCCACGGCAAAGAGCTGGCGCAGTGCGCCGGTCAGCACGTTGTCGGCTTCCATCTTGGCCTCGGGCGTGGTGGCCTTGACGGCGGTGTTACGCGCGCTGATCACGGCGGAGAGCGTTTCCTGCTCGTGCTTGGCGTAGCCCTTGACGGTCTCGACCAGGTTGGGGATCAGGTCGTTACGGCGCTGCAGCTGCGTATCGATGTTCTGCCAGGCGTTATCGATGCGGTTACGCTTGGTGACCATGTTGTTGTAGATGCCGGCGATGGCGCAGACAATCACAATGACAACAACGATGCCGATGATGACGGTAATCATGATGTCTCCGTTTCGAATGGCCGCGGCGGCATGCGCCAGCTGCCGTTGGTATAACGCTACTAGTATACCCGCAACGTTTTGCCGTGCCGAACTTTCCGGCAAGCGTTATGTTTTCGGCGGGGTCGGCACCGGGGCAAAGCGCGCGAGGTACAGGTGTAAGATATGCGACAGATTGACGAGTGTTGTCTTTGCCCTGAGGATGGCGATACCAGTGGACCTTCGCATTAAGAAAACCTACCGTGCCCTGTTCGATGCCTTCACCGAGCTTCTCGAGGAGCATCGTTTTGAGGACCTGACGGTTGCCATGCTGTGCGACCGCGCCATGATTCGCCGCACGACGTTCTACAAGCACTTTCGCGACAAGAACGATTACTTTGCCTTTTATATCGATGAGCTCATGTCGGGCTTGCCGCAAAAACAGCCCGATGAGGCCGGCGCGGTGTCTGCCGAGGACGTGCGCGCGCTTCGGCACGCGATTTTGGACGATGCCATGGATTTGATTCTGGCGCACGAGCGGCTCATGGATAACATTTTGGCAAGCAGCATGTCGGGCATGTTGACCAACGTTATTTGCGACCGCATTGCCCGCTCCATCCGCGAGCGTGTGATGAACGTGCTTGCCGAGGATGCCCTGGCCCCCGTGTCACTCGAGACGACGTCTGAGTTTGTCGCCGGCGGTATTATTCGACTTTTCACGATATGGTGGGAATCGGGCCACGATCTTGAGCGTCGACCTGAGATAGCCGACGTGGTCGATGCACTGTTTGAGCGGACCATGACACCGGTGCATCACTAGGAGTGGCGGAGAGAGGGGGATTCGAACCCCCGGAACGCTCTCGCGCTCAACGGTTTTCAAGACCGCCGCATTCAACCGCTCTGCCATCTCTCCGTGAGTCGTAATGATAGCATCGTTTTGAATTTGCAACAGGGAAGGCGAACGATGACGATCACCGAAATCGACGAGAAGTTCATGCGCGAGGCGCTGGCGGAGGCGCGCGCCGCCGCGGCAGTGGGCGAAGTGCCCATTGGCGCTGTGGTGGTGCGCGCGGGTGAGATCGTCGCGCGGGCGCATAATCGTCGCGAGCTCGACCAGGATCCTTCGGCTCATGCAGAGTTCGCGGCCCTGTGCGCTGCCGCTCGGTCGCTCGGCCGCTGGCGCCTTTCCGACTGTACGGTCTATGTGACGTTGGAACCCTGCTGCATGTGCGCGGGCCTTATGGTCAACGCGCGCGTGGGGCGCTGCGTGTATGGCGCGAGCGACGCCAAGGCGGGCGCGTTGGGATCCCTATACGATTTGAATGCCGACTCGCGCCTGAATCATCGGTTTAACGTGACGGCTGGGGTCCTGGCGGATGAATGCCGCGAGCTCCTGAGTAACTATTTTGGCGGTCTGCGCGGAGCGGGCGGCGCTGATTGCGGTTGTGGGGCCGATCTTGAAGCACACGCCGCTCACGCCGCAGCGCTTGCAGGTGTCGGTGAGGATGCTGGCACGGCGGTTGACTTTGGTCCTGCGTGCCGCCGGCCCCGCCGTGTGCTGCTGGCGATCGACTCCTTTAAGGGCAGCGTTTCGAGTGCGCAGGCGGAGGCGGCGGTTGCCGAAGGCGTGCGCCGCGTTTGGCCCGATGCCGAGGTGTGCGCATTGCCGCTGGCAGATGGCGGCGAGGGGACGCTCGATGCCATCGCCGCATGCGGTGGCGAGCTCTCAACCTGCGATGTCGCAGGCCCCTTGGGCGACCGCGTGTCTGCCCGGATGCTGGTGGACGGCGAGCACGAGTCGGCTGTAATTGAGATGGCCGAGGCGGCCGGCATTGGGTATTCGCCTTGCACGGAGTCGGCGGCGTTGGCAGCCACAACCTATGGCGTGGGTGAGCTCATGCTCCGTGCGGTTCGCATGTGCGCAAAGACTATCTATATTGGTTTGGGCGGCAGCGCCACCAACGATGGCGGCGCCGGTATGCTGCAGGCGCTGGGCGCCCACCTTGTCAATGAACACGGCTGCGATATCGTTCCCGGTCTTGCAGGCCTTGAACACGTGGCGAGTATCGATGTGGCGCCAGCGCTTCGGACGCTGAACGGCGCACGTGTCGTGGTGCTTTCCGATGTCGAGAATCCGCTCGTGGGGCGTCGAGGCGCCCTAGCAGTGTTCGGTGGGCAGAAGGGCCTGCCGACGGGGGATGCCGAGGTCCTGCGCAGGTGCGACAGCTGGATGGTCGGCTACGGTCGCTTGCTCGACGCCGCGATTGCCGGAGCTCGAGCCCAGGGGTTGTTGCGCACACCCGAGGGCGCCCGGACATTTGGCTCGGTGCTCAGCGTGCCCGGCGCGGGCGCTGCCGGTGGCTTGGGCGCGGCGTTGCTGGCGCTCGGCGCGGAGCTACGCTCGGGTGTGGAGACGGTGCTCGATCTCGTGGAGTTTGACGAGCGTGTACGCGATGTCGACCTGGTCATAACGGGCGAGGGCAATATGGACGAGCAATCCGCCGCCGGTAAGGCGCCGGTGGGCGTGGCGCGTCGCGCCAAGCGATATGGCAAGCCGGTAGCCGCCGTCGTGGGCGGTCGCGCTGACAACCTGGATGCGGTGCATGAGCAGGGTATCGACTTGGTTTTGCCGATTTGCCGCAAACCCATGCCTCTCGACCAGGCGCTCGGTGCGCAAGAAGCCACAACCAACCTCATCTGCGCTGGCGAAGCAGCCGCTCGATCCTACGACCTCGCTCGCCTCTAGAACTTATTTCCCCGGGAGTCCGGTTTGGCCGAGTAGTCAAAATAGCCCCGTCCCAAACTAGCTACTTTGTGGGATGTGGGGGATAAAGATTGCCGG
This sequence comes from uncultured Collinsella sp., assembly GCA_902462065.1. Taxonomy (GTDB): domain Bacteria; phylum Actinomycetota; class Coriobacteriia; order Coriobacteriales; family Coriobacteriaceae; genus Collinsella. The sequence continues at coordinate 11,275 of CABQAK010000036.1, forward strand.
TCGATTTGTCCTACTGGGGTATGTCGACGGCGCGAGTGGTTCGATTTTGAGCCTGAGTGGCAACCCGAGGCGAAATTTCGGGTCACCCAAATTGCTACAATTTTAAGCATATAGCGATGTCCTGCCTTGCGTTTCTGCGCGGGGGGGGGCGTATATTTGCATCGATGGGGACGACGACACATATATAATGAGCCGCTGCTTGCCGTCTTCATGGATTGGGGAGGGCCTTCATGAATCGCGTATATGCGAAAGCTCGAGAAATGCTGAAGCCTTTGGGCACAAAAACCAATACAGCCAAGCGTGCTCTAAAGGTTTTGACCGTCCCGCTGGCGGCGTGTGCGCTCTTGTTTGGTGCAACGAGTGCGTTGGCCGAGCAGACGGTTCCCTTCAGCAACCATATCGTGAAGACGGTAAACCCTACCGGCACCACGGTCAACCTGTTTGACTACTGGGTCGTGAATGGCGATAACGACAATTCTGCCAACATAAACAACGACAACAGCAATAACAACACCGGCATCAATAAAGACCACCAGCTCAAATTCAATGGTGGTGCCGGTACGGGCATTAACAAATGGACGGGCAAGAGTACCACCGGTGGCTTTGGACGCCTTCCATTTGTGAAGAACACGCTGGTAAAGGGCTATCCGGAGATCAAAAATGGCACCTACCAGGGCGTTAACTACAACGATGAGTCGCTCGATTACCTCTTTAACAATGACAGCCAGGCAAATAAAAAGCAGAACGGTAAGGCCGTTTACAACAACGTGCAGGGCCTCTTCCAGCTCAAGGATGGCTATTACGTTTACGACTCCTACGGCTCCAAAGAAGGCAACTATGCCGTGTATAACTCCACGACGAACTCCTTTGACGTCTACGATAAGGCGGGCGTATATAAGGAGAGCGTGTCAGAAGAGAATCGGGGTCAGTTCTTTCCCTTTGACTCGGCTAAAAAGGTTTTTACCGAGTCGGGTAAAAACCTCTCCCCTATAGGAATAAAGGACGGAGAGAACGATAAGCTCAACCATCACTTTGGCATGTCCATGACCACGGAGTTTGTCCAGCCCGCAAACGGCAAGACCAACAAGAACGAGGACATGATCTTTGAGTTCTCGGGCGACGATGACGTCTGGGTGTATATCGATGGCGTGCTCGTGGGCGATCTGGGCGGCATCCACGAGAAGGCAACGCTTGATATTAACTTTGCTACCGGCGAAGTGAAAGTCGGTCATATTGATGGCGCGAATGGAACCGAGAGGGAAATCGAAAAAACCACTATCAAGGCGAAGTTCGACGCCGCCGGCGCGGACACCACCAACTTCTCCGGTGATACATTCAATTCTAGCACCAAGCACAAGCTGAGCTTCTTCTATCTGGAGCGCGGTGCGGGTGCATCGAACATGTCACTTAAGTTCAACCTTACCACCCTGCCGTCATCCGAGGTCCAGAAGGTCGACCAGAACGGCGAGGCGGTCCAGGGCGCCACGTTTGCGCTGTATCAGTCCGGTGAAAGCTGGAAGACGCAGGGCGATCCCATCGCTCAAGGCACGACGGACGATAAGGGTCAGCTGGTGCTTTTGGAGTCGGACGGCTCTGTCCTTTCGTTCGATAACCAGCATGCCGCGGGGCATGACTTCTTTGTACTCAAGGAGATGGGCCTGCCCGAGGGATATCGTTCGAGTCTGACTTCATCGACTTCCGCAACGCCAGGCGAGCTGCATCTGCAGTACAAGCCAGCTGCGGCGAGTGGCACGGGCGGCGTGGTCGTCGCACCGCAAACGACGGTCAAAACAGCGGATGATAGCACATGGAAGGGCAGCCGCATGTGGCTGAACGGCGGCTATCTGGCCGCCAAAGAGACCATCTTCTTGTCCAAAGACATAAAAGACAACAAGGACAACCCCATTAGCTCGGGTACGACCTTTGCCGTCGTGCTCAAACGCACCAATGAGAACTTGGACCAGGCAAAAGAAGACGCCTGGACGGCAGTCACGGGCAATCCGCTCGATGGCTACAAACTGTGCTCCGCGCACGGCATTGCCGGTGCCGTCGAGGCTGCCAAATCGGCGGACACGAGCGTTTTTGCCGTTAACACCAAGGGCGACTATGAGGTAACGGTTAGGTCGCTGCCCGGCGATATCGAGAAGTACGCTGCCATGATGGAGGACAAGTCGAATGCCGACTATACCGTGGCGGTGTATCACACCACGGCGTCGTCTCTGGCAGAGGCAACCATGGAGAACACCTCCATGGTTGAATACCTGTCGACAAACAGGCAGTTCTCAACCGTGATCCACCTCACGAACGTACAGAACCGTCTGTTTGTACAGAAGGTCGATGACTTGGGCGAGCCTGTGAACGGCGCGACGTTTGATCTGTACAAGGCCGAGGACGTTACCGGCAATAGCCCCAGCACGTATGCCATCAAGTCCGGCGCCACGCCGTATGACACCGTGCAGGCAAATGGCATGACCTATCCGTATGAGATTAAGGGTGCAGCATGCTTCCCGCTCAATTCCGCAAAGCATGCGCCCCTTATCAAGGGCACGTACTACCTGCGTGAATCGATGAGCCCGGATGGCTACGAGATAAATTCCACCATCACCAAGGTGATCGTGGACGATTCGGGCGTGTACGTAGACGCCGGCATAGAGAGCGACGGCGTGCGCAGTATGAGCGGCCCGGGCTCGCTCATTGCCTCCCTTGCGCAGTTTGGCTCTCCCGACTCCATCGATAACACGCTTACGCACATCAAGGGCAAACTGCAGAGCGCGACTGGTGCAGATGCCAAGGGTAACCTGACGTGGGGCCAGGAGTGCACCGCCGATGGCGTGACGCCTTCTCTGACGGACCACCTGATGCACATGCGCTATGACAAGACACCGCAAGGTGCCAAGACCGTCTTGCGCTATGTCGAGGACGGTGGCACCCGCAACGGCCAGCTGGCGATTATCTATGCCGATACGGGTATCAACCGTATGGCTCTTTACCAAGACGGTCGGCCCACCAATGGCACCGACCTCGGCACGCTCCAGCTCAACCATCTCTTTACCACGGCAACGGCCGTGCAGTATACCGATCGTCGCGTGGCGCGCCTGCAGGTGACTAAGACCGTGACGGCGGACAGTGGCCTTACCGCGCCTACCAAGGATGCGAACGGCAAGGACCTGACCTTTACGTTTAAGTTCACCCTGCCGAATTCCGAGAAGGGCTACGAGGCGCACGTGTTCGATGCGAATGGCGAGGCCGTGGGCGATTCTTTTACGCTCAAGAACGGCTATACCCATTCCATCAAGGCTGGCGAGACCATCCGCGTGTACGACCTTAAGAAGGGCGACAGCTATAGCGTGAGCGAGCTCACCACCAAGGGTGAGTCGGCGAGTGGCAATGTGCTGGCGAACATCGTCAATACCGTGACCGGTTCTGCCGATGAGTCGGTGCTTCCGGCCGGCTTTAGCCTCGTGAGCCGCAAGGCCGGCGGTCAGGAGCAGTCGGGAACCGGCAACGCGATCGCGGGTTCGATCGCCGCACTCGTGGACGGAAAGATTCCCGATAGCAACACGCTCGTGTTCACTAACAACTACAGTGCCAGCTCCGTGACGCTCGATGCCCAGAATCGTCTGAGCGCCACGAAGGTGCTCGAGGGCCGTGGCTGGACTGATGACGACACCTTTACCGCGCAGCTTACGGCCGAGGACGGCGTCCCCATGCCCAATGGCGCCAAGAGCAAAGTGTCTACGGTTGAGCTCACCAAGAAAGCCCCGAAGGCAACGTTTGGAGATATCACCTATACCAAGCCCGGCACGTACACCTATACCATCTCTGAGGTCATCCCCGGCTCCGATGCCGGGGCAGACGGCATAAGCTATTCTGCCGCCTCTTATACCGCGACGGTCGTGGTGGAGGACAACCATGCCGGTGCTCTGGTCGTTAAGAGCGTGAAGATGACGCAGGTACGCGACGATGCGGGCAAACCGGCTACAGCTGAGGTTGCCGTCGAGACCGCGACCTTCACCAATCACTACGACGAGTATGAGAAGGACATCATCATCCATGCCCAAAAGAACCTGACCGACAACGCGGGGACCTTCACGCTTGCCCAGAACGCCTTTAGCTTTAAGCTCGAGGGCGTGGGCGGATATGCGGATGCTAGCGCAGTGTTTAGCCCCGATACGGTCGACGCAAACGTGACGGCTCCCATGCCCGAGGGTACCGAGGACAACACCGCCACCGTGGGTAACAACGCCGACGGCACGGTGACGTGGCCGGCGATCTCCTATACCGCCAAGGCGGATGCGGGGCGTGCCTACGTATACAAGTTTGCCGAGAAGTTGCCCGAGAAACCCGACAGGGTCGCGGGCATGACCTACGACGGGTCGGTCTATTACGCCGTGGTTCGCAACGCCAAGAATGGCGCCGGCATCCTGACCTCGATCGAGTACTACAAGGTCGCAGAAGACGGCTCGGTAAGGCAACTGGACAACAAGGCCACGCCTTCCTTTACCAATAAATATAGCGTGGAGCCCACGAGCGTGGCCCTGCAAGGTCAGAAGGCCGTGAGCGGTCGCGACTGGAACCAGGGCGAGAGCTACACCTTTAACCTTGCCGCCGCTGCGGATGATGCCAGCACGACCGGTTTGAGCAAGACCACAAAGCAGGCGGTGAAGGATGGGGCAGTTGCCATTGGCACCAACCAGGCCGTCGCCAGCGCACCCGAGTCGGGACGCGTGGCATCCTTCGCCTTTGGCGCCGAGGCCGCCCCGACCGTGACGTTCAACCGCGCGGGCACCTTTAGCTTCAATATCACTGAGGACGCCGCGCAAGATGGCCAGGCGGGCATGTCCATGGACAAGCACACCGCGCGTGCGACCGTTGTGGTGACCGATCTGGACAAGTCGGGCAACCACACGGGCAAGCTGCACGTGTCGAGCGTGACCTACGCCAACGCCGGCGCGTCCGATGCGGACAAGGCCATAACCGATAAGGCTGCCTTCACCAATGCATACCATGCGTCGGGCACCTTTGGCGGCGTGACGGTGAGCAAGACCCTTGAGGGTCGCGCCTCTACCGCGGGGCAGTTTACCTTTGCCGTGACGGGTCTTTGGTACGACGGAATTCAGACTTCGGTCGATGGCGCCGAGGCTACCCTGTCCAACAAGGCGGCGAAGGCCGGCGTGTCCGGTGCCGTGGTGGGCGCGAGCGGGAAAAAGGAGCTCTTTGTCCGTAAGCTCACGGAACAGGACCTGGGTCGTACGTTTGCCTATCGCATTCACGAGAACCAGCCTGCTGCTGCTGCCGGCTACACCTATGACACCGGCTACACTGGTGACGCTATCGTGCTCGTCAAGGTTCTTGCACACAAGGACGACCCCGCTAAGCTCTATACCGTGACGACCGTGCTCAAGGGTGCGGGTGTGACGGAGCTGCTGGGCGACGGCGCCGACGCGAGCGCGCTGACGGACGAAAAGATCGTCCAGCTCAAGCAAGATTCGCATACTTACGTGCAGCAGTACGATGCAAGTGAGGCCGGCGCCACGACGCCTACTGTCTCGTTTGTGAACCGTTACACGGCAAGCCTCGACTATGGCACTGCTGGTGGTCTGAAAATCGAGAAGACGTTGACGTATCCCAAAGACGCGACCATTTTTGGCTCGCCTAAGAGCACGTTCCATTATATCGTCAAGCCTGCTGACGAGACATCTGCCAGCAAGGTTGGCATTTCCATGAATGGCAAGGTCTTTGAGACCGCAAATGTCGAGGCCGATGTTCCCAAGACCGTGAGTTTGGTACCTGCGGGCGGGCTGACCTTCACTCAGGATGATGCCGGCAAGACGTTCACCTATACGGTGAGCGAGATTGACGACAAAGCGACGGGCTATACGTACGACAAGACGGTCCATACGGTTAAGGCTGTCGTGGCGGATAACGGCGACGGTACGCTTGGGGTCACGACGTCGGTAAGCAAGCAGGTTGACGGCGAGGACGAGCTTGAGGACCAGTGGATCTACCCGTCGAATGCGACGTCTGCCGGTGTTGCAACGGTCAAATTCAAGAACACCTATACGGTCACCGAGGCGGCAACCTACACTCCGTCCGTGACAAAGGTGGTTGTCGGTGCCGATGCTCCGGACAAGTTCACCTTTGCCATGACCGCGGCTGACGATGCTACCAAGGCTGCCATCAGCGGCAAGCTCATCACCGGCTCTTCGATGAGTGCGGACAACGGCTATGCCGAGAAGAAGCAAACGAAGGAGGGACTCAAGGACGGGGAGCACTATCAGGTCGATTTCTCGAAGCTCACCTTTAACAAACCGGGCACGTATAAGTTTGCTATTAATGAGCTGGCCCCGAACAGCGGCCTCGGCGAGTGGAAGTATGACCAGCACATCTATACCGTGACCGTTACCGTAACCGATGAGGGCGGCAAGCTTGTGGCCCGCGCCGATGGCGCGACCGGCTCGGAAGGCTTCATCTTCACCAATAGGTATCGCACCTCGACGAGCTACGAGCTCCAGGGCGGTCTGGAGATCGTCAAGACGCTTAACGGGCACGACCTGCATGCCGGCATGTTTAGCTTTACGGTAACGGGCGAAGACGCCGCCTCGACCGATAAGCTCAACAAGCTGTTGCGCGCAGATGAGGACAAGCTCACCGTGACAAACGATGAGCCGCAGGCCGATGGCACGTCCCATACCGGCATTTTGGGTGGCCTGACCTTTGCGACGGAAGATGCGGGTAAGACGTTTACTTACACGGTTGTCGAGAATGGCGGCGGCAAGGGCGGCTATACATACGACTCCACCTATTGGATGGTAGGGATTGCGGTTAAGAAGCGCGATAACGGTTCGCTCTATACCGTGACCACGGTCAAGCACTATGACGCCAAGAACGTCGAGCTTTCTGAGGATGAAAAGACCTTTAGCTCCGCGGACGGTACCGCTAAGGCCCAGGTGTCCTTTACCAACAGTTACGTCGCGAAGGGAACTTTTGAGGGCCTTGCTGCCGAGAAGGTAATGGACTCCGGCGACAAGATCGAGACTGGCCAGTATACGTTTGACCTGTATGCCGAGAAGGCCGACGGCTCGCTCGAAAAGATGGATGAGGGCACGACTCGGGCGGACGAGGACGGTACCGCTACGGTCGACTTTGGTAAGGTTAACTTTAAGCTTGGCGATGCTACCAGCGGAACTCATGAGCAGACGATTGACCTTGCCCGCGCCGTCAACGATGGTGTTGCCACCAAGCAACACAATGCCGACCACACCACTACCTACAGCTTTAACCTGGTGGCAAAGGAGCGCTTGGCCAGCCTGCCCGCGGGCGTGCGCCCCGTGGATACGTCCGCGACGTGCCGCGTGCTGCTCGAGGTGACCGATAACAACAACGGCAAGCTTACGTCCAAGGTGACCTATCGCAATGGTACCGAGAACGGCAAGATCGTCTTCCACAACACACGCGATAAGGTCAAGACGATCGGCACGGTTGCGAAGCCCGATGTGGACATCGACGGGCAGCTGCTCTCCGTGGGCGACTCCTACGTCTACACCATTAACTGGGTCAACACCGAGGCCGATGCCAATGGCAACTTGGTTCCGGCCAACGTGACCGTGACCGACAAGCTTCCTGCCGGCGTTGTGTTCGAGGCCTTTGAGGGCGAGTGTGCCGATAAGGGCGCCGCGAGCGGACAGTCGCTTACTTGGGACCTGGGTAAGCAACCCGCGGGCAGCCACGGTTCGGTGCGCGTGCGCGTAAAGATTACCGAGGACGCTGTGAAGGACGTCCAGGGTGCGGTCGGCACCGTTGAGAACAAAGCTACCGTAACGGTTGGCAACAAGAGCTATACCGGCACCACGACCAATTACGTGCCAAAGAAGTCCGAGAGCGATGCTCAGGATTCGACGGGGTCGGGTGTGGCGCTGGGCGACGAACTCACCTACACCATCGGCTACAAGAACACCGAGGGCGCGTCTGCCACGGTGGTGATCACCGATGCCGTTCCCGCGGGAACCGAGTTCGTGGAGTTCACCGGCGACTATAAGGATGCCGGCCCCAAGGACAATGACGGCAACCTCACCTGGACATTGAAGGACGTTCCCGCAGGCAAGGAGGGCACGGTTCAGTTTAAGGTTCGCGTGACCGAGGACGCGTTTAAGAGCGGTGGCGCTTCGGGCGACATCTCCAACCAGGCGTCGGTGACGGTCGGCAACAACCCTGCCGTCAAGACCAACACCACTACCGATCAGGTTTCTGACGGGCGCCTGACGTTGAGCAAGACGGTCACGGCCGCCGAAGGCATCACCGCGCCCAACAAGGCATTTACCTTTAAGGTGCTGCTCTACCAGGCCGATGGCACAACGCCTCTGGCCGGCACCTTTGCGTACGCCGGTCGCCCCGATGGCACCAACGGCACTTATGTAAGCGGACAGATCAAGAGCGGTGACACCATCGCGCTTAAGGCCGGCGGCTCCGTCACGGTTACCTTGCCCACGGGTGCGCACTACGAGGTACAGGAGCTCGATTCCAAGGGTGAGCTCATGACGAGCGAGGACGGCTTTACGGTTGCCGATAAGGCGAACCCCCAGAAGGGTACCGTCGGACAGGCGACGCAGGTGGGCTTCACCAACGTCTACAGCGTGGAGTCCACGAAGGTGGAAAACGCCTTTAAGGTGCAAAAGAAGATCTCCGGACGCAACTGGACTAAGGCGGATGTCTTTACCATGACGCTGGCTGCCCAGGGCGAGGCGCCTATGCCCAAGGGTGCCAAGGGCGGCGTGTCGGCGATTGAGTTGCACAAGGATGCCCAGGTCGGCAACTTCGGTGCTATCGAGTACACCAAGCCCGGTACCTATACCTATATGATTACCGAGCAGTCGGGTGACGAGGCGGCACTCACGTTCTCGAAGGCCACCTATCGTGCCACCGTCACGGTGACCGACAACGGCGCCGGTAAGCTGCTTGCCAAGACCAAGATTGCACAGCTGACCGACGATGCGGGCGACGCTGCTGAGCGCACGGTCGAGGCGGCGGTCTTTACCAACACCGCCAAGACCGGCAGCCTCACCGTCAAGAAGACGGTCGTCGGCGGCGACAGCCAGCGCGAGTTCGGCTTTACGGTCGCGCTGGCCGACGGGGACGGCGAGCCCGTCTCCGGCACCTTCGGCAAGGGTGAGCACGCCGTGACGTTTGCGGATGGCAAGGCGACCTTCACGCTTAAGGACGGCGGGGAGAAGACCGTCGCCGGCCTGCCCGTGGGCGCGCACTACACCGTGACCGAGGATGCCGCCGAGGGCTACACGACCACGGTCAACGGGGCTGACGGCTCCAAGGCCGAAGGCGCCGTGACCGAGGACGGCGCGACCGTCGCGTTCACCAACACGTACGGAACGGCCACCGAGGGCAGAGACGTCTCCACCGCGGGGCTCTTCACCAAGACGCTCAAGGGTCGCGACTGGGCGGAGGGCGACAGCTTCCAGTTCGCGCTCGCGGGCAAGGACAGCGCGCCCATGCCCGAGGGATCTGCCGACGGTTCCAAGACCGTCAGTGTGACGGCCGCCGGCACCAAGGCGGGCGATAGGGTCGCCTTCGACTTCGGCTCCATCCGCTACACGCTCGATGACATCAAGGATGCCGAGTTTGCCGAGATCGGCGGCAAGCGCGTGCGCGCCAAGACCTTCACCTACACGGTGCGCGAGGTCAGGCCCGATGACGGCTCTGCCATCGCCGGTGTGGCCTACGACGGCCACGTCGCTATGATGACGGTGACCGTGACCGACGACGGCTCCGGCAACCTCACGGCCACGACGCCCGCGATCGCGGAGGTGAGCGGCGGCGACTTCGTCAACACCTACACGACCGAGCTCGACTACTCGGCCCGCGCGGGCGTGCGCCTGTCCAAGACGCTCTCCGGCCGCGCCATGGAGGCGGGGCAGTTCGCCTTCACCGTGACCGCGGACTCCGAGACGGCCGCCAAGCTCGGCTTCAAGACCGACAGGGACGCCTACGCCGTGGCCGCGGCTGACGACGGAGAGGCCGACCTGGTCGACCTCATCGGCGGTGCCGCGGAGGGCGACGTGAAGTTCACCGACGCCGACGCGGGCAAGACCTACAGCTTCACCATCACCGAGACCAAGCTCGGCGGCGAGGGCTACTCCAACGACACCGTGCCGCGCACGGTGACCATCGCGCCCGCCTACGACGCCGCGACGGGCAAGCTCACGGTCACGACCACGGTTGCCAGGGACGGTGTCGAGGTCGCCCGCAGCGAGGTCTCGACGGCCGATGACGCCACGGCTCAGGCCACGCCTGTGACGGTCGCGTTCGAGAACTCCTACGAGGCCACCGGCGTGCTCGGCGGCGAGGGCAACGTGGCCATCGACGCCACCAAGACGCTGACAGGCCGCGCCGCGGCGGCGGGCGAGTTCTCGTTCTCCGTCCGCGACGCCCGGGGCGACGTGGTCGCGACCGCGACCAACCGGGCCTCCGGCGACGGCGAGGCCGCGGGGCTCTCGTTCTCGCCCATCGCCTACACCACCGACGCTCTCGAGCAGATGGTGGCGGACGGCATCGCCACCAGGGCCGCCGACGGCTCCTGGGTCATTTCCTATACCGTTTCCGAGGACGGTACGGACCGGCTGCCCGCGGGCGTGACGGCGACCGCCTCGAGCTTCGACATCACGGTCAAGGTGACCGATGACGGCAAGGGCGGGCTGGACGTTAGCGTGGTCTACCCCGAGGGCTCCGGCGGCACGCTGTCGTTCGTGAACGGCTACGGCACCAACGAGGCGACAGTCGACCTCGCGGGTACCAAGACGCTGGCGTTCGGCCAGGCCGGACTCGGCCTCACGCAGGCCGACATCGAGGGCAAGTACACCTTTAAGATCGAGCCGCTGGACGGCGCGCCCGCGCCGGTCGACGCCTCCGGCAAGACGGTAACCGAGGCGACCAACGACGCCGCCGGCAACGTCGAGCTGGGCCACGTCACGTTCAAGCAGCCGAGCGACCTCGATGACGTCGAGATCGACGGCGACGGCCTGCGCATCAAGACGTTCGCCTACCGGGTGAGCGAGTCCGGCTCGGTCGACGGCGTGGTCAACGACGCGACGGCGACCAGGACCTTCACGGTCAGGGTCGTCGAGGACACCAACGCGGGCACGCTCGCCGCGGAGGTCCTGCCCGCAGAGGACACGCCCGAGGGTATGGGCGCGTTCGAGTTCACCAACACCTACGGCGTGAATCCGACGCCGAGCTCCGTCACCGACCAGATCAAGGTGAGCAAGAAGCTCAAGGGCCGCGACCTGGCCGAGGGCGAGTTCGAGTTCCAGCTGGTCGAGATTGCCGCCCACGGCAGCGAGAGCGTCGCGGCGACGGGCAGGAACGCCGCCGACGGCACGGTCGCGCTCGGCCCCGTCACCTACACCGCGCCCGGCATGCACAGCTACGAGCTGCGCGAGGTCGCCGGCACGGCGGGTGACGTACGACAGGGCGACGTACCGCGTGCGCACGACGGTCACCGATGCCGGAGACGGCACGCTCACCGTCAAGCACGAGCTGGCGGATGCCGAGGGCAATCCCACGGGCGACGACTCGGTGACGTTCACCAACGGCTACGAGGCCGCACCCGTCACCCTCAAGCTGGGCGCCGCCAAGGTGCTCAAGGGCGCCGAGCTCAAGGCGGGTCAGTTTAGCTTTGAGCTCAAGAGCCGGGACGGCAAGGTCATGTCGACCGCCAGGAACGCCGCGGACGGCAGCGTCACGTTCGATGCGCTGACGTTCAAGCAGGTCGGCACCTACACCTTCACGGTGAGTGAGGTCGACGACGGCCAGGCGCACGTGACCTACGACAAGGCCGTGCACAAGATTGTCGTCACGGTGAGCGACGAGGCGGCCGACGGCACCAAGACGGGCTACCTGTCGGCGAAGGTCTCCTACGAGGGCGACGCCAACGTGCCGCCAGTCTTCACCAACAGCTACGCCGAGAATCCCGGGACCCCCGGCAACCCCGAGAACCCCGGCACGCCGGGCGGCGGCTCAGACGGCGGTTCAGATAACGGCTCCGGCAGCGGCTCTAGCGGCGACGGCTCCAAGGGCGGCATGCCCGACACCGGCGACCGCAGCCTGCCGGTCGAGGC
>CABQAK010000037.1 GCA_902462065.1 uncultured Collinsella sp.
GTGAATATCCTGTCCGACCGCGCCCCGGGCGCCGCACGCGAGCGCTGGGGCTTTGAGGGCTGGCAGCTGCACGACGCCGCTCTGTGGGAGCAGTTGCTTGCCGAGGCACGCGAGCGCGAGACGGCAGCACGCGAGCGCCAGGCACGCATCGTGGCCGCGGATGTTGACCCCGCCGCCCGCAAGACCGCCGAGCGCATGGTCAAGTGCGCCGGCTACAAGCGTTTTGTCGACTTTTGCGCCGCCAAGTCCGCCACCGTGCTGGACCATGCTGGCGCCGTCGCCGGAGCCGCCGTGGTCGCAGACACCACCGAGACACCGCTTTCACTCATGCACGACGCCATGACGCTGGTCGGCGAGCTGCGCCGCGCGCCCGAGCTCGCTTCGGCACCGGTCGCCGCACTCACCCGCGATGGCCTTATGGCCCGCGCGCTCCATGCCGAGCCCGCGCGCTCCATCGCCGTCATGCCCAATAACGAGGAGGCGGCTCTTGAGGTTTGGCCCTCGCTCGACCACGCCGCCGCGGCATTCGAAGCTGCGACCAGCGCAGATGCCGAGAAGCAGACCGCAGATGCCCAAGGCGAAGCCGCCGACACCCTCATGCCCGAACCTACCGCCACGCTCGACCTGGGCGACGGCAAGCCGCTGCCCGTGCTCATCCCCGAGTCCGAGCAGTTCGCCAACCGCCTGCGCAAGAATGCCCGTCTGCGCCGCAAGTGGGCCAAGCGCGAGGGCGTGAGCTGCTACCGCGTCTACGATGCCGACCTACCCGACTACTCCGCCGCCATCGACCTGTACGAGGGCTGCCCGCAGACGCCGGGCCGCTGGCTCGTCATCGCCGAATACGCCGCGCCCAAGACCATCGACCCCGCGCTGGCCCAGGCCCGCATGCTCGACATCTTGGCCATTGCACCCCGCATCCTGGATGTTCCCGCCGAGCATGTGCACGCCAAGGCCCGCATGCGTTCGCGCGGCGGCTCGCAGTACGGCAAGCAGGGCGCCGGCAAGGGTGCATCGGGCGAGCGCGCCAACATCGCGCGCCGTCGTCTGCCGCTCATCGAAGAGGGTGGACTCACCTTTGCCGTCAACTTTGATGACTACCTGGATGTAGGCATCTTCTTGGATCACCGCGTCACCCGCAACCTGGTGCGCGAGCACGCCAAACAGGCACGCCGCTTCCTCAACCTGTTCGCCTACACCGGTACCGCCACCTGCTATGCGGCCGACGGCGGCGTCGAGGAAACCGTGACAGTCGACCTTTCCAACACCTACCTGGACTGGGCCGAGCGCAATATGCGCCAGAACGGCTTTGTTGGTCCGCAGCATCATTTTGTGCGCGACGACGTGCTTGCCTGGATTCGCGACCAGCGCCAGACGCGCAACCGCTGGGACCTGATCTTTGTCGACCCGCCCACGTTCTCGAACTCGTCCAAGATGGGCCGCCGCACCTGGGATGTCCAGCGCGACCATGTTGAGCTTTTGGCCGGCGTATCGCGCCTGCTCGCACAGGGCGGCCATGCCATCTTTAGCTGCAACCTGCGCGGCTTCCGCCCCGAGGCGCGCAAGCTCGCGCGCGCGGGCGTCGTGTTGGAGGACATTACGGCGCAGACCATCCCCGAGGATTTCGCGCGCAACCAGAAGGTGCACCACTGCTACATCGTGCGCCGCCTACCCATCGAGGACGCTATGTCCGTGGTCGGCTTTAGCGCCGAGGAGATTGCCGAGCGTGTCGAGGAGCTGCGCAACCCCGAGGCCCGCAAGCCTCGCGCGGCAGTGCCCGCGCACGCGCAGGCCGGCGACCGAGGGCCGCGCGGCGGCGACAAGCCTGCCTGCGCAGGCAAGCCCAAAAAGAAGAAGTTCTACGCCAGCAAGCCCAAGGGCAAATAGACAAAGTTGCGGTGGAATACGGACTGTTTTGCCTGGAATTAGGCAAATTTAGACTGTATTTCACCGCAACTCATATTGGGATGGTGGTTGGCGATCTACCCTTGGGTGACCAATCGGTAACCGATACCCACATGCGTTTGGATATAGCGCGGGTGCGCGGGGTCGGACTCAATCTTCTTGCGCAGCGTGCCCATAAAGACGCGCAGGCTCGCCAGGTCGCTCTTGGTCGCCGTGCCCCAAATCTCGTGCAGGATAAACTGGTGCGTCAGTACCTTGTCGGCGTTGTGTGCCAGCAGGCACAGGAGCTTATACTCGATCGGCGTCAGATGCAGTTCCTCGCCATCCATCGTGGCGATGCCGGCATCAAAATCGATATGCAGCTCACCGGTATCGAACGAGCCCTCGGAGACAACGCCGCCCGTCTGCGCATACGAAAGGCGCCTGAGCGTCGTGCGAATGCGCGCGAGCAGTTCCTCGACCGAAAACGGCTTGGTCAGATAGTCGTCGGCACCGGCATCGAGCGCGCGGATTTTGTCCGCATCCTCGCTGCGCGCCGAGACCACGATAATCGGCATGCCCGACCATGCGCGCACCGACTCCACCACCTTGACGCCGTCCATATCGGGCAGGCCCAGATCGAGCAGCACGATGCTCGGTGCCTGCGATGAGGCGGCGGCGATGGCAGCATGGGCGGTCTCCACAGCCATATGGCGCAAGCCGTGCGCCTCGAGCGCGGCAACAATAAGATTGCGAACGGCGGGGTCGTCCTCAACGACCAAGATGAGCGGTTTTACGGCAGAGTTCGGCACAGCGTTACTCCTTATCAAACGAAACGTCGGCGGCAGGAAGCTCAATCGTAAAGACCGAGCCGTGCGGGTCCGCCGCGGCAACCTCTATGCTACCGCCATGCGCCAACGCAATGGAGCGGCAGAGCGAAAGACCCAGGCCCACGCTGCGATGGCTGTCGGCAAGACCGTGGTTGGCGGTGTAGAACGACTCAAAGATGCGTTCACGGTCCTCGGGTGCGATGCCCGGGCCGTCATCGGCCACCGAGCACGCCACGCGTCCATCGTCGACGCTAATCGAAATCATGATATGCGAGCCCGCGGGCGTATAGGTGATGGCATTGTTCACCAGGTTCACCACGAGCTGTACCATCAGACGCGCGTCGACGTTAACGAGCGCCGGTTCATCGCACGCCACCACCTTAAGGTCGTGCTCGCGCACGGCCGGACTTACGTGGCGCAGCGCCTCCTCGACGATATCGTCCATGAGCTCGAGCGTGGTCGACAGGCGCATACCGCCACCCTCGAGCTTGGTGATGGCGAGCAGATTCTCGACGGTGGCGTTGAGCCACAGCGCATCCGAGCGAATGGATAGAAGCAGGCCGCGGCGCGTCTGGGCATCGAGCACGGCGGTGCCGGTCGAGCCCTGATCGAGCAGCACGTCGGCATTACCCGAAATACTGGTAAGCGGCGTGCGCAGATCATGCGAGATGGAGCGCAGCAGGTTGGCGCGCAGCTGTTCGTTTTTGGCGAGCACCGCCGCTTCCTCGCGGGCCTCCATGGCGCGGGCGCGGTCGAGCGCCAGCTCGCCTTCGCTCACGATGGCATCGGCAAGTGTCCGCTCCTCATGCGTCAGCACGTCGGGCTCGGCAACGATAGCCAGCACGCCCACCACCGAGGCGGGGTCGCCCGAGCGCACGAAGCCGTCGCCCGTGCGAACCGTCAGGTAGATGCCATAAAACGCCGAGCCGCCATAGGTGGCATCGAGCGGCGTTCCCACATAGGCGGACGCCGAGAGCCGCGGCGGCATCTGCGGCGCCAGTTCATGCACCGGCGCGGCATCGCCCACGGCCGTGTATGTCGCACGCGGCAGCAGGTCATCGCCCTCGGCGTCGGCGCTGTACCACACGACCGGACAGCCCGAAAGACGCGCCAGCTGCGTTGCCATGGCATGGACAATCTGCTGCTGATCGGCGCACCGCTGCAGCATGCGGTTGGTCTCGAGCACCATATGCGTGCGGCGGTCGCTGGCGGCAGCCTGTGCCAAGGCGCGGCGCAGGGCCAACGCAATCGAGCTCGACACAAGCGAGACCACGAACATGATGAAGAACATGCCGGGATAGCCGCGGTCGATAAGTGACAGCGAGTAGCGCGGGTCGACAAACAAGAAGTTGTAGAGCGCCACGGCGGCAGCCGAGCTCAGCAAGCAATACAGGCGACTCCAGGTAAAGAATGCGCACAGCTGAACGGCGAACACATAGACGATCATGATGCTCGGCGCGAGACCCGGATGGTCGAGCAGCGCGCCCACAATCGTCGCCGCGACCAGCAACCCCGCCGATACGCAGACGTCATACAGAGGAGTGCGGCGCGTCAGCGTTGTGCGCCGCCACCAAAAGCTATCGGCAATATCGCCGTCCGTACGGACGTCCATCAGTGCCCCGCCCCTCTCTCAAAAACAAAAACCACCACAAAGGAACAGGCACCTTTGTGGTGGTTTCCCTTGTGGTGGTTCCAAGTGTAAAGCCTTCTACGACCGGCGGTCACTAGACAAACAGCACGTGCGCGAGCAGCGCGCAAACGCACGCCGCGACAAGCACCGTCACCACGATCGAGATCACGCGGTCGGCCATATCCATGTTGGCACGATTCGTAAAGAACCGATCTTCGGCGGCATCGACGCGCGCCTCACGCACCAGCTCGGTCGCAAAATCGCAACCGTCAAGCACCTTTGCATCCATGGTTTCCTCCCAGGACTCAATCACTGTCATTGCAAGCCTGCCCGTTCGCAGCCAAACCTCAAGCGTCGACTACGGGCGCTCGTTGGGAGCCAGGCGCTGCATCTTGTTCACGGCCTTGAACTTGGTGAACAGCGGCACGTACTCAAAGCTCACGTTGGAGTTCTCCAGGCCGTACCAGCGTGCAGGCGTGCCGGCGGCGCGACGAATGATGTACTTGAGCGTGATGGCCGTACGCTCGCTCGGCTCCACATCGCTTTCGGGCGCCAGAAGCTTACGGATCAGGACGAACTTGAACGTACCGATGTTACCCGGATCCTTGTAGACCGAGTAGTCATGCGTCTGCGGCGGCAGCTCGCCGGTGGCAGCCAGGTCCTGAACGACCTGACGCAGATAGGCATTAACGCGCTGGTTGATCTTGTAGCCCAGGTACAGATGCACGCGGAACACGTAGTCGGTGCCGAACGTCTCGACCGAATAGGCAAAAGTGTGCGGTTCGTCCATGGTCTCGACATTCACAAACCACCAGGCGCGAGCGCGCTTGGGATGCTTGTCCAGAATCGAGTAGACGATGTCGCGGTCGATGTAGTCGGTATGGGTGTCCTTGGTCAGGTACACGATGTTGTCGCTCAGGCGCTCGTAGCGATCGTCATCGCGCAGGCGCTTGAGCTGCGGCAGGTAGCTGCGCAGCGGCAGCAGCGTAAACTGGCGCTGCTCAACAGCCGTACCGTTGTACCAGCACACCATGATACCCATGATGAGCGCGGCCATGAGGATGGTGAAATAGCCGCCGTGGAAGAACTTGGTGAGCGAGCTCACGAAGAAGAAGCCTTCGAGCAAAAGGAAGAAGGCCGCGAAGATCCACGGCGCGACCTTGAGCTTGCGCTCCTCGTGCAGGTAGAAGAAGAGCAGCAGCGTGGTGCACATCATAGTCAGCGTAATGGCAAGGCCGTAGGCGGCTTCCATATGCGCCGAGTTCTGGAACAGCAGCACCACGATGACGCAGCCGACAAGCATGACGTTGTTGACCATGGGAATATAGAGCTGGCCCTTGGTCTCGGCAGGGTAGAAGACCTGCATGTGCGGCATGAGGTCCAGACGGCTGGCCTCGGACACCAGCGAGAATGCGCCGGTGATGAGCGCCTGCGAGGCAATGATGGCCGCGACGGTGGAAAGGCCGACGGCAAACGGGCGCAGGCCCGGGGCGAGCATCTGGTAGAACGGGTTGAGATCGGCAATGCCCATGAGCTCGGGGTTGGCAGCGTTGTTCATAAGCCAAGCGCCCTGGCCCATATAGGACAGCAGCAGGCAGCACTTAACGAACGGCCAGGTAGCGTAGATGTTGCCGCGGCCGACGTGGCCCATGTCGGAGTAGAGCGCCTCGGCACCGGTGGTGGCGAGGAAGCAGCTGCCCAGAATCATGATGCCCGCGTGGTTGTTGGGGCTCAACAAAAAGGCGATGCCGCGGAGCGGGTTGAGGCACAGCAGCACGGCGGGGTGCTGTAAGACAAAGAACAGACCCGTGCCGCCCAGGAATAGGAACCACAGCGTCATGATGGGGCCAAAGGCGTGACCGATCTTGGCCGTACCGATGCGCTGTACCAAGAAGAGCACGATGATGATGGCGAGCGTAATGGCGACGACGCGGCCCTGGTCATCGCCCAGCACGGCATGGACCGCCGGGATAGTGCGCAGGCCCTCGATGGCCGTGGTAACGGTAACGGCCGGCGTCAGGATGCCGTCGGCGAGCAACGCGGCGCCACCCAGCATGGCGGGGATGATAAGCCACTTGCCGCAACGCTTGACCAGGCTGTACAGGGCAAAGATGCCGCCCTCGCCATGGTTATCGGCGCGCAGCGAGATGAGCACATACTTGATGGTGGTCAGCAGCGTGACCGTCCACACGACAAGGGAGAGCGCGCCGAGCACGAACTCCTCCGTGACGCTTCCGATGCCGCCGTTGCCGGCAACGAGCGCCTTGGTTACATACATAGGGCTGGTGCCGATATCGCCGTACACCACGCCCAGCGTGACGAGCATCGCCGAGATGCTCACAGGAATCGCAGCGTGCGAGGCTGCCTCCTTGGCCTTTTGTTCCATAAGCCGGTTTCCTCCCAACTTTAATGTTCGAAGGGATTATAGGTAATCGGCCCATGTTTTAATGCACTGTTTTCCCAGCTAGATAAAGATTTATACAGTCTTTAGGCTACCGCGGCGATATGGAATGTGACAAAGGGACTATCCCCTTGTCACATTCGTCATTTTCCGAGCCAGTTTTTGAACCACCACTCCATGGAGCGGCTCATCTCGGCCATAAAGGGACTGGTGTGTTTGCGGGTGTAGATATCCACCACGCGCTCGCCCACCTCGCGGGCGTGCGGGCGAAACATCGCATCCATCTCGGCCACCTGCGCATCCATAGTCGCGTCGTCCGCACGGCAGTAGCGCTCCTCGTGCACCAGGTTCACCACGGGATGTGCAATGGCCGGGCGCTCCTTACGGGGCGTACCGATGATGAGCATCGACAGCGGCATGGTATAGGGCGGCAGATCGAGCAGCTCGGCAACTTCCTCGGCGTTCTCCACGATGTCGCCAATGTAGCAGCTCCCCAGGCCCAGGGCCTCGGCGGCAACCACGGCGTTTTGCGCAGCGATCACGGCATCCTGCGCCGCGATGGCAAAGTCGCCCAGACCCGGTGCGCGGCGGGGCGACTTGCCCGTGCGCTCGACAAACTCGGGCTCAAAGCAGCCCACGTGCTCAAACAGATCGATCCACTTGGCATAGTCGACCACAAATATTAGTGCCCAGGGCGCCTTGGCGATCATAGGCTGGTGGTCGCACAGGTCGGCCAGACGGTCCAGCGTAGCCTGCTCGCGAATGCTCACGATGGAATACATCATCATGGCGCCTGCCGACGGTGCGCGGCTCGCCGCATGCAAGATCGCCGCCCGCTGCTCGTCGGTCACCGCCACGGGGCGGTCGTCGTCATCACGCGCGAAGGCACGCGTGGAGGAACGGTGCTCCAACGTGTCCAGCACCGCATTGCCCGTCGTCTCGACCGGATAGCCACACGTATCCACAGCCTTGGTGCAAACCTGCTCGTTCATCGCCTCATCCTCGCTAATTCTTTAAGAAGCCTTTACGTTTCCGTGTAATTCCCGTCCATTATCGCGCAGGTCGCCACTACATTGCGCCACACCGCCACACGTGCGCGTTAATATGGCTGGTTGTTGTGCGCAGTCACCAATTGCAGCGCATATCTTGGTAACAATCGGGTAAACCCCCGCTTTCGTAGGTTTTAAGTTTGTGAGGAGTCTCAGCATGTTCGCAGCCGCCATCTCGCTCGTCGGTCTTGCGGCGACCGTCTACCTTGTTTTGCGCGAGGCCAAGGCCATTCGCGCAAAGTCGGGCACCGTTGCCAAAAGCGCTCTTGGGTGGAGCGTCGCCTTCGGTCTGTTCCAGGTCTTTTTGACCATTTGGGGCGCCATTGGCCTCGTCGCCCAAAACGAGCCGCTCGCCTTTGTGATGCTCATCCTGACCAATGCCATTCTCACCGGATGCGCTTGGGCCAGCATCGCCCGCAACCGCATCGCCCCGCGCGTCTTTGCGTTCGCCGAGCCCGACGCCCCCGCCCCCACCGGCAAGCTCGCCCGCCTGCGCGGCGCCTTTGTGGGCAAACCGCTCGTCGCCGCCGTCCTGTGCCTGCTGCTCGCCGGCGTCTTTGCGCTGCTGGGCATGGAGGTCTCGTCCAACCACGACTTTACCTGGGTCTACCCCCTGTGTATCCTGCTCGAGTGGGCCATCATCACCACGCTCATGGCCGGCTTGTTCTTCCTGTTCCAGCGCCACGGCGCGGCTCCCGCGGTCCTGGCCTTTGCCCTCTTTGTCCTGGGCATTGCCGAGTTCTTCGTCATCACGTTTAAATCCATGCCCATCCAGCCGGGCGACCTTTCGGCCATCTCCACCGCCGCCGCGGTCGCCGGCAACGGCTACACCTTCTCGATCTCGCTGTTCTGCGTGCTGTCCATGGGCTTTACCGCCATCGCCATGCTGCTGTGCGAGTACGCCGGCCTGGTGGCACCGCACCGTCAGAAGGGCGCCGCCAACGCCAAGCGCATGCTGCTCACCAACCTGCTCGTGGCAGTGCTGTGCCTGGGCGGCGTGACCGCGCATGTCACGCTCATCGACTACTACAACACTCTCGGCATCACCGTCTACACCTGGCGCCCGCTCGAGAGCTACTGGCGCGAGGGTTACCTGCCTGCCTTTATTAGTGCGGCACAGTCCATCAAGCCGCCCAAACCCGCCGACTACTCCGTCGACGATGCCAAGGCCACGCTCAAAAAGTACGCCAAGGCCTACGACAAGTCCGACGCGGCCAAGAGCGACGAGCGCGCCGCCGCAAAGGAGCAGTTCGGCAGCGAGAAGCCCACGGTCATCGCCATCATGAACGAGACGTTCTCGGATCTGTCGATCTACCAGAACATGCGCGCCGGCTACGAGGGCCCGCAGTACTTTAAGAACCTGTCAAACTGCCTCAGCCGCGGCAAGCTCTATGTGAGCGCCTACGGCGGCGGTACCGCCAATACCGAGTTTGAGTTTATGACCGGCAACTCCATGGCCAACCTGGGCTCGGGCGTGTACCCCTACACCATCTACAACATGGAGACGACCGGGAATCTGGCAGAGCAGTTCAAGTCGCTCGGATATTCCACCACGGCCATGCACCCCAACCACGCCACCAACTGGAACCGCGAGAACGTCTACAAGGACTTTGGCTTTGACCAGTTCCTGTCCATCAACGATTTCCAGGGCGCCGATACCCTGCGCGGCATGGTGACCGACCAGGCTACCTACGACAAGATTCTTGAGCTGCTCGACCAGAACGCCGATCCGCAGTTTATCTTCGACGTGACCATGCAGAATCACTCGGGCTACGACACGGGCCTGGTGCCGGCAGATAAGCAGATGCACCTGAATATCGACACGACCGATCTGGACGCTAAGACCATCGAGGACGGCACGCTCTCCGATGTCGACGAGTATGTCTCGTGCATCGAGCAGTCCGACCAGGCGCTGCGTTACTTCCTCAACGCCCTGAGCAAGCTCGACCGCAAGGTGGTCGTGGTGTTCTGGGGCGATCACCAGCCGTTCTTCCCGTCCAAGTTCAACGATAAGTGGTTTACCGGCGAAGACGACGCTACGCATCAGGAGCGCCTGTGGCAGACCGACTACATCATTTGGGCCAACTACGACGTTGCCGGTTGCGACCAGACGAGCGAGGTCGACGACCTGTCCACCAACTACCTGTCCACGCAGCTCATGCAGCTGATCGGCGCACCGCTGACCGACTACCAGAAAGCGCACATGACGCTGCGCGAGTCGCTGCCCGCCATCAACTCCGTCGGCTACGAGGACGCCAGCCTGCGTTGGGCGCTCTCCTCCAACGTCACCGGTGACGACGCCGCGGCCGCAGCCGCCACCAAGGCGCGCGAGGATTACGCCAAGATGCAGTACTACGAGATGTTCCGCGACGGCAAGAACGTGTACACCGAGCACTTCCAGACCGAGGCCAACGAAACCGACCCCAACCTGGCACCGGGTACGACCAAGATCAAGTAGCTGCTAGCTGCTGAGCCACAACTGAAACGTCTGTCCAGGCGGAGGCATATAAGGTTCCCTGCTCGGACAGTCCTGCGCAAGACGAAGGCCACATTAAGTGGCCTTCTTTGTATCCGGAAACCGTGTCCCAGAATTCACGTCCGGAACGGGACGCAGTTTCCGCTTGCGGAGTCTCCACTCAACAGAAAACCCGGGTGGCCTGTTTTTTGGCTACCCGGGTTTTTGAGTTGTCGATATGTTCGACTGGCTACTAGTGGGTCTTGCGGCGCTTGATCAGCATGATGAGGGCTATCACTACGAGCGTTGCTCCCGCTGCTGCTGCGGTGGCGACTAGGGCGAATGTTTGGTCGCCGGTGTTTGCGAGGTTCTTCGCTGTGGTCGTAGTCTTGACCTTGGTGTCGGTCTTAGCTCCGTTGTCGGACTTGGGCTTGTCCGGGTTCGTCGGGGTCTCAGGAGTCTCGGGGTCCTTTGAGCCTTCGGAATCGGTTGGGCCGGCGGTGTTTACCAGCGTATGGTCCAGGAACTTCTTGGCGCCCGCACTTGCCTGTGAGAACAGGCGGCGCGTGCGGATCGGGGTGGCGTTCACCGTTGTGAGCGCCGTCTCCTCGGCCTCGATATTCACGAGCGTCGTGCCGGTGTCGAGGCCCACGTCGTTGTATCCCACGTGGCAGTAATACTGCGCACCGTCATCGTCTGCGGTCAGGTCAATCTCGAGCTTTGAGGCCGTTCCAGCCGCGAGGTTGCCATCGGCACCCACGAGCTTAAACTCTGTCTCGCCGCGGCCCTTGCGGTACCACATATAGGTCGGTGCCAGCCCTGTTTCGCTATCGTCGGCACCGAGTCGCTTCACATGGCCAATCGCCGAGAGCGTCAGGTGTCTTCCCGCCGTGCGCTCAACCGAAGAGTCGTATCCAAGATCCGGCCCCTCCGCAGCATCCGCCGCAGGTCCGCTCACGGTCATCGTCATGCCATCGGGCATGGTCTTGACCGTGATGATTGCCGAGCGAATACCTGTTTCGGTCGTGGATCCATTCTTAACGGCGGCGATGGCGAATCGATACTCCGTATTGGGCTGCAGCCCATCCCACTTGAGCGAGGTCTTCGTGTTGTCGGCAATCTTCCAGCTATTGACGACCGCATCCGCCGCATTGCTCTGCAGCATGCCCACGCCGTAGCTAAAGCCACTCTTGTTTGCGAGTACATCGTCCCAGCTAAACGTAACGCTGGTCGAATCGACGACGTTTGCCGTAAAGCCCGTCACGGCCGGCGCGTCGGGCATCTCGACGTCCTTAACGTCATAGCCCACGATCCAGAACTGGTCGGTGTCCTTGGTGCCGAGTTTGTCGCCCGAGTCCGCCTCGAACTTGTCGACATCCACCGCGTTGACGCCCAGACGCCACACAAAACCGTACTTGCCCTGCGCGGCCTCGGGCAGGTTGTCGACGGTGCCGCCGTATTCGGTCGATTCACTCGAGGAGTTACCCGTAGTAAAGCCGGCGTTGGCACCAAAGCACAGGCCGCCAAACAACTCGTGCTTTGCGAGCTTCGCGCCCATGACAACGCTGCCGTTCAGCGTCAAGCCGAGCTCGAGCTCCTGCTCCTTGCCCTCCTCGACTTCGATGGTCTGCTCAATGCTCGCCCCCGACTGCGCGGCGGCGCCGTTAAACCCATCGTGCGTGTAGGCGCGCGTTACGCCAGGCTTGCCCAGGCCAAAGGAATCCCCAACGGGAGTCTCGCCGTTGAGCGTCGTTTGATAGGTTCCGGGTTCTCCCGACCGGTTGGTCAAAAAGTAGCTGAGCGGCGTCATATTGTGCTGTTTGGCAATGCGGTCATAGGCCTCGACATTAACGACCGAGGTCTGCGCGCCGAGCGACACGGGCGCCGCCATCACGCCCTTGCCACCAGTTTCCTCATTTTCGATCTCATACTCGTAATAGACCATCGGAATCGTGTAGAGCACGGCCTTGTCACCCTCGCCGGCATGCGACTCATAGCTTACGCTTGCGCTGACCGTGCGCTCGCTCCGGTAGTCATAGCATCCCTCGGCGGCAAAATCGACTGAAGCATTCATCGCGACCAGGGGCGGACCGGTCTGCACCTCGACGGCAACGCCCAACTCGGCGCCAATGGTATAGCCCTGGGATGTCCCCGTGCCCTTTTCCTCTCCGTATGACGTGCCGCCCAACACCAGATAGCCGTATGCCTGCTCCAGATCCTCAACATAGGGCGCATCCTGCAGCACGGCAAGCACGCGCGGGTTGGTATAGACCTTGTAGCGGTCCTTGTACGTGATCTTGACGCTGTCGTTGTCGACATCGGGCAGCGCGAGCGAGATAAATGTGCCGTAGGTAGTGCTGCGACGGTTGCTCTCGCTAATCACCTGCTCCTCGCCGCGGCGCACCTTTCCGTTCTCGTCGAGCGAAAAATGCGAGGCGGTCATCCAATAGTAGTCATCGTTCTTGCGCAGGTCCTCGTCGCGGTGCTTGCCCACCACGGCGATAAAGCTCTCGTTATAGCGGTCCGAACCCGAGACGCTGCCCGCCTTGACGTCGCTGATCCACACCTGCTCTATACCCTTGTGGTCATGCTTGTTGCTGCTGTTGTATTGCTGACCGCTCATGCTCATGGTTCCGACCATGGACCCCAAGCCCTGAGCCCCGCTCTGTGCCGTGTTGCAGGCAAAGTCGCGGAACACATCGCCGCCCACGAGCACCTCGTCGACCGCCAGCTGCTCGGACAGGCCGTCAAGGTTGGCAGTGGCAAGGGCAATAGGCGCCAAGGTGCACGGATAGCGCTTATCCTGAGCGCTATCCTTCCATGCGCTGTTGGGCACATGCATCAGCCCATAGGAGGCGAGGAGCCCGTCTCTGTATTCCTTGCAATCGGAAAGCTTGAACTCGCCAGACTCCGAGTCAAAATACGCGTAGCGGTACAGCGCGCCGTACAGTCCCTTGCTGCCGTCAGAAGCGCCGTAATCAAAAGCGCTGCGTTGCCAGTCATAGCCCGCAAGAATAAGGCCCGTGACGGTTTCACCCGTCTTCTTTCCTTCTTCATCGTAGGCGGCAAACGTGCCGAACGTCGCATTCGCAGCGACCATGGTCTTGCCGTTCGCGGAGAGGGAGATTGCGCCCGCGTCGCCCAGAGCATCGACATGGACGAGCGCACCCTTGGATGCATCCCACGAAAACAGCTCGCAATGCGTCGACTTATCAATATTCTTCTTGCCGTAGGGTGCCGAGACCACGATGGCGAGGTCATCGCAAAAATCGCGATCGAGGTCGCCGGCCGCTAGCGAAACGACAGGAGCTGACTGAAGCTGCGTCCAGGAGTCGTTCCCGCCCTTGTTGTGCGTGGTGTAGTCCGCGGCGTTACCGGCATCGATCTTGACGACGCTTTGCTTCCAGTTGCCGCCCTCCAAGTCATACATGTCGACTACAGCCTTGCGCACGCCGTTCTCGTCGACATAGCAGCCCGCGTAGACAAAAAGCTCGTCGACGCCGTCGCCATCGACATCGCCCGCCTCGACATCAAAGACGGCGTCGTGCTCTTGCAGGTAACCGGCATCCAGGTACTTAAAACGGCCTTCGTACATCATATTAGTGTTGACCGTCACCGGCAGGTGTGTGTCGAGAGTGCGCGCACGCCCGTTGCTAAACGAGTAGAGGACCAGCTCAACCTTTCCGGCGTATGACTTGCCGTCAATCGTCGTGGAGGAACTGTCGCCGTAGGCACGGAGCTCGGCAACGCGGCTCTTTTTGCCCGTGCTGGCGTCGCTGCAGAACTCAACACTCGTGGCGTGAATGCCCGAGAAACCGTTGTTGTCGTTGGCGAGTACTGTTGAGGACTCATTGTTGCTTAGGTACGACCAGGTGCCGCCACCGTAGTCGCTATGCTTGTAGAGATCGCTGTTCGTATCGAAGTTGTTGACGTTTTGCCAGAACTTTGCGGCGCCCCACACACTTCCATAGCCATCGGTGAGTTTGCTGCTGCCGCCAATGTCACCGCGCTCGACGTTCTCGAGCTTGTCGCGCAGAGTGTAGCGATTGCCATGGCTACCGTTAGCTGCCATATAGACCTCGCTGCGCGTGGCAAACGTCGTGGGGGTATCAGTGGAATAGGGGCCAACGGTATCGGCCGGAATGTCCTCGCTCGTGCCCAGACCCAGGGCTTGATAATCCTGCTCGGTCATATCGGTGATTGCGGGCGCGTCTGCCGCCTGGGCAACCTGGGGCGTGGCCGTGAAGCAGGCGACGCTCGTGGCGATCAACGCAGCAAGCGCCGCCGTCCCAACAAGCGGGATTTTCGACAGCCTACGGATACGGGGGTGTGGAACGTACATGAGGGACCTCGCTTTACTCGAGTGGAGTAGACTCATTATTGCAAATGATACGTCCGATGCCCGATATCACGTGTCTCATTTTCGCCAACGGCGTGTCTCATTTTTGAGAATCCGAGATGCCGCGGAAATCTTATCCCAGCTCAAAGGCCATTTTTGGGATGTATTTTCCGTCGAGTGCCTCATCGGGAAACTGCATCCCATTTCAAGCGTGGCAAATTCCGGGACGCATTTTTCGAAAGCCTGCCCATCCGGAAAGCCCGTCCCACTTTGGACGCATCCGGGCACGGAACCATCGACCTATCAGGCCTCCCATCAATAAAGAGGCGTCCTCCCGGACGGCGGGGCACGAAGTTCATCGCGAGTTCCGCACGCAAAGAAGGCCACTTAATGTGGCCTTCGTCTTGCGCAGGACTGTAGAGCAGAGAACTTCGTGCCCCGACGCCCGGGAGGACGTTTCATTTAGAAAGATGGACCGACCGCCGTCAGCGATGGGAGCTACTCCCCCAGCACGGCCTTTTTGGCGGCTGCAGCCATGTTATCCAGATCTTCCTTGGTGGGGTGATCCTTTGCGGCAACCCAGTTGTCGAGCAGCATCTTAAATCGGGCGTTGTCGGGATCTTGCTCGAGCATGGCCTCGTAGCGCTGCTTTACGGCAGGGCCCATCTTGCCCTGGCACATCGCCCAGCCCGCAAGCTCGGCATCCCCAGCCAAATTGGAAGTTACGCGGTCGATAATCTGCTGATAATAGCTCTGGTCGGCCCCAAAGCCGCAGGTGCCAAACAGGAAAACGCGCTTGCCATGCAAGGCGGAGAGCAACGCCGCGACCGAAGGCGTGCACGCGCCCTTGTCGCACCAAAAACCGACGAGCACCGTGTCGGCCGCGCAGGCGCCCTGCGCCTCGAGCGCAACCTGATCTGCATCCGCATCGTCGCTCAACGCCGCGGCATGGACAAACTCGACGCCCGCAGCCTGCAGAGCGCGCTTGATCGCGCCCGAAACCATCCTGGTATTACCGCTCTTGCTGTTAACCACCAAAGAGCACGTCATAGTCACGTTGCCTCGTTTCCCCCAAAACTAAAGCCACTAATGCAATTTATTAGATGAATATCTTAGTACTAACGTGACAGATGTAAACCACCGTCTGTCGATTGGCGACGCAGACGACATCTTTGGACAAAAGCTCGCAGCGCAAGCCCCATACTTTTTAAAATTTGGGACAGTCAAGCGGCCCTGCCCCCGAATCAATGATAATCGTCACCATAATATGCCATCAATCGTCACCATAATTCTCCGTTAATCATAACCTCAAATTACCGTTAATCGTCACCACGTTGCTGGTAGAATACATAATCATAGTAACTAAAGAAGGAGGCAGCATGGATAGATATGTAGACAGATGCATCGATAAGGTAATCAGGCATAATCTCGATATCTTCGGTGCGGTTCTCATTCAAGGCCCAAAGTGGTGCGGAAAGACCACTACGGCAAAACGTTTTGCTAGATCATCCTTGTCTCTTTCCGATCCAACTGGAAATTTTGCCGCCCTCCAGCTGGCTCAGATCGATCCAGCACAGGCAATAGCAGGACCCTCTCCTAGGCTCATCGATGAATGGCAGGAAGAGCCAAAGCTGTGGGATGCCGTACGTTTCGAGTGTGACGCAAGACAGGGAGAATCCGGACAGTTTATTCTCACGGGCTCAGCAACGCCGCGAGATTCGAAGCAGCCGATGCATAGTGGCGTTGGACGAATAGCAAGGTTGCGAATGGATACCATGACGCTGTTCGAGCTTGGCGTTTCTTCTGGCTTAGTCACTATCGGAGCGCTGCTTTCAGGTCATCCTGCTAAGCCGGCAGTCGGATCGATTGCCGGCATCTCCGGTATCGCCGATTTGCTGTGCCGTGGCGGTTGGCCTCAAGCGATGGGGAAAACAACTGAAAATGCTATGCGGATTGCCGCTGCTT
The DNA here is from genome assembly GCA_902462065.1 of uncultured Collinsella sp. Lineage (GTDB taxonomy): Bacteria > Actinomycetota > Coriobacteriia > Coriobacteriales > Coriobacteriaceae > Collinsella. The sequence continues at coordinate 16,551 of CABQAK010000037.1, forward strand.
ATGTTGATGGCGTATGCGAATCGGATGTTTCTAGAACTGACGGCGTTAAGCGTGATCCGGTCAAGGTCAGGTCTCTTTTGACATCGCTTGCGCGAAATGAGTCGACACTTGCCGGATCGAAGTCCATCGACAAAGATATCGGTACCGGCGTTTCGAAAAATTCGGTCTCCAGATACATGGATGCTCTGAGACGAATCAATATCATCGACGATATCCCGGCTTGGCATCCGGCGCTCAGGTCGCCGGTAAAGCTGCGGCAAAGCGCAAAAAGGCACCTTGCCGACCCTTCGCTTGCCGTTGCGCTGCTCGGAGCAAATCCGGAGTCATTGGCATCTGACCCGAAGACGCTGGGACTGCTCTTCGAATCTCTCGTCCTGCACGACCTTAAGGTCTATGCAGCCGCAAATGACTCATCGGTGTCCCACTACCACGACGCCGACGATCTCGAGGTCGACGCCGTTATACACAGGCGCGATGGAACTTGGATTGCCGTGGAAGTAAAACTCGGAAGTCCGCAGATCCCCGAGGCATCTGCAAACCTGCTTCGGCTCGAGCGAAAGCTGGTCGAACGCGGCGAGAGACCCCCTGCGGCCAAGCTCATCGTCATCGGGTTCGGCATGCCGGTCCATACGACGCCCGAGGGCATCATCGTTGCCCCCGTTGACACACTCGCGCCCTAGCGCTGCATTACATGCCCCACGCACCTGCTCACTGGGCAAACTGGCTGCGGTAGAGCTCGGCATAAAAGCCGCCTGCCGCTAGCAGCTCGTCGTGCGTGCCGCGCTCGATAATCTGGCCGTCGCGCATGACCAAAATGCAGTCGGCGTTGCGGATGGTGCTCAGGCGGTGCGCCACGACAAAGCTTGTGCGACCGGCCATGAGCTCGTCGAATGCCGCCTGCACCTGCAGCTCGGTGCGAGTATCGATGCTCGAGGTCGCCTCGTCCAGCAGCAAGATAGCCGGGTCGGTGAGCATGACGCGCGCGATGCACAGCAGCTGTTTTTGACCCTGGCTAAACGTGCCGCCGTCCTCGCCGATGACCGTATCGTAGCCGCCTGGCAGCTGCACGATAAACTTGTGCGCATGCGCGCGCTTGGCAGCCTCGATAACCTGCTCGCGCGTGGCATCCGGGCAACCGTAAGCGATGTTTTCCGCCACGGTGCCCTCGAACAGCCAGGTATCTTGCAGCACCATGCCAAAGGCACGGCGCAGGCTTGCGCGCGTGTAGTCACGCGAAGACCGGCCATCGACCATGATGCGTCCGGCATCGATATCGTAAAAACGTAGCAGCAGGTTGATGAGCGTCGTCTTGCCGCAACCCGTGGGGCCGACCAGGGCAAAGCGCATGCCGGGCTTAGCCTCGATGCAGATGTCCTGCAGCAGCTTACGGTCGGGAACATAGCTAAAGTCCACATGCTCAAAGGCGACCTCGCCCTGCGGGGCCGTGAGCTCAACGGCATCCGCAGCATCGGGCTCCTGCTCGCGCGCATCGAGCAACGCGAACATGCGGCGCGCCGAGGCGTACGCGGTCTGGATCTGCGTAATGACGTTCGTGACCTCGTTGAACGGCTTAGTGTACTGGTTAGCATAGGACAGGAAAATCTGCACGCCGCCCACCGTAAGCGCCGCGGGCACGCCCGTGATCACGCCCACGCAGCCGATCACAGCGACCACGGCATAGATGATGTTATTGATAAAACGCGTACCGGGGTTGGAGAGCGAACCCATAAACTGCGCGCGCTCGCCCGCGGTGTAGAGCTCGGCATTGAGGGCGTCGAAGCGCTGCTGGGCGTTCGGGCCATAGGCAAAGGCGTCGACAAGCTTTTGCTCGCCTACGTACTCCTCGATATGACCACCGAGCTGCCCTTGAATACGCTGCTGTGCCGTAAAGCTTTTGTTGGAAAGCTTGGCGATGGCGCCGGCTGCAAAAATGGAAAGCGGCGTGACGAGTACCACCACAAGCGTCATGGTCAGATTAATGGAGAGCATAAACGCGAGCGTGCCAACGATGGTGATAACGCCGGTAAAGAGCTGGGTAAAGCCCTGCAGCAGACCGTCGCCCACCTGGTCGACGTCGTTGACCACGCGGCTCATAAGGTCGCCGTGAGCATGGCTGTCGATAAAGCTGAGCGGCATACGGCTGAGCTTGTCGCTCGCCTCCACGCGCATGTCGCGCACCGTCTCGTAGGATAGGCGGTTGACGCAGTAGCCCTGCAGCCACTGGAAGGCAGCGGCACCCACCACGACGAGCGCGAGTTTGGTAACGAGCGGCAGCAGTGCGTCGAAATCCACCTGGCCCGCGGCAACAATCAGGTCGATGCCCTCGCCGATAAGGATAGGCGTGTAGAGCTGCAGAATCACCGAGATGGCGGCGCTCACGAACGACGCCGTAAACGAAATACGGTGCGGACGGACGTAGCCCATCAGGCGGCGGGTCACCGCGCCCACGGGATAGCGCTCGGGGTCGCCGGGCTGGCGCGGACCGTCGCCCAGGTCGTTGAGGTTATCGTTACCGGACACGTTGGCCGTCATCGTGGCGACCGAACCGGAGGAAGTGTACGGATTCATTTAGCATCCCTCCTTTGCGCAGACGGATGCGGGGGCGGTCGGAGCGCCTGGGGCCAGCGCGGGCGCTGTGCTCCCCCGCTGGCCCTCAAGCTCCTCGCGGCGCAGCTGCGACTGGCAAATCTCGCGATAGAGCTGACAGGTCGCATAGAGCTCGTCATGTGTGCCCAGGCCGGCAACCGAGCCGTGGTCGAGCACGCAGATCACGTCGGCATCGCGCACGGTCGAGACGCGCTGGCTCACAATCACCGTGGTCAGCGGCAGCCCGCCCTTGGCGGCACCGCGCATGCTGCGCTCGCGGATGGCATGGCGAAGCGCCGCGTCGGTCTTAAAGTCGAGCGCCGAGGCAGAATCGTCCATGATCAATATCTGAGGCGAGCCCACCAGGGCGCGCGCGATGGTCAGGCGCTGGCGTTGGCCACCGCTGAAGTTCTTACCGCCCGCCTCGACCGGGGTATCGAGCCCCTGCGGCTTGTTGCGCACGAACTCGCTCGCCTGCGCCATGTCGAGCGCCGCCCAGAGCTCCTCGTCGGTCGCAGCCTCGTCGCGCCAGGTCAGGTTGCTGCGGATGGAGCCGCTCACCAGCGACGCGCGCTGCGGAACGGTCGCGACCACACGGCGCAGCTGGTCGAGCGGCCAGGTGCGCACGTCGGCGCCCATCACGCTCACGCTGCCGGTGCTCGCATCGTACAGGCGCGGGATGAGCGAGACGAGCGTGGACTTGCCGCTACCCGTACCGCCGATAATGCCGAGCGTCTTGCCCAGCGGGAGTTCCAGCGTCACATCGTTGACAGCATTGGCCGCGCCAGCGCCAAACGAGAAGCTCGCATGGCTCAAGCTCAGCGCGGGAACTGGAGCGACATTGCTCGGCTTGGGCAGCGCGACCGGCTGGTTGCCCTCGTCGGTGATGCCCGGCACGCAATTGAGCACCTCGTTGATACGCGACGCGCTGGCGCTCGCCTTGGTAAAGACCACGACCAGGTTGGCGACGTACACGATGGAGGTCAGGGTCTGCGTCATGTAGTTCACAAACGCCATGACCTGGCCCTGCGTAAGCTCGCCCACGCTGACCTGGATGCCGCCCACCCACAGGATGGCGCACACGCCCAGGTTCATCACCAAAAACGTGACGGGGTTGAGAATCGACGAGAGCTTGCCCACCGCGATGGCAGTATTGGCCTGGTCGTCGGCGGCCTGCGCAAAGCGCTCGCGCTCGTGATCTTCGCGCACGAAGGCGCGAACCACGCGGGCGCCCGAAAGGCCCTCGCGGCAGATAAGCGCGATGCGGTCGAGCTTTGCCTGCAGCTGCTTGTAGTACGGAATACAGCGCGCCATGACAACCCAGAACACCAGGCCAATGGCGGGCGTGCAGATCAAAAAGATGATGCCGAGCTTAAGGTCGATGGCAAGGGCCGCGCACATGGAGCCCACCGCTAGAAAGGGCCAGCGGATGAGCATGCGCACGCCCAGCGCCACAGCGAGCTGGACCTGGTTAACGTCGTTGGTGATGCGGGTGATGAGCGACGGCGTGCCAAAGCGGTCGAGCTCAGCATAGCTCAGCTTGTTGATGTGCTCGTAGAGCGCGCCGCGAATGTCGGTGCCCATGCCCTGCGAGGTGAGCGCCGCCATCTTTTGGCAGACGAGCGTAAACGAGATGCCGATCACGGCCATGGCGGCAAGTAGCATGCCGTAGCGGATAACGGCGCTCACGTCGTGCGAGCCAATGCCCTTGTCGATCATCTGGGCAATCACCAGCGGCGTCAGCAGGTCAAAGATCACTTCGATCAGCTTACACGCAGGGCCGATCACCATATACCGGCGAAACTTACCACCAAAACGCCTAAGCAGCTCAATCATAAAAAGGCGCTCCCTATCATCATCCACATTCAATTCGAATCATGATAGTACGGTGAGCCCAAAAGAAGCGTAAACAACTCGTCATTTCTAATGGGATTCGGTTTCCAAAGAAGCGGAAAGGCGCGCACCCAGCCAGTGTCGGGTCAACTAGCTTGGTATACTTACATTAGTGCTACCAAGTTAGTCGCCGACCCTTGAAATGAGGTGCCGAGATGAACGACATTCTCGCAAGAAGAGCAAGACGAGCAACTGTGGGCATCGCCCTTTCCGCGGCACTTGTCGCGGGAATCGCCCCCGCAACGGCGATCGCGGCAGAAGCCAGCGCTCCCATCGATGCAGTTGCCCTGCAGTCGGAAGATGCGGCCGCCGCAAAAGAAAAAGCGCATGCGGCCATGCAGGAAGCGCTCAAAAAACTCAAAGCAGCGGAGGACGCCGCAAGTTCCGAGAGAATTGCGGGAATCAATAATATGATTGCCAGTGATCAAGAGCTCCGCGACATTATGCTGGCGCATGCCGCCGAATGTAGGGAACTCCTTCCCGCCATGCAAGCGAACGTCGATGCAGCCCAAGCCAAATACGACGAGGCCAGCAACCTGGTAAGCAGCCTTCAGGCAAAATTAGAGGCACTTAAGACACTCGGCGACGAGGCGCCCAGCGAAGCTATTAAACAGTTGCGCTCCGAAATCATGGCGGCAAAATTGCAAGAAGAGTCTTGCAAAACGACGCTTGACAGCTACCAACGCCGCCTCGAAAGCCAGGAAAGACAGGTTCAGAGATTCGAAAGTGCGGCGGAGGAAGTCAAAGCCCACATCGACGAGGAAACAGCCAAGCGAGATGCGCTCCTCGACAATTTGGATAAGGCGCAAGCGGCCTATGACGACGCCTGCAAGGCATACGAAGAGGCAAAGGCCGCGGCAGACAAGGCCGCCTCGCCCGAGATAGCGAAACCGTCCGAGACGACAAAACCCTCCAACTCGGCGCAACCGGCCGAGACGGCACAGCCCGCCAGCTCGCCCGCGACCGGCAAAAATACCCCGCCAAGCTCCACCAAGCAGGCGAACTCGAGCAGCGGCAAGCAAGCAGATACGACCGCCGGCAAGCTCGCGAACACGGGCGACACAGCACCGAGCGCAATCGCACTCGCAGGAATCGCCACCGCAGGCCTCGGAATAACCGCCACAGCCACACGCCGCCTCAAAAACTCAAAATAGCCGCCAGAGCATACTACCTTCGCCAATCCACAAACCCAGAGACAAAAAGAGGCTCGTTTCCCCAACCTAGGGAAACGAGCCTCTTTACTTGTAAAAACAGATGGTAATGCCGCCGTCTCTTGAACCACGTAGCCGCCGCGCTCCAGACAACGCCAACGAGCAGCAAAAGACACGGGATTAAATTATTCAGATAAATGTGACCCTTCAGGTGGTTTTGGTCGGCTACCCGCGAGTGCCGGCAGGGCGCTTGGTAGTCGAGCGATCCCGCAGGCAAAGCCGAGGACCAGCGAGACACCAAGCGCCCTGCCGGCACTCGCGGGTAGCCGCGGCACCAAAAAGCACCTGCGCGCTCGATGGATTCGGATGCCCGACAGAGGCTCCTTATGGCTGCTTCCTTCCGGACCTGACCAGATTCGGAACATGTCGTCATCCGAACCCATCGAACGCGCTAGGCGCTCGGTATATCTTACCTGCTCCCGTCCAGCAGGGCAAGTGGGGCGGACTCATCGGATGGATTCGCCCCACTCGTCCATATCGCTAGCGGCGCCTACGGTACAGGACCGCGCCGCCCGCTGCGGTCAGCGCGCCGATGCCGGCCATGGCCGCGAGCGCCTCGACCGGCAG
>CABQAK010000038.1 GCA_902462065.1 uncultured Collinsella sp.
CTGCTCTACAGTCCTGCGCAAGACGGAAAGCACATTAAGTGCTTTCCTTTGCGTGCGGAACTCGCGATAAACTTCATATGCGGCCCTCCCGGGCGCAAGCAAAAGGACTGGTTAGTGCCGCTCGCAATTTAGTTAGACAGTCTATTCAGTAGTCAGATTTCAGATCTGTAGATAGCCGCAGCAGCATTTCCCCAGATAAAATCGACCAAAATTAACCTGTCCCTTATTGGCCGGTTTCCCGTGGGGCGGGCACTGATGAAGTTTATCGCGAGTTCCGCACGAACAGGAGGCCACTTAATGTGGCCTCCGTCGTGAGCAGGACTGTAGAGCAGGAAACTTCATCAGTGCCCGCCCCACGGGAAACCGGCGGGATAGACCAGTTCAGATGGGGCTTTGATGCATGGGTGGTCTGTTGTTGTGCAAATGGGTATCATACTGTAGTTATTGCATCGACTCTGCGATGCATGTTTGTACGTTCCCGACGGTCGGTTTGCCAGAAGCGCCCCGTCGGTTGTTCCAGACCCGTTTCGAAGAAAGGAAACCACACTAACCTATGGCAGCTAAAAAATCATCTCCCTTGAAGATCATCCCGCTCGGCGGCCTTGATGGCATCGGCAAGAACATGACGGTCTTCGAGTGCGGCGACGACATGGTGCTCGTCGACGCCGGTCTTATGTTCCCGGATGACTCCCAGCCCGGTATCGACCTGGTGCTTCCCGACTACACCTATGTTCTGGAGAACGAGGAGAAGCTCCGCGGTATCATCGTTACTCACGGCCACGAGGACCACACCGGTTCGCTTCCGTACCTGCTGCAGGACCTCAACAACAAGGTGCCCATCTTCTCGAGCAAGCTGACGCTTGGCTTTATCGAGGGCAAGCTTTCTGAGTTCCGCATCCGCGCACCCAAGTTCCGCGAGGTCAAGGGCGGCAGCCATGTCAACCTCGGCGGCATCTCGCTCGACTTCTTCTCGATGACGCACTCCATCCCCGGCGCTCTGGGCGTGTTCATCCGCACCAATCAGGGCACCGTTATGCACACCGGCGACTTTAAGCTCGACCAGACGCCCATCGATGGCGTTACGCCCGACTATGCCGCTATCAGCCGCTTTGCCAAGCAGGGCATCGACCTGCTGCTTTCCGACTCCACCAATGCCACGGTTCCCGGCTTTACCAAGTCCGAGGCCGAGGTTGGTCCCAACCTGTTGCACGCCATCAAGAACGCCCCGGGTCGCGTGTTCGTCGCGTCGTTCTCGAGCCACATCCATCGTCTGCAGCAGATCTGCGATGCCGCCCGCAAGTGCGGCCGTAAGGTCGTTGTGACCGGTCGCTCCATGCTCACGAACACCCGCGTGGCGCGTGAGCTGGGCTACCTCAACATCGATGACGCCGATATCATCGATGCCTTCGATATCGATAACCTGCCCGACGATAAGATTGTCGTCATGTGCACCGGTTCGCAGGGCGAGCCGCTATCGGCCCTGTCCCGCATGGCCAATGGCGAGCACAAGACGCTCTCCATCCACGAGGGCGATACCGTTATCCTTTCGGCAACTCCTGTTCCTGGCAACGAGAAGGCCGTCCAGCAGGTCGTCAACAGCCTGGCCAAGCTCGGCTGCGACGTGTGGGATAAGAACCGCGCTCTCGTCCACGTCTCGGGTCACGGTAGCCAGGAGGAGCTCAAGCTCCTGATGGCCATGGCCAAGCCCACGTACTTTATGCCGGTTCACGGTGAGGCCGTGCATCTGCGCGCCCATGCGCAGCTGGCCCGCAAGATGGGCATCAAGGACGATCATATCTTTATCCTCGATAACGGCGACACGCTCGAGATGCGCGGTGGTATCGTCAAGCGCGGTACGCCCGTCGAGTCCGGTGTCGTTTACGTCGACGGCCTGCGTATCGGCGATACCGACCCCATCGTCCTGCGCGATCGCCAGAAGCTCGCCAACGACGGTATGGTCACGGCCGTTGCCATCGTCTCCCTCAAACACAAGAAGATCGAGGCCATCGAGTTCTCGGGCCGCGGCGTCTCGTTTGCCATCGACGACCAGTTCTCCGAGGATGCCTCCGCGTCCATTATGAAGACGATCGAGAAGGGTAAGTTTAGCTTTACCAGCAGCGGTTCCGATGCCATTCGCAAGGCCGTGCGCGATTCGCTCTCTAACTTTATCTGGAGCCGTACGCGCACCCGTCCGATGATCATCCCGGTCGTCATGGAGGTTTAGTTTGGCGCGCGGATCTGCACAAAACGCCAAAGGCAATAAGGCCAATAACCAACCGGCATCTGCTAAGGGTGCCGGTTCCCATCTGCGTGCGAATAAGGGCCACGAGTCCGAGTTTGATGAGTTTGAGCCCCTGGTCGAGCCTTCGGCCAATCGCGATATCGCCGGTGTGGTCATCGCCGTTTTGGCGATCGCGTCCTTCATTGCCGTGATCTCTCCGGCAACAGCGCCCGTGACGGCTGCGGTTGCCGGTTTCTACCACCTGGGCTTTGGTCTGGGCGCCTACGTGCTGCCGATCGTCATCTTGCTGTTTGCCGCCACGCTCTTTTTGGGTGAGGACTCGCCGCTCAACGTGCGCTCTGTTGCGGGCGGCGCCTTGGTCTTTATCGCCGTCGTCTCCATTCTTTCGCTGATGGTGCCGGGCACGAGCGATTCGTGCGACCTTATGTTTACGCCGCAGAACCTTTCCGTGTCGGGCGGCTACATTGGCGCCTTTATCGCAAGTGCCTTGCAAAACGCCTTGGGTAAACCTATCGCCATGGTTGTCTTGCTGGGGCTTGTCGTCGTTGGTTTGGTCATTATCGGCTTTTCGGTGGGTGGCGTTTTGCGCTCCGCACGCGATCGCGCTGCCGATTTTGCCGAGCGTCGACGTGCCGATGTCAATGCGAGCCCGTGGGGCGATGAAGAGGCCCTGTCTGTTCCCGGCGTCGCTCGTCCGCACCTGAGCATTTTGCGCCAGAAGGGGACTGACGCCGCGGTGACCACGGTCATGGGTGGCGATGTCGACCCGGTTTTGGATGACGACGAGGACGATGACCCGTTTGTCGACGTATCCGAGTCGGTTGAAGCCGAGCGGGCCAAGACCACGCTGCTGCCGCGCCGTCATGCCAAGAAGGGCAAGACGGTTCCCAAGCTCAATACGAGTGAGCCCGACCCGTCTTGGTCCGATAGCGAGATTGAGCTCACCGAGGGCGATGACGAGGACGACGAGGCTCCGATTGAGACCGCAAAGACAACTTTGCTGCCGCGTCGCCATGCAAAGCGCGGCCAGGTCACCGGACAGCTTTCGATGGAGGACGATCCGGACAAGGTTGACGAGTCCGAGCCGCCGTTTGCCGTGAACCCTGTTTCGGCCGCACCTCAGATTCCCGACTTCTTAAAGCATCCCAAGGTTGCCGATGCGCCTGCCACGAGTGCTGTCGAATCGGCTGCGGCTCGTGATGGGGGAGCGGACGGCGGCGCCGCAGATAACGAGGGCGAAGAAGAGGACGGCCTCAAGCTTCCGCCGCTCGAAATCCTACATGCCAACCCGCAGTCGGCTTCTGCCGCGTCTTCGGATAAGGAGCTGGAGCAGACCGCTGAGTCACTGCAATCCACCTTGCTTGAGTTTGGCCGCAGTGCCCGCGTGGTCGGCTGGATCGCCGGCCCCACGGTGACGACCTTTAAGCTGCAACCTGGCGAGGGCGAGCGCGTGAGCAAGATTTCGAGCCTCGAGGACGATATTGCGCTTTCGCTCGCCGCCCAGTCGGTTCGTATCTTTGCCCCGATCCCCGGCACCTCTCTCGTTGGTATCGAGATTCCCAACCGCAAGCGCCAGAACGTCAATCTGGGCGACGTGCTGCCCTATGTGAAGGGCGGTCCGCTCGAGCTCGCCATCGGCCGCGACGCCGAGGGCACGCCGGTTGTCGCCGACCTCGCCAAGATGCCTCACCTGTTGATTGCCGGTACGACCGGTTCTGGTAAGTCGGTGATGATCAACTCCATCATCACGACCTTGCTCATGCGCGCCCTTCCCGAGGACGTTCGCCTGATCATGGTCGACCCCAAGCGCGTCGAGCTTGCGGGCTATAACGGTCTGCCGCATCTCTATGTGCCCGTGGTGACCGAGCCCAAGCAGGCCGCGAGCGCTCTGCAATGGGCTGTGTCCGAGATGGAGCGTCGCCTGAAGGTCTTCGAGCGTCTCAACGTGCGTAAGATCTCGACCTACAACGAAAAGCAGGCTGCTGGCGAGTTTGAGCATTACGACAATCCGCCGCAAAAGATGCCCTACCTTGTCATTATCATTGACGAGCTCTCTGACCTGATGATGGTCGCCGGTAAGGATGTCGAGGCCTCGATCGTGCGTATTGCACAGCTGGGCCGTGCCGCCGGTATTCACCTTATCGTTGCCACGCAGCGCCCCAGCTCCAACGTGGTGACGGGCCTCATTAAGGCCAACATCACCAACCGTATCGCCTTTAACGTCGCCACGGGCATCGACTCGCGCGTCATCATCGACCAGATGGGCGCCGAGAAGCTCACCGGTTTGGGCGACATGTTGTTCTCCAAGGTCGACTGGGGCAAGCCCCGCCGTATCCAGGGCTGCTTTGTCTCGGATGATGAGATCAACGAGATTGTCGAGTTCGTCAAGTCGCAGAGTGAGCCCGACTACCACGAGGAGATTCTGTCCGCCGTGGCGCCCGCTTCCATGTCCATGGCTGGTGGCGGCGGCATTGTCCGCACCGGAGTAGCCGAGCCGCAAGACGATGATCCGCTCATTTGGGAAGCCGCCCATATTGTGGTGGAATCGCAGCTTGGCTCCACATCTGGCCTGCAACGTCGTCTGAAGGTTGGCTATGCGCGTGCCGGGCGTATTATGGACATGCTGGAAGAAAAGGGTGTCGTCGGCCCGCCCGACGGTTCCAAGCCGCGCGAGGTCCTGTTGGACGAGGAGGGGCTTGCCGCGCTGGAATCTGTCGACGCCGAGATGGCACGTGAAGATCGTGAGTTTGGAGGATTCTGATGGCTGCACGCTTTGGTGACATGCTGCTCGAGCAGCGTCGCCGAATGGGCCTTTCCATTCAGCAGGTCGCCAACACCATCAAAATCAGGCCGCAGATCATCGAGTTTTTCGAGACCGGTAACTTTGCTTCGATGCCGCCGCGCGGCTATGCGCAGGGCATGATTTCGAGCTATGCTCGCTTTTTGGGCCTCAATCCGCGCGAGGTCGTCAATGCCTACTTTGACGAGCTGATGGCATACGAGCGCGAGACGTCGCAGCAGGGCGGTCGTTTTCAGGACGCCGCCGGCTATGTCAATTCACGTTCCTCGGTGGATAATGGGCGCTTCTTGATGGTTCAGGGTGGTCGCTCAACGCGTTATGGTCAGCGTCCGCAGCAGGCTGGCTATATTACCGAGACGGGTTCGGGCGAGGAGATTCGCTCACAGCGTGACCGGTTCCGCAGTACGCCGATGCCCGAGGACCGTGCACTTCCCGCTGCCCGCGGCGTGGCGCGTGACCCTCGTGCCGGCTACGGCGACGGCGGCTATTCCGATCGCGGTCACCGTGGTATCTCCACCGGACGTTCTCGCAGTGGCTATGCGGACGCCGATGCCACGCAGGTGACGCCGCGTCTTCGCTCTCAATCACAGCCGTATGGCCAGCGCTCTTCGGCTCCACGTGCGTGCCAGCGTGGCTATCAAGGCCGCGGTGAACTTGCGCCCCGCTCGGGTCAGCGCAGCCTTCAGGGCCAGGGTGGCTATCGCGGCCGTTCCGACAGCAATCGTGGTCGTATGCCTCAGGGAGGCGGCCGCAGCAGTTCCAGTCGTGGATGCGGCGGTTCCCGTACTCCTCAAAACAACGGTCTCGATCCGCGTATCGTCTACGCCGGCATCGGTGCCGTGGCGTTGCTGCTGATCGTGCTCATCGTGGTACTTCTGCGCGGCTGCGCATCTTCGACGCCCGAGACCACGCCCGAGACGCCCACTGCTACCAAGACGACGCCCAAGAAGTCCTCTAAGAAGACCGAAACGGTCGACGAGGATGAGGACACCGATGAGGCGACGGATGAGTCGACCGATTCGGACGCCACCAAGACGACGGCTAAAAAGGAAGAAAACGAGGTAACGAAGGTCAAGGTCTCCGTTGCCAAGGGAAAGACCGCCTGGATTGAGGTCAAGGTCGATGGCAAGTCGGTCTATGGCGCCCAGGCGACTGGCCCCTTTGAGCAGGAGTACACGCCTGAGTCCTCGATCGAGATCACCACGTCCAAGCCTTCCGATGTCACCGTTACCAAGAACGGCGAAAAGGTCCGTTACGATACCAAGACCTCGGGCGTGGCGCGTGTGACGATCACCGTTCCCAAGAAGGAGACGACTGGTTCCGAGAATGGTGAAAGTTCTGATGGTACCGACACCACCGATGGTGCCGACACCACCGACGGCACCGATGCCCAATCCACGGATGGCGCCGATACCGCAACTGACGGCCAGACGCCCACCGATTCTACCGACTATTCGTACGATAGCTACTAAGCCGCTCGTACGCGAAAGGAAACATCATGGCTAAAGATTCCAGCTTCGACGTCGTGTCCGAGGTCAACATGCAAGAGGTCGACAACGCCTTCCAGCAAACCACGCGTGAGATTTCCCAGCGCTATGACCTGAAGGATTCCGGCGCCACGATCGAGCTTTCGAAGGGCGACAAGCTCTTTACGATCAACGCCCCGGCCGACTTTGTCTCCAAGCAGATTATCGACGTGCTGAGCTCCAAGCTCATCAAGCGCGGCATCGACCTCAAGGCTGTCTCGTGGGATGCTCCGCAGGCGGCATCGGGCGGCACCGTGCGCGTGCTCGGCCATATCGTCGAGGGTATCGACCAGACGACCGCCAAGAAGATCAACAAGGACATCAAGGACCAAAAGCTCAAGGTCAAGGTGACTATCGAGGCCGACAAGCTGCGTGTTTCCTCTGCTTCGAAGGACGCGTTGCAGACCGTGATCCAGTTCCTGCGCGACCAGGACTACGGCCAGCCGCTGCAGTTCACCAACTACCGCTAATATCATTCGAAAGGACTGCTCTCCAACATGGATACACCGTTGGGCTCCGTGCTCTACATCACCCTCGGGTGCGCTAAGAACGAGGTTGACACCGACCGCATGCGTTCTCTTTTGACCGCCGCGGGCTACGAGGAGGCATTCGACCCACAGGATGCCGATATCGCCATCGTCAATACATGCTCGTTCCTCGCCTCCGCAACGTCCGAGAGCATCGAGACCACGCTCGAGCTCGCCAACGAGGTTCAGGACGGCGTTCGTTCTTGTCCCATCGTCATGTGCGGCTGTGTGCCGTCGCGCTATGGCGACGACCTGCCTGACGAGCTGCCCGAGGTCGCTGCCTTTGTGAAGGCCGACGAGGAGGATGGCATTGTGACGGTCATCGATGGCGTGCTGGGTGTCGAGCGTGAGATTGCCGCCTATATTCCGCAGGTCAAGCGCACCGTCGAGGGCGCTGTCGCCTACGTCAAGATCTCCGATGGCTGCAACCGCTTCTGTAGCTTCTGCATGATCCCGTATATCCGCGGTCGTTATCACTCGCGCAATGCCGAGAGCATTATTTCCGAGGTGCGCGACTTGGTTGCCGGTGGCGTGCGAGAGATCGTGCTGATCGGCCAGGACACGGGTATTTGGGGCACCGACTTTGCCGACGAAGACGTCACCGATGGCTCGCCGCGCAATCTGGCGCAGCTGCTGCATGCCGTCGCCGAGGCCGTGCGCCCGCACAACGTCTGGGTCCGCGTGCTCTACCTGCAGCCCGAGGGCATGACCGACGAGCTTATCGATACGATTCGCGATACGCCCGAGGTACTGCCTTATATCGATATCCCCGTGCAGCACTGCGACGCGCGCATCCTCAAGGCTATGCGCCGTTCTGGTTCGCGCCAGGAGCTCGAGGACCTGTTCCGTGATCTGCGTGAGCGTATCCCCGGCATTGTGATCCGTTCCACGGCCATGGTCGGCTTCCCGACCGAGACCGACGATGAGTTCCGCGACCTTATCGACTTTATGGACACCGTCGGCTTTGACTACACGAGCGTCTTTGCCTACTCGCAGGAGGAGGGCAGCCTGGCCGCTAAGATGGAGGGTCAGGTCGATGAGGAGGTCAAGCTCGAGCGCGCCCAGGAGGCCATGGACCTGGCCGAGTCGCTCGGTTTTGCCGCCACCGCCGCACATGTGGGCGAGCGCGCCCAGGTGATTGTCGACGGCATCGAGGAGACCGAGGACGGCGCCGAGCTGATCGGCCACGCTTGGTTCCAGGCGCCCGATTCCGATGGCGCGGTGCACTTGGACGCCAGCGAGGCGTCCGTGGGCGATATTCTGACGGTCGAGTTTACCGATAGCTTCTGCTATGAGCTTATCGGCCATGTTGTGGAGTAGGAGAGCATCGTGGCAAACGAGAGCAATAAGGAACTGACGAGTGTTTGGACGCCCGCCAACATCGTGACGTGCGTTCGCATCGTCTTTATCCCGGTGTTCATGATCGTGTCGGCGCTTTCTCACACGAGTGTTGCCGGTACAGATTGGAGCACCTTCGACGGCCCGCTCGCCGCCGCTGCCTTCATTCTGTATGTGATCCTGTCGTGCACCGATAAGGTCGACGGTTATCTGGCGCGCTCGCGCAACGAGATTACCGATTTCGGTAAGTTCTTGGACCCCATCGCCGATAAGCTGCTGGTGTTCTCGGCTCTGCTGCTGTTCTTGGATTTTGGCGCTGTGACCGTGTGGTCCGTGTTCATTATCCTGTTCCGTGAGCTTCTGGTGAGCGCCCTTCGCATGGTCGCGAGTGCCGCCGGCGTGGTCGTTGCCGCCGATAAGCTTGGCAAGTACAAGACGGCGACCACGATGGTCTCCATCTGCGGTTACCTGTGCGTCTTTGCGATGGCCGGCTTGCACCTTGGCCCGCTGGCGCTGACGCTCGGCATCTACTCGGTGTCGCGCTTCCTGTACGCCGTTGCCGTTGTCCTGACCGTTATCTCGGGCGCCCAGTACTTCTGGAACTGCCGCAAGATCGTCTTTTCGGTCTAGGTCCTGGTGGGTATGACGGACTCTTTTGAGCAGATTTCCGCACATAACGAGGAGCTGGCGCGTCATATTGTCGAGCGCGCGAGCGCTCGGGGCGTGACGGTTTCGACGGCTGAGTCGCTGACAGCAGGTATGATTGCCTCGACGATTGCCGATATCCCGGGCGCCTCGGCGGTGCTGCGTGGCGGTGCGGTGACCTACTGCGATGAGATCAAGCATCGCGTTTTGGGCGTTGATCAGGAGACGCTCGACCGCTATACCGCGGTGTCGCATCAGACCGCGCGCGAGATGGCGGCGGGTTCGCTGGAGCTGTACCAGAGCGATATTGCAGTGAGCGCAACGGGTTATGCCGGCCCCGGCGGCGGCACTGAGGACGATCCGGCTGGCACTTTCTATATTGGCTGGGCGTATCGCGCGGCTGATGGGGAAGTGCCGGTCGTGGACTCTGTGCGCTGCCACTATGAGGGCGACCGTTCGTGTGTTCGTGCCCATGCGGTCGCGGAGGCATTGGGACGCATTGCCCTTTTGCTCAACTCTATGGAATAGACGTGTTTTAAGGGGCCTTAGGGCCCC
Organism: uncultured Collinsella sp.; assembly: GCA_902462065.1. Classification (GTDB taxonomy): domain Bacteria; phylum Actinomycetota; class Coriobacteriia; order Coriobacteriales; family Coriobacteriaceae; genus Collinsella. The sequence goes on from CABQAK010000038.1 coordinate 9,634, forward strand.
TTAATTGTGGAGATAGGGACCTCTGACAAATTCAGCGTTTTTGCTGGTCATAGGTTTATTTTCGCCTTCCTTGCTTATATTTGGCCCTATGTGGTCAAGCATTTGGTCAGTATTTGGTCGGCGTTTGGTTGGGTTTTGGAAAGACTGCCTGCATATGATTTATCTGAACGGTTGACCACGAACAGCCGTTCGTTTATTATCGATGCAGGTTGTTAAGAGGAGGGCTTTTCATGGCCAAGAATTCAGGTCCCGTACGTACCGTTCATGCTCGCACGACGGGTAAAGAGCGCGATGAGATGATCGCCACCACCAAGGCCGAGATCGAGAAGAAATTCGGCCAGGGTTCCATCATGAGGTACGGCGACGGTGGTCCCGAGCTCGAGGTCGAGGCCATTCCCACGGGCGCTCTGGCCCTCGATGCCGCGCTGGGTATCGGCGGCGTGCCGCGCGGCCGTATCGTCGAGATTTACGGTCCTGAGTCCTCCGGTAAGACGACGCTTTCGCTCGAGATCCTGGCCGAGGCCCAGGCAATGGGTGGCGTTGTGGCATTTATCGATGCCGAGCATGCGCTCGATCCCACGTATGCCGCGCGCATCGGCGTGGATATCGACGAGGTGCTCATTTCTCAGCCCGATACGGGCGAGCAGGCGCTCGAGATTGTTGACATGCTCGTTCGTTCCGGCGCCATCGATGCCATCGTCGTCGACTCCGTCGCCGCGCTGACCCCGCGTGCCGAGATCGAGGGAGAAATCGGCGATACTACGGTTGGTCTTCAGGCTCGCCTGATGAGCCAGGCGCTCCGCAAGCTCGCCGGCTCGCTGTCCAAGTCCAACACGACGTGCATCTTCATTAACCAGCTGCGTGAGAAGATCGGCGTCATGTTCGGCAACCCCGAGACTACGACGGGCGGCCGCGCCCTTAAATTCTTCTCTTCGGTGCGTATCGACATTCGCCGTATCGACAGCATTAAGCTTAAGGACGAGGTTATCGGTAACCGCGTGCGCGCCAAGGTCGTTAAGAACAAGGTGGCGGCTCCGTTCCGTTCTGCTGAGTTCGACATCATGTACGGTACGGGCATCTCTAAGGAGGGCTCGATTCTGGACATGGCTGTCGAGTGCGGCATCTGCAAGAAGATGGGCTCCTGGTTTGCCTATGGCGAGGACAAGCTCGGCAACGGTCGCGAGGCCGCCAAGGCGTTCCTGCGCGAACACCCCGATTGCACCGACGAGATTGAGCATAAGGTCCGTCTTGCCTGCGGGCTTGAGTTTGATGACGATGCTCCGTCCGAGGTAGAGCTGACCGATCAGCCTGCGCCTGAGGAGTTTGACGAGCTTTACGCCATCGATGGTTCCGCCATGCTCGATGATGACGACGAGTAGCGGTTACGCTCATGTCGTATACGGTGACCGAGGCCACGGTCGTCTTTCCCGATAAGAAGGCGGCCTCCTCGTTCTCGAGCGGGTATGCGTCCAAAAAGCCTTGCGCACATATCGATTGTGAGCTTGAGGGCGGTTTTGAGCGGTCCATTTGGATTCCCGTGCGGGTCGCGCGCCTGTATGTCAAAAACCGCCCCGATCTTCCCTGTGATTGGGATAACTTTCGTGAGTCGGTGCAGCTCATCGAGCGTAAATGTGCACTTACCATGGTGACTGAGATGTTATCGCGCCGCGACCATGCGACGGGTGAGGTCCGTGACAAGCTGGCTCGCTACGGCTTTCACCAGCCCGCGATCGATTTCGCCGTCGAGCGCGCCACCGAGTATCGCTTTTTAGACGAGAATCGCTTTTGCTCGTACTTTATCGAGGAACGCAAGCGGCGCGGTTGGGGACAGCGCAAAATCGAGACCGAGCTCAAGCGACGTCATGTTGTGCTCGATGACATTCCCGGTTATCCCGAGGATTATTTTGCCGTCGAAGACGATTTGGCGCGTGCGTCAGCCCTGCTCGCCAAGCGGCGTGTTCCAGAGACGCGCGGATTCGAAAAACTGGTTCGGTTTTTGATGGGCAAGGGCTTCTCGTATCACATCGCCGCCGATGCCGTTAAGGCACGTCTCGATGCCGAATGCGAGGAATGTGCGCTTTAGGCGTATGCGTTTTGTGGCCCCGCCGCTCACCGCGTTTTAGCCGCCGTACTGGGGCCATTTATTTGACAGTTGTTGTGGTTCAACGTACGATAAACACTGTCATTTGCTTTGTGATATGTGCTCATCTGTGATGAGTTTGTTTATATGTTTATCTGTATCCGACCCGCATAAGCTGCGCCCATATTACTCAAATGTCGCGAGCCGTTCATAAGGACGGTTCGCTTTGTTGTGTAACGAATCCATAAAAAGGAGTGAGCATGCCTATCATTGCAGCGCTCGTTGGCATCGTTTTGGGTGCCATCGCCGCCATTGCCTACATGCGCACCGCCAAGCAGGGTAGTCTTCACGAGGCCGACGAAAAGATCCAGTCGGCACATGCACAGGCTGAATCCCTAATCGGCGATGCAAAGCGTCAGGCCGAGACCCTCAAAAAAGAGGCTCTGCTCGAGGCTAAAGAGGAGATCATCAAGAACAAGCAGGCCGCCGAGGCCGAGGACAAGCAGCGTAAGAACGAGATTCGTACGCTCGAGAACCGCGTGATGCAGCGCGAGGAATCCCTCGATCGCCGCAACGACGCTCTCGATAAGCGCGAGCATCAGCTGTCCAGCCAGGCCGGTCAGGTCGAGAAGCGCTCCCGTGAGCTCGAGGAGCTCTGCGCAAAGCAGACCTCCGAGCTCGAGCGTATCGCCGACCTTACCCGCGAGGATGCCCACAAGGAGCTCCTCGATAAGGTTCGCGGCGAGGTCACCCACGAGGCCGCCACGATCATTCGCGAGTCCGAGCAGCAGGTTCGCGCCGAGTGCCACAAGACCGCCCAGGAGATTCTGTCCCTGGCGATTCAGCGCTGCGCTGCCGACCACACTGCCGAGGTCACCGTTACCTCCGTGCACATTCCCTCTGATGACCTCAAGGGCCGTATTATCGGTCGCGAGGGTCGCAACATCCGCACCTTCGAGCAGGTTTCCGGCGTCAACCTCGTGATCGACGACACGCCCGAGACCGTCGTTCTTTCGAGCTTCGACCCGGTCCGTCGTGAGACCGCCCGTGTCGCCCTCGAGAACCTCATCGCCGACGGCCGCATTCACCCTGCCCGCATCGAGGAGATGTATCACAAGGCTGCCGACCTGGTTCAGCAGCGCGTGCGCGAGGCTGGCGAGCAGGCTGCCTTCGATACTGGCATCCACGACCTGCACCCCGAGATCGTCAAGACCCTTGGTGCCTTGCGCTACCGTACCTCGTTTGGTCAGAACGTGCTTCAGCACTCCCTCGAGGTCTCTGATCTCTGCGGCGTGATGGCTTCCGAGCTTGGCCTGGACGTTGTGACCGCCAAGCGCGCCGGTCTGCTTCACGACCTGGGCAAGGCAATTGACCACGACGTCGAGGGCCCGCATGCCGTCATCGGCGCCGAGCTCGCCCGTCGTTATGGCGAGAAGCCCGTTATCGTCCACGCTATCGAGGCTCACCATGCCGATGTCGACCCCAACACGGTGCTCGATGTCCTGGTGCAGGCCGCCGATGCTGTCTCAGCCTCTCGCCCCGGTGCCCGTCGCGAGTCTGCCGAGAACTACATCAAGCGCCTTGAGAAGCTCGAGGAGATCGCCAACTCCCATGACGGCGTCGAGCGTACCTATGCCATGCAGGCTGGTCGCGAGGTCCATGTCATGGTTCAGCCGGACAAGATCTCCGATGCCCAGTCCACGGTTCTGGCTCACGATATCGCCCATCAGATCGAGGAAGAGATGGAGTATCCCGGTCAGGTGCGCGTCGTCGTGATTCGCGAGAGCCGCGCTGTCGATATCGCTAAATAATATGAGCGACGCGAACGAGCTCATCTCATTTATCGCGTCGATGTCGGGGGAGGGCAACCTTCGCGTCGAGGAGAACCTTGGCGAGGGGTATGTCCGCCTCCGCGTTTCGGAGGCCGAGCGGCGCCAGGCAAAGCACGACATTCAGCATGTCGAGGATATCGTCATCGAAATGCTCCGTAATGCTCGCGATGCCGGCGCCGACAAGGTCTATCTCGCCACGACCAAGGAAGATGGCGTCCGCACGCTTGTCTTTCTGGATAACGGCTCGGGTGTTCCGCAGGATATGCAAGAGCGAATCTTCGATGCTCGCGTTACCTCAAAGCTCGAGAGCATGAAGATGGACCGTTGGGGCGTTCACGGTCGTGGCATGGCATTGTTTTCGATCAAGCAGAACACCGACGAGGCCCGCGTGGTCACGTCTGGTGTCGATCTTGGCTCAGCCTTTAAGGTGAGCGTTGCGGCCGACCGCCTCAGCGAGCGTGCCGATCAGTCCAGCTGGCCCCAGGCCGTCAAGGATGAGGACGGACGTTATGTCTGTGCTCGCGGTCCGCATAATATTATTCGCGCTGCCTGTGAGTTTGCGCTCGAGGAGTTGCGTGGTTGCGATGTCTATCTTGGTTCTCCGTCTGAGATTGCCGCGACCCTTTATGCTCAGGCGTCAAGTCGGCTCGATACGTCTCGTCTCCTGTTTATTGATGATGAGAGCGAGCTTCCGGTTGTCGATCGTTTAGGCCTTGCCTCTGATGCCGAGGACTTTATTCGTATTTGTTCGGGTTTGGGTCTTGAGATGTCCGAGCGCACGGCCCATCGCATTTTGGCAGGGCAGATTAAGCCCGTTCGCGGTGTGACTGCGCGTCTGCTGCGCGAGCGTGACTCATCCTCGCATGCGCCGGCTCCTGTCGATCTCGCGAAGGATCGTCGTGGGCTGCGTATTGCCAAGGATGACATGGCACAGTTTTCGCGTGCTGTGGAGCGCGACTTTAATGACCTTGCCGCCCGGTACTATCTCAATCTTTGCGGCGACCCAAAGATCCGTGTTTCGCGTGATCGAATCACCGTGACCTTCGATCTTGCCAAAGAGGAATAGTGCCTTTACCGAGTCCACTCGGTACGATAAAGTTATTGCAGTTAAAACGTACTTTTAAACGCAGGAGTTTCTTCATGGATTGCCTGAAGGTATCAAGCAAATCATCGCCCGCGTCCGTTGCCGGCGCCATCGCCGGCATGGTCAAGGATGGTGTACCCGTCAACATCCAGTGTGTCGGTGCCGGTGCTGTCAACCAGGCCATTAAGGCCGTTGCTATCGCGCGCGGTTTTTTGATTCCAACCGGTTTTGATATTTCCTGCGCGCCTGTGTTCTCCGACATCCTCATTAACGGGGAGTCGCGCACGGCCATCCGCCTTTCTATCTACGTTCACCAGATCAATCGAGCTGCTATGGATAACGTCGTCATGGATGATGTTAAGCCTGTGGCATAGCTTCTGCTTGCCTCGTTTCGCTCCCCATCGTTAGGACTTATGCACATGGACCAGCGTTCCGTACGCGATATTCTTGCCGGTAAAACCTACTTTATCCGCACCTTTGGCTGTCAGATGAATCAGCACGACTCCGAGCGTGTGAGCGGTCTGCTTGATTCGTATGGCTGCCTCATGGCGCTCGATCCCGAGCATGCCGATATCGTTGTCTTCATGACATGCTGTGTGCGTGAGGCCGCCGATACTCGCCTGTACGGTCAGTGCAATTCCTGCAAAAGCCTGCCGCCTTCGCCTTCGGGCAAGCGTGTGGTTGCCGTGGGCGGCTGCATCGCGCAGCGTGATGGAGAGGGCCTGCTCACCAACGTCGATAACGTCAATGTCATCTTTGGCACGCATTCCATCGCACATGTGGCCGAGCTCATTGCCGAGGCGTTCCTTGATGGTAAGCGTCATATCCGCACCAATGAGCATGAGGATAGGGATGCCATGAGCATGCCGTGGCATCGCGAGACCCAGTATCACGCCTGGGTGCCCATCATGACAGGCTGCAATAATTTCTGCACCTATTGCATCGTGCCGTACGTGCGCGGTCGCGAAAAAAGTCGCCCCTTCGAGGAGATTGTCGACGAGGTGACCGGTTTGGTGCGCCAGGGCGTGCGTGAGATTACGCTGCTGGGCCAAAACGTTAACTCATATGGTCGCGATCTGTTTGGCAAGCCGCGTTTTGCCGATCTGCTGCGTGCCGTGGGCGATACGGGTGTGGAGCGCATCTTCTTTACGTCTTCGCATCCCAAGGATCTGCTCCCCGAGACCATCGACGCCATGGCCGAGACGCCTGCCGTTATGCCGCAGTTGCACCTGGCCGTCCAGTCAGGTTCGACACGGATCCTCAAAGAGATGAATCGCCGTTATACACGCGAGGACTATCTGGGCCTGGTCGATCGCATTCGCAACCGCATGCCCGATATCGCGCTCTCGACCGACATTATCGTTGGCTTCCCGGGCGAGACTGAAGAAGACTTTGAGCAGACGCTCTCACTTGCCGAGACGGTCCGCTATGCTCAGGCCTATACCTTCATCTATTCCAAGCGCGCCGGTACCCCGGCCGCCGAGATTGACGATCCTACGCCGCATGAGGTTATTCTCGAGCGTTTCAACCGCCTGGTTAAGGTTATCGAGACCACGGCGCACGAGTACAACCAGGGTGAGCTTCATACTGTGGTGCCGGCGCTCATTGAGGGAACGAGTAAAAAGAACGACGCGGTCCTGCTGGGCAAGAGTCCCAAGAATCAGACCGTGCATGCGCCTATCCCCGAGGGTTACAGCATCGATCAGCTTGTTGGCAAGATCGTTGATGTTGACGTTGACGTTGCCAAGACCTGGTATTTGTCCGGCTCCGTTGTGGGCGAGCCGCGCTAATGGTTTCTCCCGGGGCAGGTCTTTCCGTCGTTGCGATCGTCGGTCCGACGGCGGTTGGTAAGAGTGGTGTTGCCGACCGTTTGGCGGCTCGTCTTTCGTCCGAAGTGCTGTCGTGCGATGCGATGCAAATCTATCGCGGCATGGACATCGGTACCGCAAAGATGGCGCCCGATGAGTGTACGGCGCCGCTGCGTCTCGTCGACATTGTAGAGCCGGGTGTGGCGTACTCTGCGGCGCTTTATCAGGCTGACGCTCGCGCGCATGTTGAGCGTTTGCTTGGCGAGGGCCGCCTACCGGTGTTTTGCGGGGGCACAGGCTTGTATCTCAAGGCCGCCCTGGATGAGATGGATTTTCCCTCGGGCGAGCTTGAGGACGATCGTCGCGCGGGGTATCAGGAGCTTGCCGAGCGTATTGGCGAGGAAGAACTGCATGCCCTGCTTGCCGAGCGCGATCCAGAATCAGCTGCTGTTATTCATCCGCATAACGTGCGGCGTGTGATTCGCGCGCTCGAAATGCACGATGATGGCGTTTCCTATGCGCAACAAAAGTCGCAGTTTAGTGTTCCGCGCGAGCATTATCATGCGTTATGGTTTGGCCTGACGCGAAATCGCGAGGTGCTCTATGAACGCATTAACCTACGTGTCGATGTGATGTTTGAGCAGGGTCTTGTTGATGAGGTTCGCGGTCTTATGGACCAGGGGCTGGGAGATGCCCTGACTTCGATGCAGGCAATTGGCTATAAAGAGATCATCGATGCTTTCAATGGCGTGACGAGCATGGATGAGGCTCGCGAACTCATTAAGATGCGTTCGCGTCGCTATGCCAAACGTCAGCTTTCGTGGTTTAAGCGCGATGACCGTATCGCGTGGTTTGATATGGATGAATGTACGATCGATGAGGTCGTTGCTGATATCCTGCATCGTATTGAGGCTGCCTAATGGCTCGTTTCCCCCTTGTTCCCACGGCACCCGAGCCCGAGCGTGCCATTTTGGTTGGTGTTGAGTGGCGCGACAATGCATGGCCACTCGATCGATCGCTCGATGAGCTGGAGCGCCTTGCCCACACGGCTGGTGCCCAGTGCGTGGCTCGCTTGTCTCAGCGTTTGGTAAAGCCGTATCCCAAATCATTTATCGGTTCCGGTAAGGTAGAGGAGCTGTGCGGTCTGGTACATCGCATGGATGCCGATGTCGTTATTTTTGACGACGACCTGACGCCCTCGCAGCAATCCTATTTGGAGAAAGTCGTGGGCGAGCCGGTAAAGATTATCGATCGTACGGCACTGATCTTGGATATCTTTGGCCTGCATGCTCAGACGCGTGAGGGACGCCTACAGGTACAGCTGGCGCAGCTTCAATATCTGTTGCCTCGTCTGCGCGGCATGTGGAGCCATCTCGCCAAGGAACAGACGCGCGGCGGCATCGGCTCACGCTTTGGTCAGGGCGAAAGTCAGCTCGAGGTCGACCGTCGCCTCATTCGTAATAAGATCGCTGCGCTTCGTCGTGAGATCAAGCAGGTTGAACAGCGTCGTGATGTTCAATCCAAGAGTCGTATTGAGTCACCGGCGTTTCGCGTCGCGTTAGCCGGTTATACCAATGCCGGTAAATCGACGTTGCTCAATCGCCTGACAGGCTCTACGGTACTTTCGCAGGACAAGCTGTTTGCTACGCTCGACCCGACGACGCGTTCGTATCGCCTGCCCGGCGGTCGCGGAATGACGATTACCGATACCGTCGGCTTTATTCAAAAGCTGCCGCATGGTCTTGTCGATGCCTTTAAATCGACGCTGTCCGAGGTGTTGGGTGCCGATCTAATTCTCAAAGTCGTAGATGCGTCTGACGAGGACTATGAGCGACAGCTGGAGGCTGTCGACCGCGTGCTTGATGAGATCGGCGCCGGAGAGCGCCTAACGCTGACCGTATTCAATAAAATCGATCTTCTCGATAGCGTTGATCGATTAAGTTTCCGTCGTCGTTTTCCGGAAGCCGTTCTGTTCTCGGCCCAAACGGGCGAGGGGCTCGACGACCTCGTCGATCGCATTGCTCGCGAGGCAGCTGCCACCGATGTACTGCTTTCAGCCGACATTCCATATCGTGAAGGTGCGCTCATTACACTCGTGCATGAGCAGGGGACCCTTTTGCATGAGGAATATCTTGAGGATGGCGTTCGTATTGTGGCGAAACTGCCGGCTCGTGTCGCACCGCGGCTCGAGCGTTATCGCACCGAGTAGGCGAGCTCCAAAATGCCCAGTATAATGGGCTGATGCAGCAGATAAAAGGGTAGTGCATAACGTCCAAGGCTGGCGAGCGCCGGCAGGGAGTTGGCGTAGGCCCAGCTAGGGACGGTCTTATCGATTCCCTGCGCTATATGTGCGGCGAAGTATCCTGCAAGATACATAAAGATAAACGGGATGATGGGGTAGTAATCACCTGAGACAAACCCAGGGCTCGGAAATCCCAGCCACGCCAGGTAGGGGACAGGGTAGATTGTTTTGGGGATGCTCCAGGTGAGGGCGAACATCACAAGGCATAGGGACATGCCCCATCTCGCTGATATCTTTTTAAGGACGGGATCGGTCAACGCCACGATGCCGGTACATGCGGCCATGCAGTAGATGATGCCAAAATTAACCGAATCATCGACTGAGACAAGTGTTGTTGCCAGCCAGACGACGAGTGCTGCTAAGGCGTATTTGGCGGCACGTTTGATATTGTTGCGCGAAAGAGTGCACATCCAACCCGCGATAAACAAGAATACCCAGCTGATGCTGGCGCGCCAGATGTCTTGAAAGACAGTCTGGGTAAACCAGGGCATATCCCAACCGTACAGGTAGGCGAGATCGTAGCAAGCGTGAAAACCTGCCATTGAAATCATCGTAAACCCGCGGACGGTATCAAAGATGGTGATGCGTTTTTGCATTACGAGAACCGGCGCATCAAGCCGACGACTTTGCCCAAAATAACGGGATTTGTTGCATAGATAGGCTCCATGGTGTCATTCTCAGGCTGTAGGCGTACGCGTCCCTGCTCCTTGTAGAACGTCTTGACGGTCGCTGAACCATCAATCATGGCCACGACGATTTCGCCGTTCATGGCACTCTTTTGTTCACGGACGATGATGTAATCGCCATTGAAGATGCCGACATTGATCATTGAGCTCCCATGCACCTCAAGGATAAAGGAACCCTGATCAGTGGCGATTTCGGTCGGGATAGTAAAAGTGTCTTCGATATTCTGCTCGGCCAGAATGGGAATCCCAGCCGCGACGCGACCAACGAGCGGTAGCGAGACCGTTCCGCGAGGTGCGGTGGGCTCGTCAGATTTAGAAATTGAGACAGAGGAGCCGTCCTCGTTAAAGAGTTCCAGGGCGCGCGGTTTGGTGGCATCGCGCTTGAGCAGCCCGCGCGCCTCCAAGGCAGATAAGTGGGCGTGCACGGTGCTGGGGGAGGAAAGGCCCACGGCAGATGCCATCTCGCGCACACTGGGCGGATAACCCTTCTCCTGCTGATATTCCTTGATGAAGTCGTAAATTTGCTGCTGACGCTTGGTAATTTTGCGAGCCATCAGGGCATCCTCTCTACCCATGTCAAACAAATGTTCGAATTTTGCTTGACAGGAACAACTGTTCGAAGATAATAATAACCGAACATTCGTTCTCGCGCTAGACATTTTTGTCCGCGCGGCTTGATAAAACTGTTCTCAGCAAAACACGCGAGAGGAGAACATGATGAACGCAACGAATATGGTCCAGGGAAACCTTGCCCTTAAACTCGAGACGCCTGCAGAACCCACTTTTACGGTTGTTCAGGGTGGCCGCTCCGGCTTTCAGCCTTTGACCGTAAAGTCTGCTCGCAATCAGCAGGCTGTAGTTGCGCCGGCCCGCGTTGCCCTGAAGGTTCCGACGATTGTCGCCGTTGCCGTTGCGCTTACGCTCTTCGTTGTCCTCGCTACGTCGGTCTTTAGCGCTCGTCACGCCGCGTATGCCGAGTCCGTTTCCAACGTTACCTACGAGACTATTCGCGTTCAGCCTGGTGATTCTCTTTGGTCGCTTGCCGAGGAATATCCTATCGAAGGCCTTTCCACGCAAGAGACTTCCGACATGATCCGTAACGTCAATCATCTGGAGCATGGTTCGCTCGCCGCCGGTGCGCATCTTAAGGTTCCTGCTCGTTCGTAATCATTATCGCGCTGCGCATGGTACCCTTGTTATCGTTTAAGAGGAGGTACCATGCGCTGTCCCAAATGTGGCAAGGCACATACCCGCGTCGTTGATTCCCGTATGCAGGAGTCAAATAACACCATTAAGCGCCGTCGCGAATGTTGTTCGTGTAACTATCGCTTTACAACGTTTGAGCGATGCGAAGACCCAATCGAGGTCATTAAGTCAGACGGAACCAAGCAGCGGTTCGATCGCAATAAGCTGCTCGTCGGCTTGATGCGCGCCACCATCAAGCGTGATATCGATACTAAGAAGCTCAATGAGATTATCGACGACATCGAGGTCGAGCTGCGCTCTCGCACGCTGACGGCCGTCACGTCCCATGAGTTGGGTGACATGGTGCTCAAGCGCTTGGCCAAGATCGACAAGGTGGCCTACATCCGCTTTGCCTCGGTCTACCGCGATTTCAAAGACGTCGATGAGTTTCTGCAAGAGCTCGACAAGCTAAGGTGATTCCATGTCCAACATTACCGTCAACATAAAGCGTCTCGACCCCACCGTCGAGCTTCCCAAATACGCCCATCCCACCGATGCCGGCTTGGATCTGCGCTCCAACGAGGATTGCGTCCTGAAGCCCTTCGAACGCCGTCTGGTCTCTACTGGGCTGGCCATCGCCCTGCCCGATGGCTACGCTGGCTTCGTCCAGCCCCGCAGCGGCTTGGCCATCAAGCAGGGCCTGTCTATAGTCAACACGCCGGGCCTCATCGACGCCCACTACCGAGGAGAACTCAAGGTTATCCTTATCAACCTGGATCCCTCCAACAACATCCAAATCAACAAAGGCGACCGCATAGCCCAACTCGTCATCCAAGAAGTCCCCACGGTCAACCTCGTAGAAGTAGAAGAACTAGACAACACCGACCGAGGCAACGGAGGCTTCGGCTCCAGCGGCGTCGCTTAGTCTTTTGCTTCGTTGAACGGAGTGTCGTAATGTCCGCTCGCCCCTGCGAGGCCCCTATATATCATCCCGTGCTCAAACATTCTCGCTGCGCTGCGAAACTGCGCGCGGGACG
>CABQAK010000039.1 GCA_902462065.1 uncultured Collinsella sp.
GGTCGACGCCTTCACCGCGGGCGCCCGCGGTGAAGGCGTCGGCCCCGCCGAGCGCGGCGACCAGGTCGCCGGTGCGCACGGTGAAGGTCTTACCGTCGACCGCTACCTTGGTGGCGCACTGGGCCGTGATATCGGTCCAGCCCTTCGCGGGCTCGGTGCCGGCGCGACCGTCCTTGTCGGTCTGGACGGCGTCGAAGCCGCCGTCCGCGCCCGCCGCCACGTACACACGCATGCTCGCGGCCACCTTGGAGGGGTCGAGTCCCGCGCTCATGGTGTCGACGAACTGCACCGTATAGGTGTCGTAGGCAGCAAGACCCGCCGGGACCGTGGCCGAGAGGCGCCAGTACAGGTCGTCGGCGACCGTGGCGTCGGCGGCCTTCTGCCATGCGGCGGTGCTGTCCTCCAGCACGCGCTTGGCGACCTTGGGGGTCGCGGCCTTGGGCTTGACGGTGACGGCGCTGCCGCCAACCAGCGCCATGATCGGCGCGGTGCCGGCCTCGCCCTGGGCGATGGCGTCGTCTTTGGCGACGATGAGCCAGTAGCCACAGGACAGCTCGGCCGTCGTGCCCGCGTTAAGGGCCACGGGCTCGGCGCCAGAGCTCTGGAGGGAACGAGCGAGCTGTGCGCTCAGCGCGCTCGTAAGGTGAGAATCGGTGTTGAGCCACTCGGCAGCTTCCTGCGCGGTGGTCTGGGATTTGGGCAGGCCGGCGCCGTGAAGCACGGGCAGGACGGCGTCGCGCGCGGCGTCGCTTGCCCAGGCGAGGTCGGTGGCGATCTTGGCGTCGCTGTCGCCGTCGACGACGTTGGCGCTAAAGATCTGGTAGGCGTCGTAGCTGCTCGCCACGGTGCCGCTCACCGTGATGGAACCGTTCGAGGTCGGCGCGGCCTGCGCGGATGCGGGGAACACAACCGCGCAGGTGCCGATCAGGAGGGCAAGCAGCGCAAACAAGATCGGGAAGGAGCAAACTCTCTTATTCACGACGCTCGCCCCCCTTCGCATTCGCCTTGCGACGAATGTGCATCCAGGCCGCAGCAGCGCAAAGCACCGCCGCGCCGGCAAGGTACGTCAGAGTGACGCCCGACATACCAGAAAGGGGCAAAGAGGTTGAGTAGGTGTTAGTGAAGGTGGGGGTAGTGTCGGGAAACTTGTGGTCCTCGGTCTCGGCGCTTACCCACTTACCGCCGTCAAAGGTCCCCCTCATGTAGGTCACCTTACAGCTGATGTTCCCATTGTTATTGTCCTTTGCAACAACCGTGAACTTGTAGACCGAATTATCGAACTTGTAATGCGAGAAGATCAAGCTATCGTCCTTCTCGCGCATATAGTACGTGAAGGTCTTGGAAGCGCCACGGCCCGGAACATCAGTCTCACTCTGCTTCAAGCTGTCAAGCGTGTAATTAATCGTGGGGAAGTCCTGGGGCTGAGGATTGTCACCACCGGCAGTGGTCGAGACGGTCTTGACGCTGTCGCCCGTAAAGTTCTCGTTATCCGCAAACTCGAGCGTAAACTTCTTCATCTCGCCACCCTTAACGACCTTAGTCGCCTTAGGAGTCCAGGAGCCGTCGGAAGTGTACAGAGTGTACGTGTTGTTGAAAGTCTTTGAACCATCGGAGTTGGCAATCGAATAATAGCCGTCAGCATCTGCTGGCACAGTGCTCGACAAGGCAGTTGAAGCCCCAAGATTCTTAACATTCACACTTTTAATCGTGTAGTTATGGACCTTAAGGTCTTTAGTCGCATTCGGATCGTTCTGCGTCGGAACAGACATGAGCACGGTCGTGTGGTCCTCGACTGTCACCTTAATCTCATATACAGCATGATCGTAGTCGACATCAGGATCCTTGCCCGCATCTTCGACCAAGTAGTACGTAATTTCGCCAGTGCCACTCGCTAAGAACTGTTCGCCAAGGTCAAAGGTGATGTTACCGTCAGCGCTATTCTTGGCAGACCCAACAAAGGTGCAGTCACCATTGTTGAATGTCTTGTTATTCCAATAAGGCGCTGTCGCGCTGTCTGAATCTTTACGGTAAACCGCAAAGGAGAACTCCCCCTCTTTGAGAGCACGGCCGGACAGGGCTTTGGTCGCTTTCAGCTTAAGACTCGGATAGACATACGTATCAGCAGGCTGGCCTAAGTACAGGTCGCCATTCGACATGATGCCGCCACCATGGTCCCAAGAATAGTTGCCCGTGATGAAAGTTCCGGCAGCTTCCTGCGCTTTATTCGCTTCATCACTTCCAGCTATGACAGCCGAAGACAGACCGACGCTCCGATAAATCTTCACGCCGCCATTGGCAGGGATTTTGATAGCCTCATAGAGTTCTTCGTTATCACTGGGTTCTTTGTTATCACTGCGTTCTTTGCTTCCCGAATACTTGGCATCTCCGCCGCCGAGCATCTTGCCGATTATCGCCGCAAGCGGTTCCTGATGGCCAGCCTTTGCCGCAAGGAAGAAGTCCGCGTGGCCGTGCTCGCGAAACACCTTCGAGTTGTATGCATCTTGATCTTGATTCTTTTCGCTACCGCCACTTGAAAGATGGGGCTTGCCATTATTACCTTTGTTATTTACCGGATCGTAACCGTTGGCATTTTGCTTATCGCCATCTGCATTTTGCTCATCGCCAGCAGATGTATTGCCAAAGATTGCAGTGCCGTCAGTGTTCGTCACCAGCGTCTTGCCCGTCGGGCAGACTGCAACGCCACCACCATAGCCACCGGCGGTATTGCTGCTAATGTACGAGTTGTATACAAATAATCTACCAGCAGTATATTCCTTATCCGCATTCGAGTTTCCCTGGACAAAGATGCCGCCGCCGCCCCAGTCAAAGCGAGACATGCAATGGTTATTCGTAATGTAGACCTTGCTGCTCGTAGTGCCGTTAATCATCGCGTCAACCATCTGGCCCACACGAATGCCGGCACCCTCAGATCGAAAGCTCACGTTAGAGGCAATAATTCCACCCGTGATATTCAGCCACGCCATTCCCGTACGAGACTGGTTATTTCGATCCACATCGGTAACGTAAACGCCGCCACCGGCCTCATCGGAATAATTGCCAGTAATCTGGCCACCAGAAATGGTGACATGAGCGCCGTTATTGGCAGCAAGCCCAGCGCCGCCATGGTTACCGTAGCCATCTTTGCCGCAAAATTTAGCCATTCTATTATTCGTGATATAGCCACCAGAAACGTCTACGATGCCGCCCTCGGCCATAATGCCGCCACCGAGCCCCATGGCGAGTGTACTATTACCGGAGATTACGCCACCTGTCACCGTGACTGCAGACCGCCTGGCATATACACCGCCGCCACTCGAAGCGCAGTTGCCAGCAATTACGCCACCGGTCAGCCTAAGGGTCGAAGCGTCGCCCTTTTCATTAGACACCATAATGCCCGCACCGGTGCTTCCCGTAGAGGCACCGCATACGTAGCCACCGCTCATATTGACGGTGGAGCCGTTCTCGGCATAGATGAGGTTGCCGACATTGCAGTCCTTTTTCTGCGTAATAGCGCCACTTTCGAGGTTAAACGTGCCATGTTGGTAAACGTTAATGAGCTTCATCGTGGAGTCTTTGGTGACTCCAACGATTGCGCCCTGAATAGTCGCTCTGCGCTCATAGATCTTCTCAGTGGTACCTACACCACTTGCAGTCGATTCGGTTACGTAATAGGTAAGGCCATTCGGAATGTCATTCTTGTCATAAGACATCTTTGCCGTCTTGCCATAATTGGCAGGTGTCAGATGCTCGTCCTTATCTTGCAGCTGCTCGCCGTTGCCAACAGTCTCCTTAATGTGCTCAGAGTCCACGTCGTCCACGACCGTAAGCGTCGCGCCATTAGCAATATCAAACAGAGGCTTGCCAGCACTATCGTGCTTAATCTTGTGACCATTTAAGTTCAACGTGATATTGATGAGATTGTCGTTGGACTGTTCGAGCCTTATCTCATCGTTATAGTCGATATCGGCCGTAAGCTTAAAAGTAGCAGCGCCGTCTCCATCACGCAGTTCCTGCTTAAGGAGCTTTGAGCTCAGCTCTGCCCCGTTGCTAATTTCATAATCTGATTCATTCTCTGCAGCAGGCGCGATTGCGTCTTCACCATTAGTGTCGTCTTCGGCAGGCTGCTCAGCACTTTTTGCTTCCGTGTCATCGGGCAACAGGCCCGTCGCGACAGCGCCACCAGAGGTTTCGCCGTTCTCGATCTCGTCACTATTCTGGTTTTCGGTATCCCCGTTGTTGGTGTTTTCTACATCAGTAGACTCACTTGAGGAACCCCCCCCCATCACAGTTTCCTCGGTAGAAACCGCCTGGGTATCGTTGGCAATGGCCTGCGAGATCGGGGGCATGACGAGCGACAGTACCAGGCTCAAAACGGAGGCTCCGCACAAAACGCCTGCCAGTACACGGCGCGTCGCTTTTTTACTCTGCTTAGATTTGTCTGAATTCGCTTTCATCGATGTCTCCTCCCCAAGAGACCGCGATCTTGCTCTTTCACTATCAAACGTATCTGCGCAATCTGTAATTGCACACGCTTAATAATCCATATTGTAGCAATTGTTTGAACATCTAAGCAAGAATACCGATAGTTTTGTAGCGAATTCTCAATTCTCTTGACATTTGCTCGGATTAACCTTCGTTTATTCGCTCTGAAATATCTGTTTCTACTGGTAATTAAGTTAGTTATCAGTTTTTTAATAGCATTTTATTTATTTGCACAACATTTTGCTCAAGAGCAAACATCTTGTGAACAGTCGAAAATCGACCGTGAACGGTAAGTCATTAACCGGGAGGAATAGACTACCAAATTGATGGGAATATCTTTAACTCATCGGTGGTTAGAAGCATGATGTTCAGACAACCAAATTTGAATTTGCGCGCAGTTTTTAGGCATCAATTCGCCCAAATCGCCTGAGGCCACCACAAAGGTGCCTGCCCCCCTTGTGGCGGTTCTCCCCCGGCGCTACAGCAGATGCTCCTCGATAAAGATCGCGATGCCGTCTTTGTCGTTGCTGGCGGTTACAAAATCGGCGGCGGCACGGGTGGCATCGCTGCCGTTTGCCATGGCCACGCCCACGCCGGCGTCAGCCACCATGCAGGTGTCGTTGTCCGCATCGCCAAACACGCAGATGTCCTGGAGCTCCATGTCGTTGAGCTCCGCCACGCGCACAAGGCCGCGCGTCTTGGACACGCGCGGATCCATGAACTCGTAGAGCCGCTGCGTGGTTTGCAGAGCCGCCGCCTTAACGGTGTCATCGGCAAACGTCGACGCCCGCTCAATCACCTGCGGCATCACCTCGGGCGCCATGGTAAACATCACCTTGGGCTGCGGCTCGCGCAAAAACTCGGCAAAGTCGACCACCTGGTAGGGCACACCGTCGACGCGCGACAGGTGCTCGACGCACACGTTGCTCTCGGGCACGTAGAACACGCCGTCTCGGGGGCAGACGGGCGTTGCAGGAAGGTCCGCCATGTGCTTGCAGATGCGCGCGATGGTCTCGCCCGGCAGCGGATAGCTCAGCTCGTTGATGTCGTGCGCGCGGTCGATGACCTCGGCGCCACCGCAGCCCACCATCACGTCTACCAGGCCTTCGATGCCCCAGAGCTCGTACATGGCCTCGGTCGCGTGGGCGTCGCGCCCGGTGCACAGGCCAAAGAGCACGCCACGCTCGCGCAGGGCGCGGATCGCCGCCACGGTGCGCGGGGACACCGTGTGCTGGCTCGTGAGCAGTGTGCCGTCGATATCGCAGAACACGGCTTTGATGTGGCTGAAGGTGGTGTCCATGGGGGCCTTTCTGGGTTGTGCGGCGGTGTGGGGCGTATTCGTGAACGGCGTACATGGTATACCAAGGCGCGCACGGGGCGCTTTGGCGCAAAACCACCACAAAGGTGCCTGCCCCCCTTTGTGGTGGCCGAACCCGAAGGGTGACCTGGCCGGAGCGCAAACCATCACAACATTCGACGTTTTTCGGCAAAATCGCGATTTTCATCGAATGTTGTGATGGTTTTTACTGCCTTGCGGCACGATCAAAATGTCGGCGTCCAAACAGCAGCAACGCCGCAGGGACCGCCGTCACGACCATGCCTGCCCCCACGAGTGTCCGTTGTACGCCAAATGTCGCCGCCAGCCACGGGGCAATCGCCAGCGGCGCCACGCCGGCGAACATATTGCCAAAGCCCATGACCGAGTTCACGCGGCCGAGTTGCTCGAGCGGCGCCGTCGTTTGCACGATGGTGTTGTGGAGCGGG
This sequence comes from uncultured Collinsella sp., assembly GCA_902462065.1. Taxonomy (GTDB): domain Bacteria; phylum Actinomycetota; class Coriobacteriia; order Coriobacteriales; family Coriobacteriaceae; genus Collinsella. The sequence continues at coordinate 6,247 of CABQAK010000039.1, forward strand.
TTGACGACGCCCCAGGCCACGCCTAGGGCAATCTGGCCGACAAGGGCCACACCCACGTACGGCGTCCCCACATAGAGCAGGCTTCCCAGGCCCACGGACATAAGTGCCACGAGCAGCGTTTTAAGGTTGACCAGGTACGGCGGCAGGCGGAGCGTAACGACGGCGCCCAGCACCGCGCCCACGCCCGAGGCCGACGAGAGCCAGCCCATCCACTCAACGCCGACGTGCAGGACATCGCGGTAGAAAAACGACTCGAGCGGATCGAAGGCCCCGTAGCCAAAGTTCGAGAGGAAGATGATGCAGAACAGCAAGGTGAGGACGCTGTTGGTGAAGACTGTCTTGATGCTGGCTGCGAAGGTGGCGCGGGCGGACGTGCTGGGGTTGGAGCTTTGTCCCGCACGCTCCCCTTCCTCTGCCGAATCGGCATCCGCATGCCCGGCGACATGTCTGGTCTGCGGCCTAAAGCCCCAACCGACGACGAACGCCAGCACGGTAAAGAGCATCATGAGTACAAACACCGCGCGCGACGACGCAGCCGCCGCGACAAAGCCGCCCAGCGTGGGGCCAACGATGATACTCACGTTTGAAAACATGGCGATGGCGGAGTTGATGTCTTTGAGCTCGGCAGGATCGTCGGTGAGGTAGGCTGGATAGGATGTGGCAATGGGCTGGGCGAACCCCATCACAAAGCCCAGGAGCACCGCGCCGAGCAGGACGATGCCGGTCGCGCTGCCAAAAACGAGGATTGCCGCACCCGTCGCCAGCGTGCCAACGATGCTCAGCATGAAATGGCGACGTGGGCCCCAGGCGTCGAGCGCCGCACCGCCCGCAAAGGATCCCAAGATCACAAATACATTCATAAAAAGGGCGGCCAGCGATGTCGCCACGACTGAGGCATCGTCTGCATAGGTGAGCGTTCCGATGATGCCGATAAAATAACTAGTCTGAAACCCGGTGTAGATGAGGAAGCGCATTGCCACCAGGCGCTTGGCCTGCACGGACAGCGATGATTGAGGCTTTGAGAAAAGAGAGGCGAGCATGGAGACTCCTTGTTTCATACGAATGCGGACGGCGGGCATTCGCCACCGTCTGCCAGATCAATCTATCCGCATGAAACATTAAGGACGCATCAAGCCCCTTTTCTCCGTTTTTCGCTCAGTATGAACTACTTGGTAGATTGTAAAACATGTCCCAAACATCTAACAAAGCAAAAACCACCACAAAGGTGCCTGTCCCCTTTGTGGTGGAAATGACGTTTGCCCAGATAAAACCTGCCAAAATAAACCTGTCCCTTTTTGGCAGGTTTTAGGCCAGATGATCTTGGATGAGATCGCAGATGGCTCGGGCGTCGTTGATGTTGATGGCTCGGGTCGCGAAGCCGGCGTCGAAGGCCTGACGCGCCAGGGCCTCATTGCAGGCAAGGGCCAGCGTGTGACCGTCGACCAGGTCGAGCGAGCTCTTGCCGCGCAGACGGTCGACACCGGAGCGCGCGACCACGATGTTGTCGAAGCCCTCGGTCTTGTAGCCCTCGATGATCACCACGTCGACATCGTTGTAGCGCGACAACAGCTCGCGCGCGGGCATCTCGTCCTCCTCGCGCGTGTCGGCGTACTCCGCCCAGCGCGTGGCGCAGATAAGGCCCACGTGCTTGGATCCGGCCTGGTGATGGCGCCACGTATCCTTAGCGGGCACATCGATATCAAAGCCGTGATGCCCATGATGCTTGAGCGAACCCACGCGCAGGCCGCGGCGGGTGAGCTCGGCAATGACCTTCTCGACGAGTGTGGTCTTGCCCGAGTTTTGGTAGCCGATAAACGCGATCGCGGGGACGGCCGGTGCCGGAGCTGCGGACGCGACGGCGACGGGTGCGCTCGCGGGCGCGGCACCGTCAGCAGCCACGGCCTCAACAGCAGCGGCCTGACGCTCTGCGCGATCCCACACGCCCGAGCGGCCGCCCTCCTTGTGCAGCAGGCGCACGTCGACGATCTCCATGCCGCGATCGACCGCCTTGCACATGTCATAGATGGTCAGACACGCAGCGCTCGCGCCGGTCAGGGCCTCCATCTCAATACCCGTCTTGCCCGTCACGCCCGCCGTGACCAGCACGTGAAAGCCAACCTGCCCGTCCGCGCGCGCCGGCGCCCAACCCTCGGGCACGTCCTCGGCCGGCGTCCCCGCCGCAGCGATGGGCGCAATGTCGCACTTACTCTTGGTAATGAGCAGCGGATGGCACATGGGGATGATGTCGCTCGTGCGCTTGATGGCCATAATGCCCGCTACGCGCGCACAGGCAAGCACGTCGCCCTTTTTGGCGCGGTCCTGCAGCACCATGGCCTGTGTCTCGGGGTGCATGAGGATGGTGCCCTCGGCGATGGCAATGCGATGCGTCTCGGCCTTGTCGGACACGTCGACCATGCGCACCTCGCCCTTGGCGTCCACATGCGTCAGCTCGTCGCGACGGGCGTCGCGGGCGGGCTCGGTGGCAGCGCTGGCAGTCGGCTGCGCGTCTGCAACGGCATCGGTGGCCGCAGCCGTGACTTTGTGGGCAGACATCGCGGCCCTGCGAGCGGCCTTGGTGGCATCGGCGTACCTGCTCTTGGCCATATGATCATCCTCCGATTTGGGACATAAATCGTTGCGTGCCCTCAATTATCGCGTGTTCCTGCGGTTTGTGGGCCACGGCATCGCACCAAATCGAAAGTACCTGCATATCATCACCACGGCGCAGCGCCTCACGCACCGAATACTCGGCATCGCTAAACAGGCACGGACGCACGTTGCCATCGGCCGTCAGGCGCAGACGGTTGCAGCTCGCGCAAAAATGATTGGACATGGCGCTTATGAAGCCGACCGTTCCCGCCGCGCCCGGAAAGTGCCAATAACGCGCAGGGCCCGCGCCGGCAGGAGCGTCGTTGATGTCGAGCGGCTCGAGCTCGCCCAGGCCCGTCGCGGCGACCCCGGCATTGATGCGCGCCCGCAGCTCGTCGCTCGGCACGGTATCGCTCGCGTCCCACAGCTCGGGATTGAGCGCAGGCGCATGCGGGTCCACAGCGCAATGCGAGCTCGTGTGCTCGTCGCCGATGGGCATGTATTCGATAAAGCGCAGGTGGATGGGGCGGTCGACGGTCAGCCGCGCGAGGGCTGCCACATCCTGGTTGAGCCGTCGCACAACAACGCAGTTCACCTTAACCGGCTCAAAGCCCCAAGCCAGTGCCGCATCGATGCCCGCCATGGTCTGCTCGAGTCGACCTAGGCGCGTGATCTTTCCAAAGAGCGTAGGGTCGAGCGTATCGAGCGAGATGTTGACGCGGTCAAGCCCCGCGTCTTTGAGCTGCGGCGCCAACTTGGGCAGCATGGCGCCATTGGTGGTAAGCGAGATGTCCTCAATCTGCGGAATCGCGCGAATGTCACGGATAAGCGGGATGATGCGGCGGCTGACCAGCGGCTCGCCGCCCGTCAGGCGCACCCGGCGAATGCCCTCCCCCGCCACCAGGCGCACAAAGCGGGCGATTTCCTCGGCGCTGAGCAGCTCGTCGTGTGCACGGGGCGCCACGCCATCGGCCGGCATGCAGTAAATGCAGCGGAAATTGCACTTGTCGGTAACGGCAATGCGCAGGTAGTTGATGTCGCGGCCAAAACCGTCATGTTGCACGTGCCCGTCCACGCAGCCCTCCCCTCACGCGGCGTTTTATTCTTCGGAAAACATAATACCCCACGCGAGAATCATGCCGACACCCGTACGACAGGACGGGTCACTTCGAGCAAGACCGGCTTCCCAAGCCCATCCTCAACACAGACCATCACAACATTCGATGCTTTTCCCGTTTTTGACGAAAAACGTCGAATGTTGTGATGGTCTGCCCGCCCACGGCACCCCGTAGAAGGACCAAAACACCCCTAAAGGCCGCCGTCCCAGTGCCGAATCACGAATTCTCGCAGGTCATTCTGACGTTTCTGGAACGCTTCGCTTCGGTCGCACTTAAGACCCATAGCGAGTGCGATGGCATTCATCGCCCGGTGCAATTGCAGCTGGTGGGCAAACTGAGTCCCGGTGAGGACGATCATCCTAAAACCCAGCGCGCTCAGCACGGTCATACGCTCCGCATCCGACGCGCTGCGCTGTTTATCAAGATGGTCCGAACCGTTGTATTCAATCCCCGTACCGCTCGCGGGCGCATATACGTCGATCTCGAAATATCCGGCCTTTGCGAGATATTTGAACTCGTTGGGAACATCGACCCGATGGTTGAGCTCAACCCTGGTGTACCCGAGCCCACCCTGGGAACGCTTCGCGACGACCATGATTGCAGTGGCCGTCTCCATGGGCGACCGCGCGCCATCATGCACGCGCTTGAGCACGGCAGCCGCACGTGTAGCCCCCTGACGAGATCGATTTTCATCGCAATAAGCGATCAGGTCGGCAACGGTGTACCTCTGCCCCATCTCGATATAATCGTCTGTCGCCAGATGATTCAAATGGTATCGGGCGCAGATTTCATACCCATATTCCAGCTGCTCGGGCTCGCTCATCCACGAACCCGCCTGGACAAAGCACATGGCCTCATCAACCACTAGAAGGCCCTCTGCCACCTCGATAAGATGGCCTGGAGGTACCGGCGCTCCAAACACGTGGCACCTAAATCCAGCCGGCGTCGAACGCTCAAAATCGAAGTTGACGAGCGTGTCGATATGATCGAGCTCTTCTCGTGGAATACCGAGCGAAACCAGATAGTCGGTAACGATCCCAACTGCCGTTGAAGCCCTCAGCCCCTTGGCATCGAGCCCCAATTTGGGCAGGCTCGCGGTCGGCTCCGCCTCGTTAGCAAGCGAGTCCTCATCGTATAGGCTGCTTGCTCGCGAGAGCGGCTCGGACGGGCGCGCCACGTTGTGGTACAGCCAGGCAGTCTTATGGGACAGGACGATCGGCAGGTCCATGAGCCCTCCAATGGAGTCGGATAACCAACCTTATTCCCCGGCCCACGGGTCCGCACACCTTCGTGCGCAAGAAAGCGATTCCACCCGGTCGAGTGGCAGAAAAACCATCACAACATTCGATGCTTTTCCCGTTTTTGGCAAAAAACGTCGAATGTTGTGATGGTTTGAGGTGAGGTGAGGGGCACGGAGGGGTCAAAGTATCGTGCTCGAACGGGTTAATCCAACTCTTTTAAGCCATGCGCCAGTTGCCAGTACTCGCCGTGCTGGGCGAGCAGCTCTTCGTGCGTGCCGCGCTCGATGATGCGGCCGTGTTCGAGGACCATGATGGCGTCGGCGTCGCGGACGGTGGACAGACGGTGCGCGATCATAAACGTGGTGCGCCCGCGCATGATGCGATCCATACCGCGCTCGATGAGCTTTTCGGTACGCGTGTCGATGCTCGAAGTGGCCTCGTCCAGGATGAGCACCGGCGGGTCGGCGACGGCCACGCGCGCGATGGCGAGCAGCTGGCGCTGGCCCTGCGACAGGTTGGCGCCGTCGGCCGTGACCGGCGTGTCGTACCCTCTAGGCAGGCGGCGAATAAACGAATCCGCGCAGGCGGCCTCGGCGGCGGCGCGCACTTCCTCGTCGGTCGCGTCGAGCTTGCCAAAGCGGATGTTCTGCGCAATGGTGCCGCTAAACAGGTGCGTGTCCTGCAGCACAATGCCGAGCGATCCGCGCAGGCTGGCCTTGGCAATGTGCTTGACGTCGATGCCGTCGTACGTGATCTCGCCGTCATCGACCTCGTAGAAGCGGTTGATGAGGTTGGTGATGGTCGTCTTTCCGGCGCCTGTCGAGCCCACAAACGCGATCTTTTGCCCCGGCTTGGCAAACAGGTTGAGATCCGTGAGCACACGGGTGCCCGGTACGTAGGAAAAGTCCACGGCATGGAAACGCACGTCGCCGGCAAGCGGAACCAAGCCGCACGTGAGCTCGGTACCGTCGGCGGCCAACGCGCGGCCCGACTCATCAACGGCTGCCACGTCATGCAAGTGCCCGTACGCGCCCACGCCCTGGCCCTCGGGAATCTTCCACGCCCACGCGGCGTCGCCCGTCTGCACCAGCTCCACGCAGCCCTCGTCCACCTCGGGCTCAAGGTCCATAGCCGCAAACAGGCGCTCGGCACCGGCCAACGCGTTGAGCAAGAAGTTGCCGAGCTGCGTAAACTGGTTGATGGGCATGGCGGCCTGGCGCACAAAGACCAGGTAGCTTGCAAGTGCGCCCACATCGGCGAGCCCCTTGATGCAGAGCATGCCGCCCGCCACGGCGACGATGGCATAGTTGACGTAGCCAATCACGACGGTCATGGGCACCATGGAGTTGGCATAGCTCACGGCGGCGGTGCCGGTGCGGCGAAGCTCGTCGTTGCGGCAGGTGAAGCCGGCGACATTCGCTGCCTCACGGTTAAAGACCTTGATGACCTTTTGGCCCGAGACCATTTCTTCGATATATCCGTCCAGGTCGCCAAGCGATGCCTGCTGGGCGGCAAAGAAACGCTTAGAGCGCGCGCCCGAGTAGCGCGCATACAGCACAATGGCCGCATCGCACACGAGTGTGATAATCGTGAGCTGCCAGTTAAGGATGATGAGCATAGCCGTGGTGCCCACAACCTGAATGGCGGCCTGAATCACGTTGGCAAAGCTGTTGTTGAGCGCCTCGGAGACGGTGTCGACGTCGTTGGTGAAAAAACTCATGATGTCGCCCGAGCGCGTGCTGTCAAAATAACTGAGCGGCAGCGTCTGGATGTGCGCGAACAGGTCGCGGCGAATATCGGACACCACGTGTTGGGCCGCGCGCACCATAATCTGCGAGTAGCCCAGGGCCGAGAGCACGCCCGCAGCGTAGATGATCGCCGTCAGGATGACCTGCTTGGCGAGCAGTTCCTCCCCGCCCGTGGCCAAACCGTTAACGATGGGGCGCACCATGTAGGTGCCGGCGAGGCTCGCGATGGCGGCAACGGAGGCGAGCACGCCCACCGCGAGCAACGAGAACTTGGCATGCCCCATGTAGGAGAGCAAGCGGCGTACAGTGCGCTTGAGGTCGGCCGGGCGTGCTTGGGCTGCGGTCTTAGGCATGGCGCTCACCCCCTTCCAAGGGTGATCCGCATACGACGGAGGAAAACGGATCATTCGCGCAACCATCGTCGCTGCCGTCGCCGGCGTCCGCGTTCCTCGCAAACTCCATCTGCGAGGCATAAATCTCCTGGTATATGTTGTCGCCCGCTAGCAGTTCCTCGTGCGTGCCCACGCCGTGGACACGACCGTCGTCCAATACCACAATGCGATCGGCATCCATGACACTCGCGATGCGCTGGGCGATGATGAGCACGGTCGCATCGGGAATCCGAGCGATGTGCTCGCGAATCTTTGCGTCGGTCGCCATATCGACCGCGCTGGTGGAGTCATCAAAAATGAGCACGCGCGGATGCTTGAGCAGCGTGCGCGCGATGCACAGGCGTTGCTTCTGGCCACCCGAGACACCGGCGCCGCCTTGGCCCAACTCGCCGTCCAGCCCGCCGATGCGATCAAGGAACTCGTCCACGCACGCCGCGCGGCAAGCCGCGAGGAGCTCATCGTCCGACGCCTGCGGATTGCCCCACTGCAGATTCTCGCGCACGGTGCCCGTAAACAGCACGTTCTTTTGCAGCACAATGCCCACGGCGTCGCGTAGGGTCGCGAGGTCGTAGTCACGCACGTCACGTCCGCCCACAAGCACGGCGCCCTCGGTAGCGTCGTACAGGCGCGCAATCAGCTGCACAAGTGAGCTCTTGCCCGAGCCCGTGCCGCCGAGGATGCCCACCGTCGAGCCGCTCTCGATGCGAAGGTCGATATGCTCGAGCACATCCTCGGCTGCATCCGTGCGGTATTTAAAGGAAACGTCGCGAAACTCGATACTGCCGTCCGCTGGCGCCGCAATCGCGAGGTCTCCCGCGGGGTTGGCGATAAAGGGCTCCTCATCGAGCACCTCGGCGATACGGCCCACACTCGTAAGAGCGCGCGTGAGCAGCAAAAACACGTTGGAAATCATCATGAGCGAATTCATGATCAGCAGCACGTAGCTCATAAAGCCCGTGAGCGAGCCCACGCCCAGCTTGCCGGCGAGAATCATGCGGCCGCCAATCCACAGGATGGAGAGCGCAGCCACGTACATCGACAGCTGAAACACCGGCAGGTTGAGCACCGCGCTGCCAAAGGTCTTTGTCGCAGTGCGCGCGAGCTCGGTATTGACGGTGTCGAACTTGGCCTCCTCGTGCTCGGTACGAACGTAGGCCTTGACGGCACGCACGGCGGTGAGGTCTTCCTGTACCACGCCGTTGAGGTGGTCCATCGAGGTCTGGAGTTGGCGGTAGAGCGGGCTCACGCGATAGGTGATGACGCCCAGCACGATTGCCAGCACGGGCAAGATGATCGCAAAGACGGTGGCGAGCGGGCGCGACAGCATCAGCGCGTAGATAAGGCCGACGATAAGCGTCACCGGGCCGCGCACCATAGGGCGAAAGCCGTTGCCCACAGCATTTTGGATAACGGTGATGTCCGTGGTCATGCGGGTGACGAGCGAGCTGGCGTCGTAGTTGTCCAGGTTGCCAAAGGCGAGCGTTTGAATCTTTTTGTACTCGGCCTCGCGCAGGTTAGCGCCTAGGCCCGAGGCAACGCGGGCGGACGTGCGGGCATAACCCAAGCCCAGTACCAGCGAAAGCGCAGCGCACACCAACATGTACGCACCCTGTAGCAGCATGTAGTTGATATCACCCGCAGGCACGCCCACATCGATGATGTTGGCCATGATGACCGGGATAAACAGCTCGAGCACCGTCTCGACCGACACAAAGAACACGCCGAGGATGGCATCGCGACGGTATGCCCCTAGATAGGAAAACAGTATTTTGAGATTGCGCACGCAGGTTCAACCCCCATCAAACGTTGTTCGCAAATGCACGTATTATTGCGCGCCGAATAATGGTGTCAAGTATTCCGAAATCGTTTTCTGCAAGGTTAGCGCCGGCGGCGAGTTCTCGTGATGTGTGTCCATATTCACTCGGAATAATGGTGCGCGAGACTTTTTCGCTTCGGCGTCAACACAAACCTTGACTCTACAATCGTTGTAGGGTTTTCACTACACTGGTACGTAAACGAACCCAGCCAGAAAGCCCCGCCCATGGAACACGACCTCACACGCGGCAATGTCCTTAAGACCATCGCGGTCTTTGCCCTGCCCTATATGCTCTCGTACTTTTTGCAGATGCTCTACGGCATGGCCGACCTGTACATGATGGGGCAGTTTAGCGGCGCCGCCGGCATCACCGCCGTGGCAAATGGCGCTCAGACGCTCTATATGATTACCGTGGCACTCGTGGGCCTGGCCATGGGAACGACGGTGATCGTCGGTCTCGCCGTGGGCTCGCGCCGCTTCGACCGCGCCGAGACCGCCATCGGCAATACCATCACGCTCTTTATGGGCGTCTCGGTGGTGCTGGCCGCTGTCCTGCTCGCGCTGTGCCCGCAAATCGTGGCACTCATTGGCACGCCGGCCGAGGCGGTCGAAGGAACCGCCGCCTACCTGCGCATCTGCTTTGTCGGCATTCCGTTTATCGCCGCATACAACATCCTCTCGGCCATCTTTCGCGGGCTGGGCGATTCGCGCTCGCCTATGTACGTGATCGGCGTGGCATGCATCATCAACATCGCGCTCGATTTTCTGTTTATCGGGCACATGGGGCTCGGCCCCGTGGGCGCAGCGCTCGGCACGGTAACCGCCCAGACGGCCAGCGTTGCCCTCGCGCTCGTGTGGCTCAAGAGTCGCCGCACGAACATCCACGTTAAGCGCAGCGACCTGCGCCCCCAGCCCGAGGTGCTCGGCAGCATCCTTAAGATCGGCGTGCCCGTGGCCGTGCAGGACGGCTGCATCCAGGTGGCGTTTATGTTTATCACCGTCATCGCCAACCACCGAGGGCTCGTCGACGCCGCCGCCGTGGGCCTGGTCGAGAAGATGATCAGCTTTTTGTTCATTGTGCCGAGTTCCATGAGCGCCACCGTCAGCGCACTCACGGCACAAAATGCCGGCGCGGGCAAGGGCGACCGCGCGCGTCAGGTACTCAGGGACGCCATGACGATCTCGGTGGTGTACGGCTGCCTGATCACGGTGCTGATGTGGCTGGTGGCGCCGGCGTTTATCGGCTTTTTTGCCAAGGACCCCGCGGTGGTCGCGGCCGGTACCGGCTATATGCGCAGCTATATTTTCGACGCGATTTTTGCCGGCATCCACATTTGCTTTAGCGGCTTTTTCGCTGCATACGGCAAGAGCTACATCGGCTTTGCGCACAACGTGCTGGCCGTGGCGCTCATTCGCGTGCCGGGCGCTTGGCTGCTGTCGAACGCCTATTCCGATACGTTGTTTCCCATGGGCATCGCTTCGCCGTGCGGATCGATTTTGTCGGCAGTCATCTGTGTTGTTGCGTTTACCGTGCTCAACCGGCGCGGGGCTTTTGACAAGTTGATGGCGTAGCGGGGCGACGCGAGCCTGGCGCCCCTCCCCTGCTTTTTACCGAAAGGAGCGGTCCCATGGCCGACTCGCCAACCGAACATACCGAGGGCCTGCTCCGCATTGGCGAGGTTGCGCGCCTGTTTAACCTGAGCGTGGGGACGCTACGTCATTACGAGCAGATGGGCTTGCTGGACCCGGCGCACATCGATCCGGCAAGTGGGTACCGCTACTACGGATCGCGGCAGCTCTCCACCCTCAACACCATCAGCCACCTGCGCGTTCTCGACTTGCCGCTAGCGCAAATCCGTGAGTTTGTGACCACACGCGATGTGGACCTCATGCAGCGGCAGCTAGCTCAGCAGCAGGAGCTCATCGAGCGCAAGCGCCGTGAGTTGGAGCGCGTGTCGCGCAAGATCGATAACCGGCTTGCGCTGCTTCACGATGCCCTGAACACCGAGCTCGATACCATTTGCACAATCGATGCGCCCGAACTTCGCTGCGCCGTGTTGCGCGAACGCGTCAACCCTACCGACGCCTATGCGCTAGAGTGGCAGATCCGTCAACTGCAGAAGGGCCAGCACGAGACCTTTGTCTTCCTGGGCAACTTGGGCGTTGGGATTAGCGCCGAGCGCCTGGCCGCCGGCGACTTTGACGGCTACGACGAAGTCTTTCTGCTGCTCGATGACACCGATAAGTACTTGGGCGACGTCGAGACGCGGCCCGCCGCGCGCTGCCTGACCATTAGCTTTCGCGGCACGCACGGGCAAGCGGGCCCGCGCTATAAGCAGCTGCTCGGCTATATGCGCGAGCACGGCCTGGCACCCGCCGGGCCCTCGCGCGAGATCGCTCTCATCGATGACATCATCAGCGACGACCCCACAACCTACGTGACGCAGATCACGGTGCCCGTTGCCCCGTCCAAATAAGATCCGCCCGGAAGGCAGTTCAATCATGTTTTCCGGGCGGATCTTCAATTTGGTTATCGATGCACTAAGCCTGGGGCACCTCACCGGTAGCCAAGATCTGCTCGAGTGCGTCCTCATCCAGCACGGGCACACCCAGCTGCTCGGCCTTGGTGAGCTTGGAGCCCGCTTTGGGGCCGGCGACCAGATAGCTCGTCTTCTTTGACACACTGCCCGAAACCTTGGCGCCGAGCACCTTGAGCGCCGCGCCCGCCTCGTCGCGCGTGCGGTTGACGAGCGTGCCGGTGAGCACGAAGGTTAGACCCGCGAGCGGCTGTGCGTCGGCGAGCTCGCCTGCCACGCCAGCGTCGACTGCGGCTTGCGCATGCGCGGCTCCTAAGTCGACCTCGAGCGACAGGCCCGCCTGACGCAGACGCTCCAGCACAGCAAGGTTTTCGGGCACGGCCAGGAACTGCTTAACGCTCGCCGCAATCTTGGGGCCGATGCCCTCGCACTCGGCGATGTCCTCTTCGCTCGCCAAGATAAGCTTGTCAATCGACAGGAATCGCTCGGCGATGACCTCGCCCACGCTCTTGCCCACGTGGCGGATGCCCAGAGCAAACAGCACGCGACCGAGCGGCTGGCTCTTGGACTTGTTGAGCTCGGCGATGATCTTTTCGGCCGTCTTGAGGCCCACCGGAATGGGATCGCCCTTCTTGACGCCCTTTTTGTTGTTGGAGCTGGCGTACACGCGCCCCGTGTCCAGGCCGGCGATGTCGTCGACCGTGAGCTGGTAGAAGTCCGCGACGTCGTGAATCAGGCCGGCGGCGATCATCTTGTCGACGATCTCGTCGCCTAGGCCGTCGACGTCCATGCAGCCGCGGCTCACCCAGTGGAGCAGGCGCTCCTTGAGCTGTGCGGGGCAGTCGATGGACACGCAGCGGTAGGCCACCTCGCCATCCTCGTGAACCACGGGGCTGCCGCACACGGGACAGACCTCGGGCATCTGCCAGTCGACCGAATCGGCCGGGCGCTTGTCGAGTACCGGGCCCACGACCTCGGGGATTACGTCGCCCGCCTTGTGCACGATGATGGTATCGCCCTCGCGCACGTTTTTGCGACGGATCTCATCGATGTTGTGCAGCGTGGCGCGCGCGATGGTGGAGCCGGCAACCGTCACCGGGTCGAACTCGGCGACCGGCGTGAGCACACCGGTGCGGCCAACCTGGATGCGAATTTCGCGCAGGACGGTCTGCTTTTCCTCGGGCGGGAACTTAAAGGCAATCGCCCAGCGAGGCGCACGGGCGGTAAAGCCCAGGTCGAGCTGCTGCTGGAAGCTGTCCACCTTTACGACCACGCCGTCGATGTCGTAGTCCAGGTCGCCGCGATGCTCGAGCGCCTGGGCGCAGAACTCGTGGACCTCGGCCGGCGTGGCGCAACGGGCCACATTGGGGTTGACGCTAAAGCCGGCGCTGCGCAGCCAATCGAGAAACTCGCGCTGGCTGTGGACGTGCAGCGGGTCGGTATCGGCGATGGCATAGATAAAGGTGGCCAGGTCGCGGCGCGCTGTGACCTTGGGATCCTTTTGGCGCAGGCTGCCGGCGGCGGCGTTGCGCGGGTTGGCGAAGGGGTCACGCCCCTCGGCATCGGCCTCTTCATTCAGACGAACAAAGCTGCCCTTGGGCATATAGACCTCGCCGCGCACCTCAATGGTGCGCTCGCGGTCGGCGCCCATGTGGGCGAGCGCCGGCTCGGACAGGTGCATGGGCACATCCTTGATGGTACGGACGTTGAGCGACACGTCCTCGCCCGTGGTGCCATCGCCACGTGTGGCTGCGCGTACGAAGGTGCCGTTTTGGTAAGTAAGGGCCACGCCCAGACCGTCGATCTTAAGCTCGCAGGTATAGGTGACGCTACCGGCACCGAGGGCATCCTCAGTGCGCTGGAGCCACGCGTCGAGTTCGTCCAGGTCCATGGCATCGTCCATGGAATACATGCGCGCCATATGCGTGACCGGCGTAAACTGCTCGCTCACGTAGCCGCCCACGCGCTGGGTATAGCTATCGGGCGTAACCAAATCGGGGTAGGTCGCCTCGATTTCCTGCAGCTCTACGAGCATTTTGTCAAAGGCGGCGTCCGTGATCTCGGGCGCATCGAGCATGTAGTAGCGATAGGCGTGGTAATCGAGCTCGTGGCGCAGCTCGGCCGCGCGCGCTGCCGCCTGGGCACGGGCGTC
>CABQAK010000040.1 GCA_902462065.1 uncultured Collinsella sp.
GAAGGTCGTGTTTATCTTGTGGATGTCTATGATAAGTCACGAGCGCGACGGCAAGGTCCCACACGGTCGGTGTCGAATTGTCGATGATGGCGGCCGTGGTGGTGCCAAGGGGCGAGAGCTTAAAGTACAACGTAGACGTGACCAGGCAAAAGGCCATCTGAAGCGCGAGGCTGGCGACGGCCTCGACGGCAATCTCGCGGTCGAGCGTGGCGATGCCGTATGCCATGGCAAGGACCGAGCCCATGAGCGGGCAGATGAGCATGGCGCCCACGATGGCAATGTCCGAGTCGATATCGAGGCCGATGCTCGCGATCAACATGGCAATGATCAGGATGCATAAGTGTGAGCCAGTCAGGCGCGCCCCGTTTACAAAGCGCTTGCGAATCACGTGATAGGGCGCGCGTCCCTCGCGAATGTTGAATGCCTGCTTTAGAAAGCGGCTTGCGTTCTCCATGGCCTCGCTGTGGGCGGGGCGGATGCCATGGCGCCGATGATGGCGCTCGCGCAGTCGCTTGATCTGTTGCTTATCGAGCTCCATGTCCACCTCGTATTGCCGCAGGAACGCGGGTGCGTTCGCTTCATGTACTCTACACCGTGACGGGTGGGGCGGTCATCTTGACATGGAACTTAGGCGAGCGGGCAAAGGAAGACACGCCACATGTGAGTACTGCTGGGGGTTTCGGCAGATACAAAAAAGCGCGGGGCCGGATGGTCTCCGACCCCGCGCTCTGCACGGGTGCGTTGTCATTGGGTTTAGCCCAGCAGGCTCAGGCCAACAGAGACAAACGCCAGGATAACGCCGACGATAGACTCGCCACCGAGCAGACCGCTGGCGACAACCAGGCCCTGCTCCTGGAAGGCGGCGTCCTTGGCGGCCTTTTCTTCGTCCGAAAGACCGGCCTCGGCGTCGCGGTGAGCGGCCCACTTGTCGTAGGCGAGCTTAACGCAGGAGCCCAGGAAGGCCGTGAGCGACATATAGAACGGCAGGTACACGCCCAGGCCGATCATCATGGCCGGAATGCCGAGCCAGTACATGACGATGCCGGCGATAAAGCCGCCTGCGAACCACGGCACGCTCGGGATGCCCGAAACCATGGTGGCGACCACGCTTGCCTGTGCGGCGACGAAGCTCTTGTCGGGGCCAAAGGCGTCCGGACCATAGGCGGTGACGAGCGCGACCATGACGGCGGCAGCAACCAGGGCGCCCACGATGCCGCCAATGGCCTGACCGACCCACTGCGCGCGCGGGCTGGTGCCCAGCACGGCGCCGGCCTTAAAGTCGTTCATGACGTCGCCCGCAAGGCCGCACGCCACGGCTACGATGCCGGCGATAAAGAACAGCTTGACCTGAGCGATCTGTGCGAAGGCAGCCACGATGAGCATAACGATGAGGCCAAAGATCTCCATGGGGTCGATGCCCGTCTGGCCGCAGCTCTGAGCGCTCATGATGGTGGTGACAAAGGTGAACAGCGTGACGATGACGGCCGGGACGGGACCGAGGTCGAGCGCGATGGCAACGATCACGGCGATGGCTGCGGTGCCCAGGCCGATGATGCCGGCGTCGAGCTTAAGGGAGCCCGAGATGAGCGATTGCTCGTCGGTGTCGGTGGAGCTGTCGGCGGTAAGGCCGCGGACGATACCGGCGACCTGCGGCAGGATGTCCTTAAGGACGACGGCGACGCCAAATCCCATCATAAGGCCCATACCCAGGGACTTAACAATGCCCTGTGCCGTCATAACGTCAAACAGACCAGCAGCGGTGCCGCCGACGATGATGCCAAAGTTGCCCAGCAGCGCGCCGGCAAACCAGAAGGCGACGGGGGCGAAGCCCACGAGAAAGCCAATGGAGAGCAGCATGGGCGAGTTGTAGATGGCAAAGGTCACGCCGGGAATATTGAGCGTGCACAGCATGCTGGGCACAATGCCCAGGGCGTCGCGAAGCACGCTGTAGATGCCTGCGATGGCCATGGAGCCAAAGAGCTGCTTGCCGGTCTTGCCGCCGGCCTCGGTCGCGCGCAGGGTCTGAGCTGCGGCGTTGCCAGTGGGGAACTCAAGCGCGGCGTCCACGATAAAGTGACGGTGAATGAGTGCCGTGGCCAGCAAGCCCAGGATGGTGCCGGCGAGTGCGACGATAAACATGTCGAGCCAGCTGATCTGGTCGGCATAGCCCAGCATCCAGGCGCCCGGGATGGTAAACGCCAGACCGCCGGCGACCATGGCGCCCGCGGACATGATGGTGTGGGTGACGTTTGCCTCGTTGAGGCTGGCGTTGCCCATGAGCTTCAGGAAGAACAGCGAGATGACGGCAGCGAAAATGATCGGCCAGGGGAGGGCGCCCATCTTGAGGGCGGTATAGGCCGAGCTTGCCGTGATGATCACGCAGCCAAGGACGCCGATGACGACGCCGCGCAGCGTGAGTTGCCCGCGCATCGAAGCGCGGTTCGAGGGATTGCTCATATAGAACTCCTTTGCGTATATCCGCTTCCCCCGGGAGCGCCGCTACGGATACGGCGCGGGAAGTCGGGTTACCAAGGGCCGCCGCGTGAGCTCGCAAACGACCGCGCACCAGTATAGCCGCAAGCTAGTCATTTTGGGATGACTGGTTTAGGTAGGCGATATACTGCTGGGCAGACGAAAGGAGCGCCGACGATGCTTAATGGGTGCGCATATATATTGACGGTCGATGTGGGCAACACGTTCATTCGCTTTGGCCTGTTTGCAGATGATTCGGCCGCGGCGCAGGAATGTCCGCTTGCGACGTGCGAGATCACCACGCCGTCGAGCATCACAGCAGACGAGGCGCGCATGCGTCTCGTGCAGGTCATGGTCGCACTGGCGGCCGATGCGGGCATGCCGGGTGCGCTTGTACCCGCGGCTGCTGTGCTGAGCTGTGTGGTCCCGGCGCTCGAGCGCCCGTGGAAGGCGGCACTTTCCCGTACCTGCACGGGGCGCGTGCTCACGGTGGGGCCGGGGCTTAAGACCGGCATGCCTGTGCACTACGACGATCCGGCCGAGATCGGCCCCGATCGCATCGCCGATGCCGTGGCGGCCCGCGCCGTCTACGGCTCGCCGTGCATTGTGATCGACCTGGGTACGACGACCAATATCGAGGTCATCGACGCGCACGGTACCTTTGTCGGCGGCGTTATCGCGCCAGGCCTGGCCCTCGGCGCCCGCTCGCTTTCGGCGGCAGCAGCGCGCCTGCCCCAGGTTGAGCCCTCGGCGCCGACACACGTCATCGGCCGCAACACGCGCGAGGCCATGCGCTCGGGTGTGGTTTTGGGCGAGGTGGCGCGCATCGACGGCATGCTCGACATGGTGCTTGCCGAGATGCGTACGACCAAGGCCGCGGGGGAGGGCAACGTGCCCATCGTCATTACCGGCGACGATGCCGAGGCGCTTGCGGCGCTGGTCGGCCATAGCCTGACGGTCGATGATGCGCTGACGCTGCGGGGTCTCGCCGAGCTCTACCACATCAACCAAAAGCCCCGTCGCGCGTAGGGCGAGGAGCTGGTGGGATAAGCGCCCCTACCTTCCACCTGCTACAATGGGTCAAACTATTGCGATTTCGGAGGTGTCTGCCATGTCGGACGATCTTCATCAAACCGCGTCGGGCAAGCGCCGCGACGTCATTAGCTGGGACGAGTTCTTTATGAGCGTGGCCATTGCCGCACAGCGCCGCAGCAAGGACCCCAACACGCAGGTGGGCGCGTGCATCGCCAACACCAACCACCGCATCCTTTCGGTGGGTTACAACGGCACGCCCTCGGCACTCAACGATGACTTTTTCCCGTGGGGAACGAGCGATGACCCGTTGCAGGACAAGCACAACTACGTGGTGCATGCCGAGGCAAACGCCGTGCTCAACTACCGTGGCTCGCTCAAAGACCTTGAGGGTTCCACGGTCTACGTTACGCTGTTCCCGTGCCACGACTGCGCCAAGATCCTGGCGCAGGTGGGCGTGGGCGAGGTCGTCTACCTGGACAATAAGTATGCCGACACCGATGACGGCCGTATCAGCCGCCGCATTCTTGACTCCTGCGGCATTAGCTACCGCCAGGTCATCGTCGATGTCCAGATTGGTACCGGGGAGCAGGCTCAGCAGTAATATGCGTTGTCGCCATCTGACGACGAACGCAGCTCAAAGAGCCCCGTCCCAAATTGACTACTCGTGAAAGTCGCGTCTGCGCGCATGGACGGCTCGTGAGCGGGTACATGGCTGTAGTAACATAGCTTCTGTCCGCGGGCGTGCCCGCGTTATTGTGAGAAAGGAGCCCCTGTGGCTGTTAACGAAGAGCTGCTTAAGAAGGTTCTTGAAGAGATTCGCCCCAACCTGCAGGCCGATGGCGGCGATATGGAGTATGTGGGCGTCGACGACGAGGGCGTCGTCAAGCTGGAGCTGCAGGGCGCCTGCGCCGGCTGCCCCATGAGCTCACTGACCCTGTCTATGGGCATCGAGCGTATCCTGAAGGAGCATGTGCCCGGCGTTACCCGCGTCGAGCAGGTCAATGTTTCCGGCGAGGCCGAGGACCTGTACGACGAGTACGCGCCGTTCTAAGATGCGAAAGCTGCGGACGGTACGCTCCGCATAGACGTTACGCCCAGATATGCGGCTGCGAGCGCAAGGCCCGCGGCCGCATTTGTATGTAGGGAGCAGGGGATCGATATGCTCAACGACCTCTACCACATGCTTGATCCCGTCGCGATCTCGGCGGGCCCCATCACCATCTACTGGTACGGCCTGGCCTACGTGGTCGGCGCTCTGCTCACGGCGGTCGTTATGTACCGCACGCAGCGTCGTTGGGGCTTCGACATTACGATTGATGACCTGACGAGCGTCGTGGTCGGCGCGGTCTTTGGTCTCATCATCGGCGCGCGCCTGTTTTACGTCATCTTTTACGGCGATGGCTACTATTGGACCCACCCGCTCGAAATCTTTGCCACCAACGAGGGAGGCATGAGCTTCCACGGCGGCCTGGTGGGCGGCATCTTGGGCGGCATCATCGTGTGCCGCATGTATAAGCTTGACGCCTGGACCATCGCCGACCTTGCCGTCATCGGTGCTCCGCTGGCGCTGTGCCTGGGCCGTTGTGCCAATTTCGTCAACGGCGAGCTGTGGGGTAAGCCGACCGATCTGCCTTGGGGTGTTGTCTTTGGCGGCACCGCGGGCGATATGCCGCGTCATCCTTCCCAGCTCTATGAGGCATTCCTAGAGGGCGTCGTGCTCTTCTGTATTTTGCAGGTGCTCAGCCGCAAAAAGCCGCTGCTGCCCCAGGGCACGTTTATGGGCGTGTTCGTGATGGGGTACGGCATCGTCCGCTTTCTCGTTGAGTTCGTGCGCGTGCCCGATGCCCAGCTGGGCTATCTGCTGGGAGGCGTTATCACCATGGGCCAGCTGCTGAGTTTGCCGCTCGTGATCGCCGGCCTGGCGCTCATCATTTTCGCCCGACACCGCAATCGCCCCCAGCGCATCTACCTCGACGCCTAATCAAGACCACCACAAAGGGGACAGGCACCTTTGCGGTGGTTCGCTGGGCAACGATGACAGAACCGTAACGTTTTCCCAGATAAAACCTGCCAAAATAAACCTGTCCTTTTTTGGCAGGTTTCTAGAAAGGCTTTCGGACTGTGAAGGATTCCGACCTCTCCACAACGGCTGCGCGCGACGCTGCCCGCATCGTCTGGTTTAAGCGCTACCCCGCCAAGCAGACACTCATCGCATTTTTGCTCGCGCTGTTGGCGACCACGGCGTTTTCCATCGATCCCGCCCCGGTGTCGAGCAACGCAGTCTTGGCGATTGACCCCAAAGCCTCGGGCATGCTGTACGTGTGCTACGAGGTGCTCCTCTCGTTTGCCGGCCATACCGACGCGGTCATGCTGCTTGCGCTTGCCTGCCTGCTCACGCTGCCGTTTCGCTACGTATTCTTTGGCCGCGGCAACGCCTGGCGTCCCTCGGTGATCCTTCCGTCGCTGTTCTTTGCCGTCTGCATGGTGTTTGGCCGCAGCTACGACCTCACCGATTCGGCCGAAATCGTGCTCGGCGACAAGGCCCGCATCATCTGCGCCTGGATAGGCGGCGCGGGCTGGATGCTCTTGGCGGTCGTTGCCTTCTACCTCGCCTTTGAGTGTCTAGATTGGCTGAGCTCTCGGCGCATTCCGTTTTCCGAAGCGCACTTTGGCCGCGTATGGCGTGTGGCTCACGCCGTGCTCTCGGTCCATCCCTTTGCCGGGCCCTTCTTGGTGCTTATGGTCGCCTGGGCGCCCACTCTCATCGCTTCGCTGCCCGGCCTTTTTATGGGAGATACGGGTGCGCAGATTCGCCAGTGGTTCAACTACCCCAACGGCACGAGTGACTACCTGCGTCTGCTCAATCCCAATGTGTTGCTCAACGGACATCATCCCGTGGCGCACACGGCTATCATCGGTTCGTGCGTCCAGCTGGGGCTTTCACTGTTCAACAGTGCTAACGCAGGTCTTGCCATCTACACCTGCGCTCAGTTCGTCATTACGGCCGCCTGCATGGCCTATTCCATCTCGTCGCTGCGCAAACTGGGCGTGAGCCTGCCGGTCCGCGGCGTGATCTTGCTGTTCTTTGTGTTTATGCCCATGTTCTCCAACTACGCGGCGCTGCTCACCAAAGACGTGCTCTTTGCCGATGCGTTTTTGGTGCTGCTGGTACAGACCGTCAAGCTCGTGGCATGCGGCCTGCCCCGTCGCGATGCCAATGCCGAGCGTGCGGGCGAACAAAGGCCCGTGCTCTTTGCGCGCCATGACTGGCTGCTGCTCGCTCTGGGCGCCATGGGTTCCACGTTTCTGCGCAACGGCGGCCTGGTGTTTCCCCTGGCGGCATGCGTAATCGCGGCGACGTTTTGCGCATGGGACGCGCATGTGGCCCATCGTGCAGCCAAGCAGGCTGGTGCTGCGCCTTCGGGCGCCATCCCGCGTTTCCGCTGGGTGGGAGTTCTTGCGGTGCTTGCACTCTGCCTTGCCTCTAATATGTACTTCACCAAGGTCTTTATGCCGGCGCACGACATCACGCCTGGTTCCAAGCGCGAAATTCTCTCGATTCCGTTCCAGCAGACGGCTCGTTTCGTCCAAAAGCACGACGGCCTCAACTCGGGCGTCAACCCCACGGTTAAGGAGGACGGCACCATCGTGGAGGCTCCTTGCGACGGCTTGGTGACCGACGAGGAGCGTGCCGTGATCGATCGTGTGCTCAAGTACGAGAATCTGGGCCGCCGCTACAACCCGGATAAGTCGGACGCCGTCAAAAATTGCTTTAACGAGTACGCCTCGCAGGAGGACATCAAGGCCTATTTTGAGGTGTGGGCCCAGATGTTCAAAAAGGATCCCGAGTGCTATATCTCGGCGCTCATCAATAACTACTACGGCTACTTTTATCCGAGTGCCCGTGATGCGTGGGTCTACAGCACGGCGCGCAGTGCCGAGATCATGGCGAAGCCCGATAACCTCAAGTACTTCGACTTCCATCCGGTCGATAGCAAGGTCGTGCGCTGGTGCGACCACCTGATCAACCTGTATCGCGTGGCAGTACAACGCATCCCGTTTATCTCGCTCGCCATGAGCTCGGCCACCTATGTGTGGATCATGATCGCCGTGGTAGTCTATCTGCTACGTCGTCATTCGTGGCGCGGGCTGGCCATTTGGGTGCCGCTGCTGGGCGTGCTCGCCGTGTGCCTGATCGGTCCCTGCAACGGCTCGACCTACATGCGCTACCTGTATCCAGTCATCGCCTGCATGCCCTTTGCCATCGGCGCCACCGTCACCCGCAGCGACCTCCTCTGGTCCTAATTTGGTGCAAAGGGGACAGGTTACTTTGCTCCAAAGGGTTGCATCATCATGGTACCTTCATTTTGGGGTTTATCTCGCAGGCCAGTAGGTATATCATAACGACGTTTGTTTATATTGCCCGAGCATCTGCGCTGGGCTTTAGGTCGAAACCGATAGGAGACACGTATGTCCGGACACTCTAAGTGGGCCACAACCAAGCATCGTAAGGGCGCGCAGGACGCCAAGCGTTCCGCCCTCTTCTCCAAGCTGAGCCGCAACATCACCGTTGCTGCCCGTCTCGGCGGCGACCCGCTGCCCGAGAACAACGCCAGCCTCGCCGCTGCCGTTGCCAAGGCCAAGGCTCAGTCCATGCCCAAGGACAAGATCAAGTCCGCTATCGACAAGGCCTTCGGTTCGGGTGCCGACGCCGCTGTCTACGAGAACATCGTGTACGAGGGCTATGGTCCTGCCGGTGTCGCCGTCTACGTCGACTGCCTGACCGATAACCGCAACCGCACTGCCGCCGATGTCCGTTCCGCCTTCTCCCACGCTGGCGGCAACCTGGGCACCTCCGGCTCCGTCGCCTTCCAGTTTGAGCGCAAGGGCCAGATTGTTGTCGCCAAGGAGATCCTGGACGAGAACGCCAAGAAGGAGACCATGATCGCCAACGGTGCTGCCGGTGACGAGGATGAGTTCATGATGGCTATCGCCGAGGCCGGTGGCGAGGACTACGAGGACGCCGGCGAGGAGTGGATCGTCTGGACCGCTGCCAACGACGTCATGGCTGTCTCCAAGGCACTCGAGGAGCAGGGCATCCAGGTCAAGGGCTCCGAGACCACCATGGTCCCGACTACCCCGACCGAGGTCTCCGGTACCGACGCCAAGAAGGTCCAGCGCCTCATCGATCGTCTCGAGGAGCTCGACGACGTCCAGGACGTCTACAGCACCATGGATATGACCGACGAGGTCATCGCTGCCCTCGAGGAGGAGTAGCGTCCGCGCGGGTTAAGCCGCGCATATCTGGGCATAATGAAGCGAGCATGCAAGCCTCGTGGAATAGATGAGCCGGATCCGCGTGCGTATGGCACCGGACCCGGCTCTTTTATAATGATGCGAATCGTTTTGCATTCTGTGGACCGAAACCTGAAGGGAGCGCGCGTGCGCGTACTCAAACGAGCCCTAGCGATCGTGTATCTTGCCGCCGCCATCGTGGCGCTGGGCACGCTTGTCTGCCAGTTCTGGGGACCGTATACGTATCGCTTTATGCTGCTGTTGCGTGACACCATGCCTCGCGTCGTCGTTACGGTGTGCGCCGCCATCGTGGCACTTGGCGTGCTCATCGGGTTTTTCCGCCTGATGTTCGCGCGTCGCGAGCCGTCCTGTGTGCATCCGGCGGGGGAGCGCAATATCGAGGTCACCCTCGCAGCGCTTTCCTCGTGCGCCCGTGCCGCGGCGAAGTGCGATGATCGCGTGATGGTTGAGCATATCGAGGCGCGCGTTCAAGGCTCCGACGAGTCGCGCGTTCGTTTTAAGGTCGAGGCCATCGCGCTCGATGATAAAGACGTTGCCTCTCTTGCCACCGCGATGCAGCAGCGCATCGAGAAGGCCTGCGACACCATGCTCGGCACGCCGGGCACGACCGCGCGCGTCCGTTTTTTGCCGTCCAAGACTACCGTCCAGACCGTGGAGGTTTCCGGTGAGTGATACCAACCAAGACAAGACCGCCCGCACGCCGCGCCTGACGATCGACCAGAACGCTACGCCGGCAGGCGAGACCGCCGACACCAAGCCCGAGGCCGGCGAGCAGCATGACGTCGCCGCTAACGACTTTGACGAGGCCATGGGTCTCATCAAAGGTACGGGCGCTGCTATCTGGAGCTATGCCGTGCGCCACCCCAACACTACGCTCGGCGCCGTGGCAGGCTTTATCCTCGCTGTGCTGGTACTTACGTTGGGCCTGTGGGACACGCTCGTCATCGCATTCTTTGTGCTGATTGGCGCCGTGATCGGCCAGATTCGCGACGGCGAGAACGGTATCGTCAACTTCTTCGGCCGTCTGTTTAGCGGCCGCTAATATGTATTCGACTGTCGCATCCGCGGCAGGCATAAGGAGGAACCATGGCTTTTAACACGAAGGTCGATGTAGCCGATACCGAGCTCGAGGCGAACGAGGCCGCCGCCGAGGCGGAGGATGTAACGCTCGAGGACGAGGCGCTCGTCGAGGCCGAGTCCGAAGACGAGGCGGACGAGGACGACGAGGAGGCGGACGAGTCCGAGGACTCGCTGACCTATTCCAACGGCGTGATCGAGAAGATCGTCGCCATGGCCACCCGCGAGGTGCCGCACGTGTTGGGCATGAAGGGTAACCTTATGCACTTTGTGCAGGAGCAGTTTGGTGCCGAGAACCTGACCAAGGGCGTGACGGTCGAGGTCACCGACGACAACCGCGTGGTCGTCAACATCTCGGTCATCATCGAGTATGGCGCCTATGCGCCTGCGATCTTTGACGACGTTAAGGCGCGCGTCACCGAGCGTCTGGCCGCGATGACCGGCCTTGAGGTGGCAGGCGTCAACCTGCGCATCGAGGATGTCATCACCCCCGAGGAGTACGAGCACCGCACCAGCCAGCACGAGTAACCTACCAATAAGGGATAGGTTTATTTTGGCAGGTTTTACCTGCGAAAACGCCAAACGGTCGACAGCGTAAGCAAAAGCGCAGTCGACCGTTTTCTATATAGCCTCGATCTAGTCATACCGCTCGTCTAACTAAGGGTTGCAATCTTCGCGTTCCGCGTTACCCTAATGGGCGCATTGTTTCCAAATTGTTAACGAGGGGTTGCCGTAATGGCCGACGAACACGAGACCGAAAGCAAGGCATGGGCGATTGAGGCCGCTGCGGCAGAGGCGGCGTCGCGTGCCGCCGAGGAGGTGCATCGTCCTCCGGTGGTGCCGATGGAGCGCGTTGTCGGTCGCGAGGATATCGAACGTGGCGAGCGCGCCGGCCGCAAGCGCAGCCAGGAGCCAGGCTTTCCGCGCTTTTTTGCCGAGCTCAATTTGGGGCTGATCCTCACGGCCTTTGCCATCGTGGCTTTCAAAACGCCCAATCACTTTGCCTTCGGCGGCACCTCGGGTGTGTCGGTCATTCTTTCCACGCTGTTCCCGACTCTGCCCGTCGGCGTCTTTATGTGGATTATCAACGCGGTCCTGGTCATCCTGGGCTTTATCTTTTTGGAGCGCAAGGCAATCCTTTGGAGCGTCTTTGCCTCGTTTGCGCTTTCGGCCTACGTCTCGCTGTTTGAGCTCTTCATCCCGACGGATGTTTCGATGACGGGCGATATGTGGCTCGACCTGTGTTTTGCTGTCATCTTGCCGGCGCTGGGCAGTGCCATTGTCTTTGACATTGGCGCCTCGACGGGCGGCACCGACATCCTTGCCATGATCCTCAAGCGTCGTACGACGCTCGAGATCGGACGCGCCTTGTTGCTGGTCGATATCGGCATCGTGACCATCGCGGCTTTCCTGTATGGCCCGCGCGTCGGCCTGTACTGCGTGCTTGGCCTGTTTGCCAAGACGCTCGTGGTCGATAAGGCCATCGAGAGCATTCACCTTCGTAAGGTCTGTACGATTATTTGTGCCGAACCGCGCAAAGTCGAGGAGTTTATCGTCAAACATCTCAACCGCACGGCAACGATCAGCCGTGGCTACGGCGCCTTCTCGGGCAAGTGCGTCACGGTGATCATGAGTGTGCTGAGCCGTCGCGAGGCAGTGCAACTGCGCCGCTATACCCGCGATATCGATCCGGATGCGTTTATCACGATCGTTGACAGCTCCGAGATCGTGGGCAAGGGCTTCCGCGGCACGAACTAGCGCGGATATACCCTTCGAATCATTGAATAAAGCCACCTGCGTTGCAAATCGGTCATCTTGGGGTATTTGTCCCCATATTGGGCGATAATGATGCCAAAGACATCGTTTGCGATCCAGGTGATTCGCTCTAGATACGAAGGGATGATTTCGATGTTCTGTTCGCAGTGTGGCGCCCCCATGGGCGATAACGACAAGTTCTGCGGCGTGTGCGGTGCCCCTAATACCGAGGTCAAGGCCGCCGGCCCCGCCCCCCAGGGACAGTCTCAGCCCCAGCAGTTCGTTCCGCAACCGCCCGTGGCGAATGTGTCAAAGGGCTGTGTGGCTCAGGCGTTCCAAGATATGACCAAGACTCCGGGCGTGCTTCAGCGTGTATGCCAAATCGCGTTTTTGCCGGCGTTGATTTGCGTTGTGTCGGTGCTCGTGCTGTTCATTCCCGTTATCGGCGGTATTGCAGCTGCCATCGGCTTTTTGGCTGCCTACGTGGCGAGCGTGTGCGGTTCTGGCTTTGGCATCGAGTGGGGTCGCGATCTGTCGCTTAAGATCGATGACGGCATGGATCGTCCGTTGATGCGTTCCACGTCGTTTGGCCTCGGAGTCTTTTCGAGCGTTATCTCGGTCGTGCTCGAGGTTATCGCTGTCATTCCCGTTGTTGGTGTAGTGCTTTCGCTGGTGGAGAGCGTGATAATTGGCGCTGCGGGCTCGTATTCGTATTACGGCTCTTATGCGCTCGAGGCCGCGCTGTTTGGCTCGCTTGGCTTGCTTGTCCTGGCTATGATTGCCACGGCGGTCCTGGGAGTCTTCTTTAAGATGTTTGCCGACATCGCCGTGATGCACTTTGCGGTGACCGGTCGCGTCGAGAGCGCGTTTTCGCTCGATAAGGTCTGGACGGCCTTTAAGAACAATAAGACCAAGCTGTTCTGCGCTTCGTTCCTTCCCGAGTTTTTGACGGGCTTGGTCGCCAACGTTGTTACATGGATCTTGACAGCCGTCTTTGGCGCCATTGCCTCTGTCGGTATGTATAGCTACTACTATCGTCCTATGGGTATTGAGGCAATTGTTACCGGCGGCGGCATCACGCTCGTGCTGTTCCTAGTGCTGGTCGCTTTTGTCACCGTATTTCTTACGGTCTTTGGCAAGATGCTCAAGCACCGTGCCGTTGGCTACTGGGCCGCACGTTATGCAAGCGAGTGGGCCGAGGAGAACAAGGACGACGTCCTGACTTTTGTATTGCCCTTCGAGAAGAAGTTCGCCGCTTCGGGTTACAGTGCTCCGGATACTTCGCCAACGCCGAAGCCTGAGCCCACGTCGAACCCTGAGCCCGCGCCCGAGCCGGAGCCTGCGCCCGAGCCGGCGCCTGCACCTGAGCCGGCGTCCGAGTCAAGCTCCGACGAGGACCCTCAGGACGAGTAGCCCTGCCGCCTGCCATTTGGGGACGGGGTTGAAATGGTAGAAATAGCGCTTGACAAATAATGAGAGGGCGGATGTTCGTTCCAACATCCGCCCTCTCATTATTTTGAATGTGTGTTTGAAGAATCTTGCAGTCTACTCGCTATGCTTCTCCTCGTGGCGAGCAGCGGCACGGGCATCGTGAATGCCCTTGATGGCGGCATGGCGGGCGGTGCGGGCGTCGTGCATGGCGTCGCGGGCCTCGGCGGCCGTTGCCTTGGCAGAGCGCAGCTTGGCTGCTAGGTCGGGATTGGTCTCGGCAACCGCGGCGATCGTGGGGCCGTCGAGCTCTTCTTGCGTGGGCTCGGCCAAAAAGTCGATGGCATACTGAGCGGCTACCATGGAGCCCTTGGCGAGCACGCTCTCGTCGATCTTATAGAAGCAGGAGTGCTGGGCGTACGTGGCGCCAATCTGGGGGTTTCGTGTGCCAACAAAGGCGAGCACGCCTGGCACGCGGCGCAGATACTCCGAGAAGTCCTCGCCCGAAAGCGTGCCGCGGTAATGGCCCTCGCCTGCGGAGCCCAGGCACTTGAGCACAGCTTGACGGCAGCGCTCGCTCGAGGCGGCATCGTTTTCGACCTTGTAGTTGGCGATAGTGTAGTCGGTGAGTTCGGCCTCGGCGCCTAGTGCTGCTGCGGTGTGCTCCACGATGCGGCGCATAAGCTCGGGCATTTCCTCATGCGTCTTGTCGCCATAGGTGCGCACCGTGCCGGCGAGGTAGGCTGTACCGGCGATAACGTTGCGCGCCGTGCCGCCGTGCAGCTCGCCGACGGTGATGACGGCGGGCTCGTAGGGGCTGATCTCGCGCGAGACGATGGTCTGCAGGGCGTTGACGATCTCGGCGGCAACCATAACGGCGTCGTGTCCACGCTGGGGCATGGCACCGTGACATGAGGTGCCGCGGACGTCGATGCGGAACCAGTCGGTATTGGCCATGCGCGGGCCGGGCTCGCAGCTCACGGTGCCGGCGTCGACCTCGCTCCAGATATGTGCGGCGTAGGCACCGTCGACGCCGTCGAGCACGCCGGTGCCGATCATGAGTTTGGCGCCCTGGCCGTTTTCCTCGCTGGGCTGGAATACGATGCGAATCTCGCCGTGGATGTCATCGGTCATGTGGCGCAGAATCTGCAGCGTGCCGAGCATCATGGCGATATGGCAGTCGTGACCGCAGGCGTGCATGCAGCCCTCGTTGACGCTGGCGAACTCCTCGCCGGTCTGCTCGGTGACGGGCAGGGCGTCGATGTCGGCACGCAGCAGGATGCGGCGGCGCGGCGTGCCGTTCTCGCGGTAGGCATCGGGCGCGGTACCGCGAAGCGTCGCCACCAGACCCGTCTTAAGGGGACGCTCATAGGGGATATTCATGGCGTCGAGCTGGTTGGCGATGTCGGAGGTCGTGCGCTCCTCGGCAAGGCTCAGCTCCGGGTGCTTATGGAAGTGCCGGCGCTGCTTGATGATATAGGGTTCAAACTCGGTAGCGATATCTTTGATGGCTGCGGTGACGTCGTCAGCCGCGCGAGCCTCGGTCGCCGCCATAATCTGCTGTGCCTTGGTCTTCGTCATGGTCGATTTGCTCCTTGCTGGGTTGATCGCAAAATCGTACAGGCTCTCTCCAGTATGCCACCTGCCGCTAGGGCTGGTAAAGTTGCCGTTTGCCGCTTGGGGTTTTGTTACAAGGGTGGGGGAGTACACTCGGGGGTGTTGAATTTCCTGCCAGAAATGGGGATGCCCATGCAACATATCGATCGGATTATCCGCTCCAAGAACGTTTTTACCGCCCAAGACGGCATCGATGCCGCCCGCGAGCTGGCGATTGCCATTGCAGGCGATCGCATCGTCGCAGTCGGCGCGCCCGATGACGTGATCGCCGCCGCACCTGCCGTCACGCCGGTGGTCGACTACGGTGAGCAATTCATCTGCCCCGGTTTTCACGATGCGCACCTGCATTTCTTCCATACTTCGGTTGGCTCCTCGCCGTACATGCTCATGGATATGGGCACGTCCGAGGCGGCGCTCGTGCAACATGCGCTCGAGTTTTCCCAGGACCTGCCCGATGACGCTTGGGTTGTGACGCAGGGCTGGCGCGACTACCGTTGGGACCCGCCCGAGCATCCTACCAAGGCGTCGCTCGATGCGGCATTCCCCGATCGTCCCTGCGTTATGTATTCGGGCGACGGGCACACGCTTTGGCTCAACAGCCGCGCGCTCGAGGCGCTCGGCGTCACGCGCGACAGCGAGCCTCCGGCGGGCGGCAGCTACGACAAGGATGCAAACGGCGAGCTCACGGGTATCGCTCACGAGGCGGCTGCCATGCAGCTGCTGCCGCGCTGCCTTGAATGGCTGGGCGAGGATCGCATCGCAAGCGCTTACGCCGATCAAATGAGGCGCATGGCCGAGCAGGGCATCACCTCGATATGCGATATGTCGCTCATGCCCATGCCGGGCTGCGACTTTATCCGCGACGACGTCTACGACAAACTGCAGGCAGCCGGCAAGCTGAGCATCCGAGCCCATCTGTTCCCCACGCTGCTGGATGACCAGTCGCGCTTGGAAGAGCTGCAGACCCGCTACGCGAACAACGCGCTGCTCTCGGCGCCAGGCTTTAAGCAGTTCTTCGACGGCGTGTCGAGCGAGCATACGGCGTATCTCACCGAGCCCTATACCAATCCGCGCTTCCCGGGCGACCAGGGCCGTCTGACAGTTCCTGCCGAGCGTATGCGCAAGCTGGTCCTCGCTGCCGCGGAGCGCGGTCACACCGTGCGCATCCACGTCATCGGCGACGGTGCGATTCATGCCGCGCTGGATATCTTCGAGGAGGCCGCCGACCTGTACGGCCTGCCCCAGCACGGTCATAACACGCTCGAGCACCTGGAGAACCTCCTGCCCAAGGACATCGACCGCCTGCGCAAGCTCAACGTGGTTGCTTCGAGCCAGCCCTGCCATATCACGCTCGACCCGGGCGGCCCCGAGCGCGATCTGGGCCTGGAGCGCAGCCGCATCATGTGGCCGTTTGCGACCTATAAGCAGCGCGGCATTCGCCAAGCCTTCGGTACCGACAGCCCTATCACGCCCGTTACCAGCATGAACGTGCTCTACACGGCTATCACGCGCCAGGACCCCAAAAGCCACTGGCCCGAGGGCGGCTGGCTGCCGAGCGAGCGCATCGATGCAGCAACAGCCCTGCGCAACTACACCCTGGGCAGCGCCTATGCAGCGGGCGACGAGCAAAACCTCGGCAGCTTGGAGCCCGGCAAATACGCCGATCTGGTAGTCCTGGACCAAAACCCGCTCACCATCGACCCCCAAGAACTTCAAGCCACCAAGGTTCAGGCCACCTACCTGGCAGGCAACTTGATTTACGAGCGCTAATATTCATGTCGTACCGTTAAGCGCGGCTCGGGCAGCCTATTTTGGGATAGCGCTCGAGCCGCGTTTGCGTTTTGGTGGGGATCCGCCATGAGCGTCCCTGCTCTGTTGGATTTGGGTGCGGGGCGGAGGTGCTGCTGCCCCGCGCTCAATTTGGACACCAGCAATGCTATCTCTTGGTGTTTTGCATACTTCCCATTACAGATTGCATAAAAAGGCTGGGATATCCTTCCTGATCCTGATGTACCCCCGCCCGTGCCGTGCAAAAAACGGAGTATTCAGCACCGCGAGCTCTGCCGGTGCCGCTGCGGCTGAGTAACGTTGCGGAGATTGACGTCATTTTGGGGTCCGGCGCGGCGCGAAGCATGCCTTTTTGTCCTGGCGGGGTTTGCCTGCCGACTCAAATCGCCGGTCGAAGGCGTCCTTGGGACCAATATGGTGTGTCCGGCGCGTATACAGTCGTCCTGGCTTGCTGAATACTCCCAAAAATGCACGGCGCTCCCCAGGGGACCCGTGCGCGCAGCGAAAACCATGCCCACGTTCCTATCCGCATCGCCATTTTGCTGCACTGACTTTTCTGAATGCCGGGCTCGAATTAGTTAACCTGCCTCCCGTGTGGCTCCGGAGGGGCGGGGCATAAGGTTTATCGCGAGTTCCGCACGAGCCGAAGGCCACTTAATGTGGCCTTCGCGCGAGCAGGACTGCCCGAGCAGGAAACCTTATGCCCCGCCCCTCCGGAGCCACACGGGAGCCACCGCTAAGTTATCCCCCGGCATTCAGAAAATCTAAGTGCCAAAAAATAAGATTTTTTGACTCCGTGTTGTATAACCCGCCATTCGTGGGTACCATTCAACGCGTACGCAAACAAAAAGGGTTAATTCGCGTGGTATAACCGCGCGGCCCAAAAAGGAGGAGACAAGCATGTCGTCTTTGAAGCCGCTTGCAGATCGTGTTCTGGTCAAGCCCGACGAGGCCGAGCAGAAGACCGCTTCTGGTCTGTATATCGCCAGCAACGCTCAGGAGAAGCCGCAGCGTGGCACCATCGTTGCCGTTGGCGCCGGCAAGGTCAACGACAAGGGTGAGCGCATCCCCATGGACGTCAAGGTTGGCGACGTTGTCATCTACGGTAAGTTCGGTGGCAACGAGGTCAAGGTCGACGGCGAGAAGTATCTGCTGATGCGCGCCGACGACATCTACGCCGTCGTCGAGGCCTAGTCTCGTCAGAATCTCTGATTCGTCTTTGAACGCGCCCGCCGCATAGGACTCGGAAGCGGCGACGCGAGTCACATTTCTTTTGGAGGATTACCTACCATGGCAAAGAACATTACGTTCAACACCGATGCCCGCGCTAAGCTCGCCAAGGGCGTCAACACTCTGGCCGACGCCGTTACCGTCACCATGGGCCCCAAGGGTCGCTACGTTGCGCTGCAGCGCACGTTCGGTGCCCCGACCATCACCAACGACGGCGTTTCCGTCGCCAAGGAGATCGAGCTCGAGGACAACATCGAGAACATGGGCGCTCAGCTGGTGAAGGAGGTCGCCACCAAGACCAACGACACCGTGGGTGACGGCACCACCACCGCAACCCTGCTCGCTCAGGCCATCGTCAACGACGGTCTGCGCAACGTTGCTGCTGGCGCCAACCCGCTGGCCATCCGTCGCGGCATCGACAAGGCCGTCAACGCCGCCGTCGCCGAGATGAAGAAGCAGGCCAAGCCGGTCGAGACCAAGGAGCAGATCGCTTCCGTCGGTACCATCTCTGCCGGTGACCCCGAGGTCGGCGAGAAGATCGCCGAGGCCATGGAGGTCGTGGGCAAGGACGGCGTCATTACCGTCGAGGATTCCCAGACGTTCGACATCACCATCGACACCGTTGAGGGCATGCAGTTCGACAAGGGCTATGTCTCCGCTTACTTCGTCACGGATAACGACCGCATGGAGGCCGTGATGAAGGATCCGTACATCCTCATCACCGACCAGAAGATCTCCAGCGTTCAGGACATCATGCCCGTTCTCGAGGCTGTCCAGCGCGCTGGCCGTGGCCTGCTCATCATCGCTGAGGACATCGACGGCGAGGCTCTGCCTACCCTGGTCCTCAACAAGATCCGTGGCGCCCTCAACGTCTGCGCCGTTAAGGCCCCGGGCTACGGTGATCGCCGCAAGCGCATCCTCGAGGACATCGCCGTCCTCACCGGTGGCCAGGCTGCCCTGGACGAGCTGGGCGTGAAGGTCGCTGACATCACCGCCGATATGCTCGGTACCGCTAAGTCCGTCACCATCTCCAAGGACAACACCGTCGTCGTCGGCGGCGCTGGCTCCAAGGAGGCCATCGACGCTCGTATCGCCCAGATCAAGGGTGAGATGGAGAACACCACCTCTGACTTCGACCGTGAGAAGCTCCAGGAGCGCCTGGCCAAGCTCTCCGGTGGCGTTGCCGTCATCAAGGTCGGCGCTGCTACCGAGTCCGAGCTCAAGGAGATCAAGCATCGCGTCGAGGACGCCCTGCAGGCTACCCGCGCTGCTGTCGAGGAGGGCATTGTCGCTGGCGGCGGCGTCGCCTTCATGGACGCTGCTCCTGCGCTCGACGCCGTTGAGCTTGACGACCCCGAGGAGAAGATCGGTGTCGACATCGTCAAGAAGGCTCTGACCGCTCCGGTCGCTACCATCGCCAAGAACGCTGGTTTTGAGGGCGCTGTCGTGGTCGACAAGGTTGCCGAGCTGCCCGCCGGCCAGGGTCTCAACTCTGCCAACGGCGAGTGGGGCGACATGATTGAGATGGGCGTCCTCGACCCCGTCAAGGTCAGCCGCGTCACCCTGCAGAACGCTGCTTCTGTCGCCAGCCTGATCCTCATCACCGAGGCCACCGTCTCCGATGTGCCCAAGAACACTCAGCTTGAGGACGCTATCGCTGCTGCCACCGCTGGTCAGCAGGGCGGCGGTATGTACTAAGGCCGACAAGGTCTAGAACTCCCACCGGGAATCCGGGGGCGGGACGGGGCTTCTCTCCGAAACGTCCTCGGACATGCAAAGAGGCTCCGCATCGCGCTTCGCGCTGCGGAGCCTCTTTGCGTCCTGCGGAATGTTTCGGAGAGAAGCCCCGTCCCGCCCCCGGATCCCC
>CABQAK010000041.1 GCA_902462065.1 uncultured Collinsella sp.
CGGCGCCCTCGGTCGCAGGCTCCTCAGCAGCACCCTCGCCCTCGGCGGCAGCCTCGCTCGCGGCCTTCTCGGCAGCAAGGCGGGCACGGCGCTCGGCAAAGGTCTCCTTCTTGGCGGGCGCTGCCGTCTCGGCGGCATCCTCGTCCGCATCGGAATCGTCATCGACGGCAGTCTTCTTGGGCTTGACCGGTGCCGAAGCGGCCTCGCTTACCGGATCGATGATCTCGGACTGAACAACGGCCGTCATCTTTTCCTGCGTCTCGCGGAACTGACGGATGGCACGGCCGATTGTACGGCCCATCTGCGGGAGCTTATCCGGGCCAAACAGCAAAAAGCCGAAGACCACGATGATCGCGAGCTCACCCTCTCCAATACCAAACACACATACCTCCAAGGCTCGATGTGAGTCGAGCCCGCACCGCGCCATTCGGCCGGAACTCGTCTATTCATTCGGTCAAGTATAGCGCCCGGACGCCAAAACGTCCGAGCGCATCACAAACATATGCCAAACGGCACGCCCTTTTGGGGGCAAAGATTATGCAGCGGTGATCGAAATCTCCTGGTCGACACCCAACAGCTGAACCACACGCATCACCGGGGGCTGCACATTGGTGCAGCTAAAGCGCTTGCCGTGGTCGACCGCGTGGTGTGCGGCGCCCACGAGCACGCCAATGCCCGTCGAATCGATGTAGCTCACCTGGGCAAAATCGAGCTCAACGACCTCAGTGGGCTGCTCGAGCGCCAGGTCGATGGCATTGCGCAGGCTATCGGCGTTAGAGATATCGATCTCACCGGTTACCTTAATGGTGTAGAGCTCTGGCGTGGGGTTGGTGGAAATACCCAAATCCATGTATACGCTCCTTTACGTATCGAAAGTGCGGATAGTACGGGAAGCCGCGCGTTAGGCGCGCTCGGCACGCGCAAGCTCGGCAGCGACAAGCTTGACGGCCAGCACCAGCACATCGAGCGCGGCCTCCAGGTCCTCGACCGTGGGATAGCTCGGCGCGATGCGGATGTTGGTGTCGCGCGGGTCCTTGCCATAAGGCCAGGTGGCACCAGCCGGCGTGAGCTTGACGCCCAGGTCGGCGCAGAGCGCGGCGACCTTCTGGGCTGAACCCTCGGGACCATCGAAGCTTACAAAGTAGCCGCCGCGGGGGTGCGTCCAGGTGGCGCAGCCCGTGTCGCCCAAGCCCTCGGTGAGCTTGCGCTCGACAGCCTCAAAGCGCGGGCGCAGGAACTCGGCATGCTTTTTCATGTGCTCCTTGACCGCCTCGATGGTGGGAAGGAAGCGCACGTGACGCAGCTGGTTGAGCTTGTCGGCACTGATGAGGCCGGCCTTCAGGCGCTTGGAGAACTCCGCAATAACCGCGGGGCTCGCACCGATAAAGCCGATACCGGCACCCGGGAAGGTGATCTTGGACGTCGAGGCGAATGCCACCACGCGGTCCTCGGTGCCCGCCGCGCGGGCAAGATCAAAGATGTTGGCGAGCTCGTCGGTCTCGTCGTACAGGTCGTGCACGCAGTAGGCGTTGTCCCAGAAGATGCGGAAATCGGGCGCGGCCGTGTGCATCTCGACCAGGCGGCGCACGGTGTCCTCGCTAAAGGTGATACCCGTGGGGTTGGAATACTTGGGCACGCACCAGATGCCCTTGATGGAATCGTCGGCGGCAACGAGGCGCTCGATCTCGTCCATATCGGGGCCGTTGTCGGTCATCGCGACGGGAACGTTCTCGATACCCAAGTCGGCGGTAATGCCAAAGTGGCGATCGTAGCCGGGAACCGGGCACAGGAACTTGACCTTCTTGCCGTCGTGCGCTGCCTCGTAAGCCTCCCAAGGATCGCTACCACACGAGCCGCAACGCCAGAACATACCGGCGATATCGTGCTCGATCAGCAAGCTCGACGAACCCAGCACGAGCGTCTGCTCGGCGGGGCAACCCAGGAACTCCCCCGCCAGCTTGCGTGCCGAGGGAATGCCCTCAAAGCAGCCGTAGTTGGAGCAGTCGACATTGCCGTCGTGCAGATCGGCATCGGCATTGAGGATATCGAGCATGGGTCGAGAGATGTCCACCTGGGAGGGCGACGGCTTGCCGCGGGCCATGTCGAGCGCCAGGCCCTTGGCCTTGACCTCGGCGACCTCGGCCTTGAGCGCCTCGATGGCGGCATCGAGTTCGGTGGTTTCCATCTTCTGGTAGATCGTCTGCATGGGTGCGACCTTTCGCGAAGCGGTACGTTGCAGTTCGTCTAAGTATAGACCGCTACCGCCGCAACGGTATGAAGCCGTGATAGATTAAGTCCATCGCAATAAATTACGAATCGCCGCGCATGCCGGCATGGGGCGCCCAAGGAGGCACTATGGAGTACGGATCGTTCCAAGCCGAGGAATTCGGCGACCTACAGCGCCTGGTCGATGGGCTGTTTTACGACCGCCACGCCATCGACCGCCTGGATCTGATCGTACAGGCCGAAATCTTGGACCTGGCGCCCGATCTCATGGAAATCGTCAACCTGCTACCGCCCGGCTATTACGACCGCCAGTCACTTTGCGACCAGCTCAACTCCGCCTTGGCCGCCCACGGCTGGGGCGCCGTCTACGGAACGGTGGAATAGCCCTAGTCATTGGGGACGTTCTTAAACGACTAGTTGTTGGGGACAGTCTTCCCAGATGGCATGTGGCACTTGGGGACACTCCCCAAGTGCCGGCAGTTTGGGACGGTCCTTTTCGGCCGCTCGCAAAGAGTGTCCCTCTCGACTAGTCATTTAAGAACGTCCCCAATGACTAAAACGCCGCCTGTGATGGTGTTCACAGGCGGCGTTTTCAAACTTGTATGTGCTTTTACTCGCCCTTGGACGCGGGGTGTTTGCAGACCACGCTCATGTAGATCATGCCGAGCACGGCAGCGGTGACCGAACCGGCAAGAATGGCAGCCTTGGCAGCAAGAACCTCAAACTGGGCCGTCGGGAAGGCAAGACCGCTGATGAGAATCGACATGGTAAAGCCGATACCGCCCAGAATACCCACGCCGGCAATCATGTGCCAGTTGACGTTGTGCGGCAGCTCGCAGGCCTTGAGCTTGACCAAGGCGAACGTCATGCCAAAGATGCCGATCGGCTTGCCCAGCAGCATGCCAAAGTACACACCGAGCGTCACCGGGTCGGTGAGCAGTGTGCTCATATCCACGCCCACCAGGCGAACCTGTGCGTTGACGAACGCGAAGATCGGCAGGATCACAAAGTTGACCGGCGTGGAGATCAGACGCTCCATGCGGATGAGCGGCGGGGTCACGCGGTGCATGACGCGCTCGACCTTGGTGGTCGAGACGGTAAAGTCATGCTGGCCCAGGATGTGTGCCTCGTCGTCGTAGCGGTCGTCGAGCAGCGGCAGGCACTCGCCCAGCCAATCGGTGAGGCTATCGAGCTTAACGCCGCACTTGGCCGGAATGGTGAAGGCCAGGATGACGCCGGCGAGCGTGGCATGTACGCCACTCTTGAACATGCAGAACCACAACAGCAGACCCAGTACCGAATACGGGGCAAGGCGGTAATGCTGCGTCTTGTTGAGCCACACGAGCGCGCAGGTCACAAGCGCAGCGGCGCCCAACCAAAACGGATTGGGGCTCTGACCGTAGAAGATGGCGATGGCGGCGATGGAGATAAGGTCGTCGGCGATGGCGAGCGTCGAGAAGAACACGCGCACGCCGTTGGGCACGCGGTTGCCCAAAAGCGACAGCACGCCCAGCGCAAAGGCAATATCGGTTGCCATGGGGATGGCCCAACCGTTGCGGGCGCCGGCATGGTTAAAGATCAGGTAGATGCAGGCGGGAACGACGACGCCACCCACGGCCGCCAGCATGGGAAGCATGGCCTGACGCGGATTCTTGAGCTCGCCGACCGTCATCTCGTACTTAAGCTCAATACCCACCAACAAAAAGAAAATCGCCATGAGAAAGTCGTTGACGAAAAGCTCAACGGTGAGACCGGCCGTAAGGTTGCCCAGACCCACATACAGCGGGGTCTCCAAAAAGTGATGGATGGCCTCGTAGGCATCGGTATTGGCGCAAATGACGGCGGCGATGGCGGCGAAGACCATGACGGCGGCGGAAATCGTGCCGTTCTCGGCGA
The DNA here is from genome assembly GCA_902462065.1 of uncultured Collinsella sp. Taxonomy (GTDB): domain Bacteria; phylum Actinomycetota; class Coriobacteriia; order Coriobacteriales; family Coriobacteriaceae; genus Collinsella. The sequence continues at coordinate 4,123 of CABQAK010000041.1, forward strand.
TGCGCTCCCAGATGTCGTGACGCTCAAAACGCTTGCGCTCACGGACGTTGAACAGCTGCTCGGGTGCTGCCATGGGCGGCTCCTTTCACGGGAAGGCTCCCGTCTTAAAAAAGCACGGCCCGCCCAAGTGGCGGCGCCGCGCTCTAACGTATTACGCTTGCATCTAGCCTACCCTGCACGACAAGCACGCAGGCGTGGCCGAAAAGCGGAACCACAGGTTGAACATTATTTGCCCAACGGCACGGGCACGCCTGTCCAAGAGACGACGCGGCGCCATGCACAAAAAACGACCGGAGCGCGGGGCGTCCGCGATCCGGTCGTGGCGTTTAGTGAACTAAACCTAGCAGGCGGCCATGATGGGGGCAGCGACCTGCTTCTTACGGGAGAGGACGCCCGGCATCCAGACGCCGTCGTGCTCGTCGGCAATGCCCAGGCCCTTCTGAGCGGCCTCGGTCTCGCCCTCGAGCAGGACCTGCGAGCCCTCCTCCATGATGTCGGTGATGCACAGGACAATGCCGTCAGCGCCCTTCTCGGCAGCGTAGGCGCGCATGGCCTCGCGAATCTCGTCGATCATGCCGAGTGCGCGGGTCTTGTCGACAGTCTCGTACTGGCCGATGAGCAGCTTCTTGCCGGCGGGCTCGAACATCTTGATGTCGTTGCCGACCATCTCGGCAGCGGTAAAGGAGCCGGACGGACGGGTGAGGAAGACCTCCATGCCAAACTTGACCGGGTCGACGCCCACCTGCTCGCCGAGCTTGGCGGCGACGGCGCGGTCGACATCGGTGGTGGTGGGGCTCTTGAGCATGAGCGTGTCGGTCATCATGGCCGAGAGCAGCAGCTTAGCCTGGACGTCGGAAAGCTCAACGCCGAGCACGCCGGCGAGCTTGGTGACGATGGTGCAGCTGGAGCCCCAGGGCAGGCAGATGTAGTGCAGCGGGCCGGCGGTCTCGAAGTCGCCGATGCGGTGATGATCGACAACGCCAAAGACCGTGGCGTCCTTAAGGCCGGCGACGGACTGGGCAGACTCGTTGTGGTCGGTGAGGACGACGAGCTGACCGGCCTCGACGGACTCGATCACGCGGGGCTCGGCGATGCCGGCGTCGGCGAGCAGCTTGGCGGACTCGGCCGGAAGCTGACCAAGGGCGCAGGCCTCGTAGGTGTTGCCGGCATACTCAACCTGGTTGAGCAGCTGGGACAGGACGACGGCGCTCATGATGGCGTCGTTATCGGGGTTCTGGTGACCAAAGACAAGAACGTTTGCCATGGATATCCTCCACTTGATATGTGTACTTGGACGTAGCTATGGTAGCACGCCGATGCCGAGCCTTCGCAGACGGAAGGGTCACGGCATATTTTGGGGCAGGCATGGGGCCAAGACTGTCCCTTTTGCACCGTGTTGGTGCAAAGTAACCTGACCCCCTTGCACCAGCTATTTACCGGCGGCGCGCAGGGCTACGTAGGCGGCGCCGATGATGCCGGCGTCGTTGCCGAGCGAAGCGACCTTGATGGGCGTCTCGCGCGAGGCGGAAAGCGCGTAGCGCTGGAAGTGCTCGCGGACCTTGTCGAGGTAGACATCGGCCGAAGCGGACGCGCCGCCACCGATCAGGAATATCTCGGGGTCAACCACGTTAGCAATAAGCGCCAGGGCACGGCCGAGATAGTCGGCCATGGTATCAGCAGCTGCCAGCGCGAGCTTGTCACCCTCGCGGCAGGCCTGGAACACGTCCTTGGAATCAGAAGGCCCGGTGAGCTCGATGGGCTCGACGCCCGCCTTCTTGCACTCAGCAAGGTAGTTGCTCACCACGCCAGTGGCGCTGGAATACTGCTCCAGATGGCCATGGCCGCCACAGCCGCAGGTGCGCTCCTCAGCCGGGTTCAGGCACATGTGGCCAATCTCGCCGCCGGCACCCACAACGCCCGATACCACGTCGCCGTTGACGATTACGCCGCCGCCCACGCCGGTACCGATGGTGACCATCACGACGTTCTGCACGCCCTTGGCAGAACCGAGCCAGGCCTCGCCCATGGCAGCGGCGTTGGCATCGTTCTCGTACTTAACGACCGCGTCGGGGCAGTGCTTTTGAATGGCGATCCTCAGCTCGGGCAGGTTAATGGCAATGTTGGCCTTGACCTTGGCATCGCCCGATGCCGGGATGGGGCACGGAACGGCCAGGCCAATGCCCGCCACAAAGGCACGCGGAATCTGCGCCTTGGCGACCACCTGGTCGATAGCCTCGGTCACCGCGGCAAAGCCCGCAGCGTCAACGATGGGAGGCGTGGGCACGCTGGCCTTGGCAAGCAGGTTGCCGTCCTCGTCGAACAGGCCCTCCTTAACCGAGGTGCCGCCGACGTCGATGCCGATGTAGTACTGCTTAGGTTCCATGGGAGCCCACCTTTCTCGTTTAAACATTGCCTGTATGGTACCGCTCCCAAGGCAAAAACCTACCAAAAAGGGACAGGTTTGTTTTGGCAGGCTTTATCTGGGGAAACGCGAATGGTCGCTTAATAGGTCGCGCAAGACCTTCCCCAAATATAAAGGCGCCGGGAGGCGGAGACTCCCGGCGCCCGTCAAAGGGACTGTGTTGTCTGTTGGACCGCACGGCCCATCGCGGCGATAACGCCGGCTAGGCCTTAAGTGCCTGCAGCTGCTTGTGAACCTCGATGAGCTCCGTCGCCATGACGCGCATGGTCTCGGTACCGGCCATCTGGTCCTCGGCATGCAGCAGAATCAACGGGGCCTCGCCGTTACGCTCGCCGTTGGCCTCCTTCTTCAGAAGCCCCATGTGAACATCGTGGCCACCGTTATAGGCCTCGTCGCCCTGCTTGATAAGCTCCTCGGCGGCGTCAAAATCGCCCTCCTTGGCCTTTTGCACGGCATTGATGTACATGCTCTTGGCGGTACCGACGTAGCTGATGATCTCGAAGCAGGTCATCTGCAGTTCGTTCATATCCTCCATGCGGAGCACCTAGCCCATCACGCTGACGCAGTGGTCGATGATGCCGGCAGCGTTCATGCGGCCGTAGTCGACCATGTTGATGACCTCGACCGGAAAACGACCGGCGGCCTCCTTCTCAAAATCGCCCTTGGTGTAGCCGATCTGCGGACCAAGCAGCAACATGTCGCACTCGTCCAGGTGATCGTGGGCCTCGTTCATGGGACGAGCCTCGACCTCAATATCCAGACCACGGTTTGCAACCTCGGCCTGCATCTTCTGGACCAGCAGGCTCGTGGACATGCCGGCATTGCAGCAGAGCATGATCTTCTTCATGGTTTCCTCCTTATAACTGCGCGGCGCGCAGACGACAACTGGTTGTATTCCTTGCGGCTATTGTGCCCGCTCCCCTGTATCTTTACGCAAGGGAGAGAGCCGCGGGCACCGGCACCGCGTACCGGCGCCCGCAAAGGTGAAAGGGACGAACGTTAGGCGTTCTACTCGGCGAGAGCCTCCTGCTTGGCGATTGCCTTCTCGGAAATCTTCATAAAGGGCAGGTAGACGGCCATGCCAATGACAATCTCGAGAGCCTGCCACACGCCGGCGCGCCAGTCAAAGCCCGTAGCGAGCAGGGCATTGATGACGGGAGGCATGGTCCAGGGCACCTGGGCGATGCAGGGGCTGATGATGCCTGCGCAGGTAAGGCCATAGGTGATGCCGATGAACAGATCGGGAAGAAGGACGAACGGGATCATGAGCGGCAGGTTGTACACGATGGGGTAACCGTAGATAACCGGCTCGTTGATGTTGAACAGACCAGGCAGGATAGCCATCTTGGAAACGGTCTCGGAAGCCTTGTTCTTGGAGAACAGGAGCGTGTCGAGCAGAAGCATGAGGGTGCAGCCCGAGCCGCCGATGAGGGCGAAGCTGTTAACGATCTGCATGTTCATGTAGTGATCGGGCTGGATGGTGCCACCGGCGGCAAAGGTAGCCATGTTGTCGACGATGAGCATGGTCAGGATCGGCTCGACGGTAGCGCCAGAGATGGTGGACTGGTGAATACCGACGCAGAACAGCAGGTTAGCAAGGGTGTAGATGAGGATAACAGCCCACGGACCGGCGTTCATGATGCTCTTGAGCGGGTTGGAGATGCACGTGGAGATGATGGTGCACAGATCGGTGCCGGCGCACACGGCGAGCAGGGCTGCGGCAAGAGCGAAGATCGCGAGGTTGAGCAGCATCGGGATCATGACGTTGAAGGAGTTGGAGACCGCGGGAGGCACGCCCTCGCCCAGCTTAACCTTGAGCTTCTCGACGCCAGAAATCTTGATGAAGAGCGAGACGGAAAGCAGGGCGATGATAATAGCCGAGAACAGACCGTTGGTGCCGGTGTTGGCAGTCGAAAGGGCGCCCGTGACCTCGGCGGAGGTGATCTTGTCGGTGAGCAGTGGGCTCGTGGCGGCAAGCGAGGCGGTGATCTGCTGCGGCATCATGATGACGAAGGCAGAGATGGCGACGACCACGCAAGCGAGCGGGTTATCGAAACGCTTGTTCTTGGCGAGGCTGTAGCCAATCAATCCGGCCAAGATAATGGCAGAGACGTTGAGGGTGCCCAGCGTAATTGCCGAGCCCCACGTCTGAAGGTTGGCAAGGCCCGCCGCATCGAGCGGGAACAGAGGGAACACGACGTTGTTAATAAGAACCGCGATACCCGCAAGGATATAGAGCGGCGTGATGGTCGCGAAGGCGTCACGCAGGGAACGCAGGTGAACCTGGTTTCCCACCTTCGCAGAGACCTCGGCAAACTTGTCGAGGAAGCTCTTTCCGTTGTCACTGGCCATGATTGCTCCTAACTTTCAAATCCGGCCTTTTCCTATGCGCACGGTGGTCTGTCGCCCTCTGCCACCAGATGTGCCATGTGTTGCGCGCGGCGGCGCGCGGTCTGGGCGTTCGCCCGGTCGCTAATCAACCACGTGGGTCGTGGCGACCTGTTTGAGCCAGGCCGCCGACTTCTTAAGGCGGCGCTTGTAGCCGTCCATGAGATCGACCTCGACAAAGCCGTAACGATTCTTAAAGGCATTGGCCCAAGACCAGTTATCGATGACGGCCCAGTAGTGATAGCCCCGGCACTTGGCGCCCTCGTCGATGGCCTTGGCCACCCACTCCAGGTGCTGACGTACAAAGTCGACGCGGTAGTCATCCTGGATGGTTCCTTCGGCGTCACGGTTCTTGTATTCGTCCATGATGCCGATGCCGTTCTCGGAAACGAACCACTCAAGATCGGGGTAGTTCTTAGCGCAGTCCATGCCAAAGTCGTAGAGGCCCTGCGGGTAGATCTCCCAGCCGCGGCTCTCGTTCATAACGGCGTCGGGCCATACGTACTCGTCGGCAAAGTGCGGCAGGCCGTACTGGTCGACCTTGCTCGCCGGCGCCTGAACACGCGTGGGGTGGTAGTAGTTGCAGCCTAGCCAGTCGACAACACCCTGCTTGAGGATCTCTTGGTCGCCGGCGCGGAACGGGAGCTTAACGCCGCCCTCGGCCAGGCTGTCGAGCACGTCGGCAGGAAGCTCGCCCTTGGTGATGAGGTCGAGCCACCAGCGGTTGTTGATGCCGCTGGTCATGCGCACGGCCTCGAGGTCCGCCTCGCTGGGGTTCTCCTTGGTGTAGACCGGGGTAAAGCAGTTGATCATGCCGATCTTGGCATCGGCGCGAATAGCGCCCTCGTCATAGGCGCGACGATAGTTGGCCACGGCCAGCGCGTGCGCCAGCGAGATGTGATACTGCACGGTGCGGGCGCGGTTGAAGTCGTGGAGCTGCGGGAACCACACGCCCTCCTGATAGCGCTGCTCGGGCTCGACGATGGGCTCGTTAAAGGTGAACCAGTACTTAATCTCCTGGCCAAACTCGTGGAAGGCGACGTCGGCGTAATGTGCGTAAGCCTCGACAACCTCACGGCTCTCCCAGCCGCCACGGTTAAAGAGGTAGGTGGGCATGTCAAAGTGGTACAAGTTGACAAACGGCTCCAGGCCGGCTTCGCGAGAGGCGCGGAACAACTCGTGATACCACGCGGCGCCTTCCTCGTTGAGGTTGCCGTCGGCATCGAGCAGACGGCTCCACTGGATGGAAGTGCGATAGGTATCCAGGCCCAAGTCCTTCAAAATGCGAAGGTCTTCCTGGTACTTGGCCATAAAGTCATTGCCGGCGTAAGAGCCAACGCAGTTGTAGAACGAGCCCAGATCCTGGATGGACCAGGTATCCCACAGGTTCTCGAGCTTGCCGCCCTGGTTCCACTGACCCTCAGTCTGCGGGCCGGACATAGCAGCGCCAAAGAAGAAGTCGTTGGGCAGCTGATACTGTGCCATCAAAGTCCTCGCTTTCGTGTTCTAGAGCTTCCGGTTGGAGACGGGTTTGCTTTGGCAGGTTATCCGGCGCGGGCGCGCACCGGTCATACCGATATCCAACCCGCCAAAACAAAACCGTCCCCAAACGGTCGATCCTGTTCTGCGGAAAGATTCCGTTCGTTGCTTAAACTATAGCGCTCTAATTCTAAAAGTAAAGCGTCTTTTTCTTTTTTCTTTCTCGAGCTTCTTAGATAAAGGTTATATGGGTGCCTTGTTAAGGGTTATACTTACTTGCGTATTGATATATGTCGGAAAGGAGGTTCAATGATTCCCAAATACGAGGCGATAGCTGCAGATATTCGTCGAAGCCTCGAGGATGGCACTCTTAAACCGGGCGACAAGCTTCCCACCGTCGTTGAGTTCTGCGAGCTCTATAGCGTTTCCAAAATCACCGTCAAACGAGCTATCGAGCAAATCACCGAGGAAGGTCTTATTACCAGCCGACGCGGATCGGGTACCTACGTTAAGGACACGGCGGGACTTCCCGGTCAGGCGTTTTTCCAGGGCAAAAACGACCGTGCCCAGGGCTTTTCGTATGAGCACCGCGGGGAGAAGGTGACCTCGGTGGTCTACGATTTCTCGATTGTTAATCCACCAGCGGACATCGCAGCCCAGCTGGGAATTGCCGAGGATGACTTTGCCTATCACATCGTGCGCGTGCGTCAGGCCGATGAGAAGCCCATCGTTATCGAGTACACCTACATGCCCCTCGAGCTGATTCCAGGCCTTAAAAAGAAGGACCTGTACGGATCGGTCTACCACTTCATCCGCGAGCAATGTGGGCTGAAGATTTCGAGCTTCCACCGTACCATTCGCGCCGTGGCAGCAACCGAGGAAGAAGCCGAGCGCTTGGACACCAAGCCTGGCTCTCCCCTGCTCGAGCTCACCCAGATTGGCTTTTTGGACAGCGGCGCCGCCTTTGAGTATTCGGTCTCGCGCAACGTTGGCGACCGCTTTGAGTTGCACAACGTAACGTTGGCATAGGTTTTTGTAGTCATCCGGGCGCTCGCTTTGAGCTGTTTTGTGCAGCGCCCGCGCAACACAATGGGGGTATGAACATGTCCGATTTGATTAAGCTGACGCCGATCTTCCACGAGAAGATCTGGGGCGGTCGCCAGCTCGAAACCGTATTTGGCTACGACATTCCCGATGGACCCATCGGTGAGTGCTGGGCCATCTCGGCCCACCCCAACGGCGACTGCCAGATTGCGGAAGGCCCGTATGCAGGCCACACGCTGTCGTGGCTGTGGGCCGAGCACCGCGAGCTCTTTGGCAACTGCGAGGGCAAGGAGTTCCCACTGCTCATTAAGATTCTGGACGCCAAGGACGACCTTTCGATCCAGATTCATCCCAACGACGAGTACGCCGCCAAGCACGAGAACGGCAGCCTGGGCAAAACCGAGTGCTGGTATGTGCTGGACTGCGAGCCCGGTGCCACGATCATTGTCGGCCAGCGCGCGCACGACCGCGCCGAGGCCGCGCAGATGATCGAGGACGGCCGCTGGGACGACATGCTCAACGTACTGCCGATCCACAAGGGCGACTTTTTCCAGATTGATTCCGGTACCGTGCACGCCATCAAGACCGGCACGCTCATTTTGGAGACGCAGCAGTCGAGCGACGTGACGTATCGCCTGTACGACTACGACCGTCCCGGCACCGACGGCAAGCTGCGCCCACTGCACATTGAGCAGAGCCTCGACTGCATCGACTTTGATGCCCAGGCTCCGACCGACGGCACGGTGACCGCGCCCGAGGTGAACGGCGTGACCGAGCTCGAGTCTAACTCCTGCTACACCGTCGATCGTGTGCGCGTCGACGGCAGCAAAACCCTCGACCAGCGCTGGCCCTTCATGTGTCTGTCGCTCATCGACGGCGAAGGCACCGTCTGCGGCGACCCCGTCCACAAGGGAAGCCACCTGCTGGCCCCGAGCACCGTCAGCTCCATCGACCTCGAAGGCAAGATGGAACTGATCATCAGCCACCTGTAGGTCGCACCAACAACCCAAACGCAACAAGGGGCTCCCCCGTTCTTCAACGGGGGAGCCCCTTGCCATGTCTAAGTATTCAGCCCACCCGGCTCTCCAGATCAAAAAGCGAACGAACAAAGCGACGTTCGTCCAGCAACGTTACCCAAGGACCTGGGCGGGCGTATAGGGCAACATCGATCGCGAGTTCCGCACGCAAAGGAGAGCACTTAATGTGCTCTCCGTCTTGCGCAGGACTGCCCGAGCAGGCGATGTTGCCCTATACGCCCGCCCAGGTCCGCCAGGATCACGACAGCTTGACGATCGGAGCAAAGCCCTTCATTAGCTTTTTGGTCTGGCCGGTCTTTTCGAATTGAACCTCGATCATGTCTCCGGCGACCGAAATCACGGTACCCGTGCCAAAAGTCTTATGGCTCACGGTATCGCCTGCGGCAAAGTCCTGCGATGCGCTGGCGCGATCGACCTTGCGCTCCACCGTCGGGGACACCTTGGACGAGGGCTTTTTGGCTCGCGGTGCGCCCGAGCCAAAGGTCGAGGCAACACGGCCAGCGTCGGGCGAGACCCCACGATGGCGCTCGGTCCCGTAGCTGCTACCGCCAAAGAAATCGTCAAAGCTCGATCCGCCGCGCGAACCGGAACCGCCAGTCGAGCGCGTATGCGAACCAAATACCTTGCCGCCGTACATATCCGAACCCATGCCCGAGCCAAAGGTGCCGCGACGGTCGCCGCGCTTCTCCCAGCCCGTGCCCTCAAAACCGGCAGAACCGATACCGCTAAACTCGATATCCTCAAACGGAATCTCGTTGAGGAAGCGCGAGCGCGGGTTGGCAGAGGTCGAGCCGTAGGTGCGACGCGTGGCCGCATAGGTCAAGAACAGGCGCTTACGGGCGCGCGTGATGGCGACGTAGGCCAGGCGACGCTCCTCCTCAAGCTTACCCGGGTCATCGCTGCCGCCAAAGTCGTGCACGTGCGGGAAGATGCCCTCCTCCATGCCGGCCACGAACACCGCCGGGAACTCCAGGCCCTTGGCGGAGTGGATGGTCATCATGGTGATGGCATGCGTCTCGCCGGCCAGGGAATCCAAGTCGGAGCGCAGGGCCAGCCACTCCATGAGTGCCGGCAGCGCCTTACAGGTGAGCGGACCGTAGGTGCGCTCAATCTCGTCGGCATGCACGGCACCCGCCAGCATCTCCGTCGGCGCGGCATACGCGTTGCCCGCGATGGCGGCGGCTAGGGCATCCTGCGGTGAGAGCGCCGGGGCGGCTAGTCTATCGAGCGGATTGGAACCTGCAGCATCGCGCGCGCCGACGAGTGCCTCAAACGAGGATGCCGGGGCAGATGGCCCCGGTTCGGGCGCGGGCGCGCTCACCACGACGGACTCGGGCTCGGCGCCGGCAGGCACGTCGGCAACACCGGCTGCGCGCAGCTCTTCCAAGCTCTCGAGCGTACCCTCGATGTCCTCGTGCGTCTCCTCAAATTCGGCAGCGACGCCCAGGAATTCCTGGATGTTTTCGGCGCGGCTCTCAGACTCCATGGTGCCCTCGGCGCGAAACGCCTGCAGCAAGCCCGTCTTATCGACAATCATCTCGACGACGTCCTTGAGCTCGCCGTCCATGCGGCGGCCCTCGCGCACCAGCGACACAAAGCTCGACAGGCCGTTACGCACCTTGGCGCTAAACATGCCGGTCTCGGCGCACGCGATCTCGCAAGCCTGGAAGAACGAGCAGCGGTTGTCGCGTGCCAGCTGCTCGATCTTTTGGATCGAGGTGGAACCGATGCCGCGGCGAGGTGTGTTGATGACGCGCTTGACGCTCATCTCGTCGGCCGGGTTCACGATCATCTTGAGGTAGGCCATGACGTCGCGGATCTCGGCACGGTCGAAGAATCGCGTGCCGCCCACGATCTTGTAGGGCACGCCCGCGCGCAGGAACATATCTTCGAGAATACGCGACTGGGCGTTGGTGCGGTAGAACACGGCGATGTCGTCGTAGCTCGTACCTTTGGCGTGCAGCTTCTCGATCTCGCCGGCAATCCAGCGGCCCTCGTCGCGCTCGTCGCTCGCCTGGAAGGCCTGGATCTTCTCGCCATCGCCCTCGGCCGTAAACAGGCGCTTGTCCTTGCGCTGCGAGTTGTGGCGTACCACGGCGTTGGCGGCGTTCAGGATGTGACCCGTGGAACGATAGTTCTGCTCCAGCTTGACGGTCTTGCAGTTTTTAAAGTCCTTCTCAAAGTCCAGGATGTTGGTGATGTCGGCGCCACGCCAGCTATAAATGGACTGATCGTCGTCGCCCACGACCATGAGGTTTTGGTACTTGGCGGCCAGTAGATTGGCGATCTCGTACTGGACGTGGTTGGTGTCCTGATACTCGTCGACGCTAATGTAGCGGAAGCGCTCCTGGTACTTGTCGAGCACCTCGGGGCGGGTGCGCAGCAGCTCGAGCGTGCGCACGAGCAGGTCGTCGAAGTCCATCGCGTTGGCGGCGCGCAGGCGGCGCTCCAGCTCCAGGTAGACCTGCGCAGCCTTTTTGTCATTAGGGCTGTCAGCGGATTTGAGCATGTCCTCGGGCCCGATTATGGCGTTTTTAGCCGAGCTGATCTTGCTGCGGATCATGTTGATGGGGAATTGCTTTTGTTCAATGCCGAGCGTCTGCATAATGTCACGCACCATGCGCTTTGAGTCATCATCATCGTAGATGGTGAACTGACCGGTGTAGCCCAGCAGGTCGGCGTCCTCGCGCAGCATGCGCACGCACATGGCGTGGAAGGTGCACACCCACATGCCGCGGGTGCCACTGGGGATGAGCGCTGCCAGACGCTCGCGCATCTCGGCCGCGGCCTTGTTGGTAAACGTGATGGCCAGGACCTGCCAGGGCTTAACACCCAGGTCGCCGAGCATATGTGCGATGCGAAAGGTCAAGACGCGGGTCTTGCCCGAGCCGGCGCCGGCAAGCACCAGCAACGGGCCCTCGGTGGTCAGAACTGCCTCGCGCTGGGCGGAATTAAGGCTGTCGATGTCGACGAGCGGCTTGGCGGGCTTGGGTGCCGGCGCGGGAGCGTCGTAGATGTCGAGCGGGACGAGCTCGGGCTCCGGCGCAGCAGGGACGGCATATGCATCGAGCGGCACGGGTTCCGGCGCGGGCGGCACGGGTTCCGGCGCGGGCGGCACGGGTACCGCGGCATTCTTTTCCCAGGGCAAGGGCTGGGTCATGGGCGACTCCTCATCTGACGGACGGCGCGCCTGCGGGCAGCGCCATAGTTTGAGCCGTATTAGTATACCGAGCCGCGCGGACACCGACGCAAATCACACCACGACTCCGTGCGCCACCGTCAGGCCCGCCCAGCGGATTTGGCGCAATGGGGTCAGATTACTTTGCACCAATCTATTGGCAATCACGAAACCGCCGATGTCATGGCAGCAGCAGCGAGCGGCGGCCGGGGCGAACAAATTGGCATGAAAAGGGGGCGGCATAGACCTTTTGGTCATGCCACCCCCTTTGAATGACAAGTTGTCGCCCCGGCCGCCGCGCAGCGTCGACTAAGTTAGAGGCCGAGCATCGGCTCCAGAACGAAGAAATATGCGAGCACTACGATGCCCAGGATGATGCGGTAAACACCGAAGCACTTGAAGTCGTGACGGCGGACGAAGCCCATGAGCCACTTGATGGCGATGAGCGAAACCACAAAGGCCACAACGCAGCCCACGCCCAAGATAGCGACCTCGTTGGCGCCGAACGTGCCGCCCTTGATGAAGTACTTGACCAGCTTGAGCGCACTCGCGCCAAACATAACAGGGATGGCCAGGAAGAACGTAAACTTGGACGCCACCGAACGCGTGCAGCCCAAAAGCAGGCCGCCGATGATGGTAGAACCGGAGCGAGACGTACCAGGCACCAGCGAAAGCACCTGGAAGCAGCCGATACCCAGCGCAGTCTTCCAGCTCAGGTCCTCGAGCGTGGCGATGGAGCCAAAGTCCAGATCCTCGTCATCATCCTCATCCTCAGCGGTAGCCGCGGCGGGCGCCGCAAAGTGCGCACCGGCGGGACGTCCACCCGACACCACAGCACGCGAACCAAACGAACCGGCAACGGCCATTTCCTCGCGCTTGCTCGCGCGCCAGTTCTCGATCACGATAAACAGCACGCCGTACACAATGAGCGCCAGCGCCACGACGGGAGCATTGTAGAAATGCTCCTCCATCCAGTCGTTAAGCGGCAGACCGATCGCCGCAGCGGGAATGCAGCCGAGCACAATCTTGCCCCACAGTACCCAGGTGTCGCGACGGCCCTCCTTGCCCTTGCTGGGCGAGAACGGATTGAGCTCATGGAAGAACAGGACGCAGACGGCCAAAATGGCGCCAAGCTGAATCACGACCAGGAACATATTCCAGAACGTCTCGCTCACGTTCATCTTGACGAACTCGTCCACCAAGATCATGTGACCGGTCGACGAGACGGGCAGCCATTCGGTGATGCCCTCGACCAGGCCCATGAAGGCAGATTTTAGAAGCTCGATAATATCCAAAGGGACCCCCTCGTTAGACACCCGCCGGTAGATGTTCTGAGGACGATGCGGGCGATGTCCCATTATCAACCGTTGGCGGTGCGACCGCGCCTACCCTTACCAAAAAACTCGCCCGTTCACAGAATTGCGAGCAGTCAAACCGAAATCCTTGGGTATAACTGCAACAAGATAAAGTGTCCGGCGGCCAACGCGCCCGCGCCCGCCCGACGCACGAGCCCCGCGCCCGTGCGATAGACCAAGGAGGAAACCATGAACGAGGGCTACACCAAGGTATTTGTTTCACTCGACGGTACTGAGCAGCAGGATTTTGTGCTCGCACGCGCCATCAAGGTCGCCGCGAACAACGGCGCCAAGCTGATTATCGGCCACGTTATCGATTCCACGGCGCTCGAGAGCGCCGGTTCCTATCCGGTCGATCTGGTCAACGGCCTAGAGGAGGCATTTAAGAACTCCATCGCCAAGCAGCTCGAAGAGGCCAAGGCCAATCCCGACATTCCCGAGGTCGAGGTCATGATTCGCGCCGGCCGCATTCGCGAGACGCTCAAGGACGAGATGCTCGACGTAGTCAAGCCCGACCTGGTGCTCTGCGGCGCACGCGGCCTGTCCTCGATCAAGTATGCGCTGCTGGGTTCGATTTCGACGTTCCTGCTGCGCAACACGGACTGCGACATCTTGGTCGTGAAGTAGCGTTGCTCCCACCGGCCGCGGGGCCTGCGGGGTTTCCACGGGCACGTCCTCGCCGCGTTGCGGCTGCGGGATGTGCCCTTAGGAAACCCCTCCCGGCC
>CABQAK010000042.1 GCA_902462065.1 uncultured Collinsella sp.
GAGGCGGCAGGGGAGAGTGCGCCGGCGGCGGGCAAGCCCGCCTGCGCCGCCCAGGCCAGCACCCCCTCCGCTACTCCCAAACCGGCGGAGGGCAAAAAGACCAAGGAGCAAAAGCGCGCCGAGGCCCAGGCCCGCGCCGCGCTCAACAAAAAGCTCAAGGGCGTGCGCAACCAGCTCAAGAAGATTGAGGCCGAGCTCGACAAAAAGCGCGCCCGCTATGACGAGCTTATGGAATTGATGGCGAGCGAAGAGCTTTATGCCGATCAGGACAAGTTCAACGCCGCGCTGGGGGAATATAACGGCCTAAAGCAAGAGCTGCCCAAGCTCGAGGACGAATGGCTGGAGCTTTCCACCCAGATCGAAGAGGAGACCGCGCGTGAACTCTCGTAAGGCCACTGCCGTGGCGATGAGCATCATCGCCATCGCCTGTCGCATCTGCGGCATCTTTATGAGCGCGATGACCGTGCTGCTGTGTTTTAGCGGCCTCACCGCCAAGCTGCAGATCGTGGGCTTTGTCGTTGAGCTTTCACGCGCACTGCCGAGCGCCATTGCAGGCTACGGCGTCATCACCTCGCCCTTTGGCGGCGTGTTCCGCCTGGATTACGCCATCGTCGCCGTCATTCTGTTTGTGGCCGACTACCTGCTCACGCGCGCCTCGCGCCGCGTCCGCTAGGGGAGCGCCATGTCCAGCAGCTACTTCATGAACCTGCTCGCCAGCGCGGTCGCCGTCATCGTTGGCATCGTTATCCACGAGAGCGCGCACGCTGCCGCGGCCTGGGCGCTCGGCGACAAAACGGCTCGCTCGCGCGGCCGCGTCTCGCTCAACCCGCTCAACCATATCGACCCGTTTGGCACCATCATCCTGCCGCTGCTCATGCTCGCAGCCGGTGGGCCGGTGTTCGCCTTCGCCAAACCCGTACCCGTCTACCTCAACAACCTCAAGCACCCCAAGCGCGACGAGGTTCTGGTGAGCGTTGCCGGCCCCGCATCGAACATCGCCCTCGCGTGCCTCGCGGCCGCCCTCATGCACGCAACGTACAGCAACCTCTACACCAGCATGTCCTTTGCCGTAGCGTCACAGATCATGAACTTCGGCACCACGTTTATCGTGGTCAACCTGTCGCTCGCGTTCTTTAACCTCATCCCGATTCCGCCGCTTGATGGCTCGTCGATCATCGTGCCCTTCCTCAAGGGCAAGGCGCTCAACAACTATTACCGCCTGCAACAATACGCTATGCCCATACTCATCCTGGTTCTATACCTGCTGCCTATGTGGACCAGCATCGATGTAATCGGCCGCTATTTCGACGTTACCGTGTATCCGCTTGCTGAGCAGCTGCTCAACTTCGCAATCGCCGGCATCTAAGGTAAACTTACAGGTCGACCGTGCAAAACGGTCGTAACATGCACTCAAACCGCGCCGCGAAGGCGCCGTCAAAGGAGGTCGAAGATGTCGTATCGCGTGTCGACGCAGGTCTACAGCGGACCGTTCGACCTGCTGTTGCAGCTGGTAACCCGCCAAAAAGTAGATATCGGCGCCATCTCCATCAGCGAGGTGGCCGAACAGTACCTTGCCGAGGCTGAGCGCATCGAGGCGCTGGACCTGGACGTGGCGAGCGACTTTTTGCTGGTCGCAGCAACCCTTTTGGATATAAAGGCCGCCTCGCTGGTACCGCAAGAGGCCCCGCGCAAAGCCGACGATGATGACGAGTTCGACGAAGACCTCGAGGAACTCAGCGCGCTCGACGGCGACGCCTTGCGCGAGGTCCTGATCCAGCGCCTGATTGCCTACAAGCAGTTTAAGGGCGCGGCTGCGGCCCTCGGTGCCCGCATGCAGGCCGAAAGCCGCATGCACCCGCGTGTGGCCGGTCCCGACCCCGAGTTCCTGGGGCTCATGCCCGACTATCTGGCCGGTATTACCCTACGCGGTCTCGCCGTCATCTGCGCCGACTTGGACGGCAAGCGACAGACCTTCTTGCTGGAGGCCGAGCACGTGGCGCCGCATCGCGTACCGCTCGACCTGACGGTGGCCTCAGTCGACCGCTTTACCATGGCGCACCAAACCTGCACCTTCCGCGAGCTACTGGACGGCGATGCCACCACCGAGCAGCTCGTCGTCACCTTCCTGGCCATGCTTGAGCTTGCCAAGCGCGGCTCGCTCACGCTGAGCCAGGACGAGATCTTCGGAACCATCTGCATCAACCGAGTCGAGGGGGCCGAGGCATACGTGCCCGGCGAGGGCCCCGAGCTCACCGAATAGGAGCCGCAACCATGTCAACCCTTTCCACGCTGGAGGCAAACAGCCTCAAAGGCACCCTCGAGGCGCTGCTGCTGGTGTCGAGCGACCCGGTGAGTGCGCCCGCGCTGGCCGGCGCACTGGATATCGCCCCCGGCGAGTGCGCGTCGCTGCTCGCCGAGCTCAAGGTTGAGTACGAGGAGACCAACCGCGGCTTTCAGCTGCGAGAGGTCGCCGGCGGCTGGCGCCTGTTTACGCACCCCGCCTACCACGACGTGGTCGAGGCCTATGTGTTGAGCTGGGACACGCAAAAGCTGTCGCAAGCGGCGCTCGAAACCCTGGCCGTCATCGCATACCACCAACCCGTGACGCGCGAGGTCGTCAAGGGCATCCGTGGCGTCAATTCCGACGGCGTCATCGCGTCGCTTGTGGACAAGGGTCTGGTGCGCGAG
This sequence comes from uncultured Collinsella sp., assembly GCA_902462065.1. Lineage (GTDB taxonomy): Bacteria > Actinomycetota > Coriobacteriia > Coriobacteriales > Coriobacteriaceae > Collinsella. The sequence goes on from CABQAK010000042.1 coordinate 2,689, forward strand.
CTCGGCCGCGACCCCCAGCGCGGTCAGGCCATCATCTACGGCACGACCAACGCCTTCTTGGAAAAGTTCGGCCTGCGCTCCACCCGCGACCTGCCCGACCTGGAGCAGTTTGCCCCCGACGAGCAGTCGCGTCAGTTTATCCGCGAGCGCCTGAGCGGCCGCAGTATTCAGTCCACGCTCGAGGAGCAGGCCGAAGACTTGGACGAAGAGCGCGAACTGCTCGATACCGATGTTGAAGATGTTGAGGCAGCCGAGGACTTTGAGGCCCTGGTCGTCGACGAGACCTCGGAGGATATGCATGACGAGGACTAACGAAGCAGGGGAGACGCGCGCCGTGGGCAACGCAGTACCCGCAACCGACGCCCAGCACGTCTACCCGCACACCATGCGCCTGCAGCGCTTTTTGGCGCGCGCGGGTGTGGCGAGCCGCCGCGGTTCGGAGGACCTGATGACTGCCGGCCGCGTGACCGTCAACGGCGAGGTCGCGACCGAGCTGGGCACCAAGGTCGATGTCGACCGCGACCGTATCGAGGTCGACGGCATGCCGGTCAAGCTCAACCAGGGCGCCGTGTACCTGATGCTCTACAAGCCGACCGGCTACCTTACCACCATGAGCGACCCGCAGGAGCGCCCCTGTGTGGCGGACTTGGTTCCGCGCGACCGATTTCCGGGGCTCTTCCCGGTGGGTCGTCTGGACCGCGACACCACGGGCCTTTTGCTCTTTACCACTGACGGCGACCTGTCGCAGGACCTGCTGCACCCCAGCAAGCATGCCTACAAGACCTACCAGGCACTCGTTGACGGACACCTGACCGATCGAGACTTGGAACCACTCCGCCGCGGCATCGAGCTCGATGACGGCCTATGCCAGCCGGCAATCTGCCGCGTCATTACCGCTCGCGAGGCCGAGGCCGTAGCTCCCCAGGGCGTCAAACCCGGCACCACCGCCGTGGAGGTCATCATCCGCGAGGGTCGCAAGAACCAGGTCAAGCGCATGCTGGGCAAGATTCACCATCCCGTGATCCGCCTGCATCGCTGTAACTTTGCCGGCCTGGAGCTCAAGGATGTGGCCAAGGGCTCGTGGCGCGAGCTCACCGACCGCGAGGTGCAGATCCTCAAGGCCGGCGGCATCCCGCCTAAGCAGGCCAGCTCCAAGCGCGCCGCGCCGGCGACCAACGCCGCGAGCCGCACACGCCACCACGGCAGCCACGGCTCCACACCCAAGCGCAACACCTACCGCGAGCGCTACACCGGCTAGGCAGACCGCCAACCAAAACAACGCCCGCGCATCATACCAGCACGTCAACCACCGAAAGGAAGCATTGCATGATCGTCGCCATCGACGGCCCCGCCGGTTCCGGCAAGTCCACCATCGCCAAGGAGATTGCCCGCCAGCTGGGCTTTAACAAGCTCGATACGGGTGCCATGTATCGCGCCGTCACCTTCGCCGCGCTCGACCGCGGCATCGACCTGGACGACGAGGCGGCCATCGACGCCCTCGCCGAGCAAATCGAAATCCGCTTTACCAACGGCACTGGCGAAGACACACGCCTGACCATTGACGGCCAGGACGCTTCGGCCGCCATCCGCACCCCGCAGGTGGACGCCAACGTGTCCAAGGTTTCGGCCTACCCGGGCGTGCGCGCGGCCATGCTCATCCATCAGCGCCGCGCCGCCGAGGACCGCGATGTCGTGGCCGAGGGTCGCGACATCGGCACCGTCGTGTTCCCCAACGCGCAGGTCAAGGTCTTCCTGACCGCCGACCCGCGTGAGCGCGCCCGTCGCCGCGTGCTGCAGCGCCACCAGAACGACGCCCAGCCGCTCACCACCGAGCAGCTCGAGGCCGAGGTCGATGAGACCCTCGATGCCCTCGAGCAGCGCGACAAGCTCGACAGTAGTCGCGAGGTCGCGCCGCTCGTGCCCGCCGAGGACGCCGTGCATGTCGACTCCACCGCCCACACCATCGACGAGGTCGTCCACATTATCGAGGACCTCATCAACCAAAGGAGGTAGCCTATGCGCCTGTTTAAGCAGACGCCCGAGGATTACTACAACGCCCCTTATGCCGAGTTCCCCGCGCTCATTCGCGGCACCGTCTTCGTGGTCATGGCAATCCTTTGGGCCTTCTCTAAGCTCATGTGGCGCTGGAAGGTCGAGGACGCCGATCTGCTGTTTGAGCGCCAGGAAGGTCGCGGCAGCGTGGTCATCTGCAACCACACCTCGATGGCCGAGCTCCTGGCTGTAGAGACGGCGCTGTTCTTTGGCGGCCGCCGCATTCGCCCCATTTTTAAGTCCGAGTTTGCCAAGAGCAAGATCGTACGCTGGGCCTTTAGCCGCGTTGGTGGCATCCCCGTGGAGCGTGGTACTGCCGATATGAAGTGCCTGCGTGCCGCCCAGCATGCGCTGCAGCGCGGCGAGGACGTTCTGATCTTCCCCGAGGGCACGCGCATCCGCTCGCGCGAGATCAAACCCGAGGTCCACGGCGGCTTTGCGCTCATCGCCCAGATGGGCAAGGCACCCGTGAACCCGCTCGCCATCTGTGGCTGGTCCGACATCACGCCTGCGGGCAAAAAGATCATGCGCCCCAAGAAGTGCTGGATCCGCGCCGGCAAGGCCATCTCGCTTTCCGACGCGCCAGCCGGGCTTAAGCGCACGGAGCGTCTGGCCTGGTTTGAGTCCGAGGCCATGAACCGCGTCTACGCCATGCGAGACGAGCTGTGCGCCGAGCATCCGGGCAGGTTCTAGCCATGGACGAGAACGTTATTGGCACCACCGCGACCGCGTCCGACCAGGGCGGCGCGCCCACCATCGAGATCGCAGCCCATGCCGGCACCTGCTACGGCGTGCAGCGCGCGCTCGACATGGCGCTGGCCGCCGCGCCGCAGGCAGGGGAGAGCGCTCAGGTCCACACCCTGGGCCCGCTCATCCATAACCCCATCGTCGTGCGCGAGCTCGCCGAGGCCGGCATTGGCTTGGCCGAGACCCTGAACGACGCGGCATCGGGCACCGTAATCATCCGCGCCCACGGCGTGGTGCCGCAGGTGATCGAGGCGGCTCACGATCGCGGTCTTACCGTGGTCGACGCCACCTGCCCCTACGTGAAAAAGGTCCACATGGCGGCGGAACGCCTGGTACGAGAGGGCTATCACGTGGTGGTCGTGGGCGAGCCGGGCCACCCCGAAGTCGAGGGCATCCTGGGCCACGCCGGCGATGATGCGCAGGTCGTAAGCTGTGCCGCCGATGCGGACGCGCTGCCGCTCAAGGGCAAGGTGGGCCTCGTTGTACAGACTACCCAGACCGCACAGAACCTCGCCGACGTCGTAGCTGCCATCACCCCGCGTGTGCAGGAACTGCGCGTTATCAACACCATCTGCGCCGCCACGAGCGAGCGCCAGCAGGCCGCCGCCGCACTTGCCAACCGCTGCGACTGCATGGTCGTCGTGGGCGGCAAAAACTCCGGCAACACCCGCCGCCTGGCGCAGATCTGCGCAGACGCCTGCGAGCACACGCATCATATCGAGGAGGCAAGCGAGCTCGAGGCCGCATGGTTTGCCGGCGCGCGCCACATCGGTATCACCGCCGGCGCTTCCACACCGCAAGAACACATCGAACGCGCCGTCGCGCGCATCAAGGAGCTTTGCCGCTAATCATGGACCAGACCGTACCCGCATACGCCGCCGAGGTGGCCGATTACGGGCGCAGCCGCGACCCCGAGCCGGGTGAGGGCGCGCTCGTAAAGAGCGTTCGTCCCGAATCGCCCGCGTGGGATGTGGGTATCGAGCCGGGAATGCGCGTGCTCACGGTCAACGGTGAGACACTCACCGACATGATCGTGTGGCTCTGGGAGGCCGACGACGACACGGTCGACCTCGAGGTTTTCGACCCGCGCGACAACAGCGTCACCCCCGTCGAGCTCGACCGCTTCCCGGGAGAGGACTGGGGCCTTGAGTTCGATGGCCCTATCTTCGACGGCATGCGTACCTGCGTAAACGCCTGCGTGTTCTGCTTTATGACGATGCTGCCCAAGGGCGGCCGCTCCACGCTCTATATCCGCGATGACGACTACCGCCTGAGCTTTTTGCAGGGCAACTTTGTCACGCTGACCAACCTCACCGACGACGACGTGCAAAACGTCATCGAACGCAACATGAGCCCCATGAATGTGTCGGTCCACGCCGTGAGCCCCGACGTCCGTCGCCGCATGATGGGCCGCAACGCCCAGCGCGGCATGGACGTGCTCGAGGCCATCATGGCCGCCGGCATCGAGATCCACGCGCAGATCGTGCTGTGTCCCGGCATGAACGACGGTGAGGAGCTGCAAAAGACCCTACGCTTTTGCGAGGAGCACGAGCAGATCACGAGCCTGGGCATCGTACCGCTGGGCTTTACCAAGCACCAGAATCGCTTTACCTGGTCATACAGCGACAAACCTGAGCTCGCGCGCGAGACCATTGCCATGATCCGTCCCTTCCAGGATCGAGCCTACGAGCGCTTTGGCCGCCACACCTTCCAGATGAGCGATGAATTCTATCTGGACGCCGGCATCGATCCTCCCGAGGCGGACTTCTACGACGGCTACCCGCAGTACTACGACGGCATCGGCATGATCCGCTCGTATCTGGACGAGACCGACGACGTGCTTGCCGCCGACGCCGAGCGCCTGGCCCGCGTTCGCGAGGCAATTGCCGGGCGCGGCCAGCGCCTCCTGTGCCTTTCCGGCGCCAGCGCGCGCGACACCGTGGCGCGCTTTGTGGAGTCGTCACAGGGCCTCGACGGCACCGTCACGGCCATCAAAAACCATTACTTTGGCGGCAACGTGGACGTGACCGGCCTCATCGTCGCCTGCGACATTCTGGAGCAGCTGCCGCAGGACCTCTCCGGGGTTATGCTCTTTGTGCCTAAGCTCATGTTCAACGCTGACGGCATGACGCTTGACGAGTATCATCGTGACGATTTACTCGCAAGCCTTACCAGTCGCGGCGCCGAGGTTCATGTGGTGTCGACCATGCCGCATGAGCTGCTCGATACCCTGGAGCACATCCTTGGCATTGTGCCTGCCGACTCTAACACTTCCACTGACCCTACCCATTAAAGGAGTGCAGATGAAACCTATCGTCGCCGTCGTCGGACGCCCCAACGTGGGCAAGTCCACGCTCGTTAACCGCCTGGCCCAGACCTCGGACGCCATCGTCCATGAGTCCCGCGGCGTCACGCGCGACCGCTCGTACCACACGGCCGATTGGAACGGCCGCGAGTTCACCATCGTCGACACGGGCGGCATCGAACCGCTCAAGAGCGATGACGTCTTCGCCACGTCCATTCGCGACCAGGCCCTCGCCGCCGCCGAGGAAGCCGCCGTCATCCTGTTTGTGGTCGACGGCCGCACCGGCGTCACCGAGGAGGACGAGTCGGTCGCTCGCATGCTCAAGCGCTGCGACAAGCCGGTCTTTCTGCTGGTGAACAAGCTCGACAACCCCGATCGAGAGAACGACAGCATCTGGGAGTTCTATTCGCTCGGTATCGGCGAGCCCACGCCGCTCTCGGCCCTGCACGGCCACGGCACGGGCGACCTGCTCGACGACATCGTGGCCCTGCTTCCCGAGGAAGAGGACGAGGTCGCCGATGAGTTCCCCGATGCGCTGAACGTGGCCATCATCGGCCGCCCCAACGCCGGTAAGTCCTCGCTGTTCAACCGCATCCTGGGCGCCGACCGCTCTATCGTGTCCAACATTGCCGGCACGACGCGCGACGCCATCGACACCGTCGTGGAGCGCAACGGCAAGCACTACCGAATGGTCGACACCGCGGGCATCCGTAAGAAGAGCACCGTGTACGAGAACATCGAGTACTACTCCATGGTTCGCGGCCTGCGCGCCATCGACCGCGCCGACGTGGCGCTGCTCGTCGTCGACGCCTCCGTTGGCGTTACCGAACAGGACCAGAAGGTCATGGGTCTTGCCATCGAGCGCGGATGCGCCATCGTTGTGCTGCTCAACAAGTGGGACCTGCTCGACGATGACCGCAAGCGCGAGGCCTGCATGGAGACCATCGACCGCCGTCTGGGCGTCATGGCTCCCTGGGCCCAGTACCTGCGCATCTCTGCCCTCACCGGCCGCAGCGTCGAGAAGATCTGGGCGATGGTCGACGCCGCCGAAAAGACGCGCTCGCAGAAGATTAGCACCTCGCGCCTCAACACGTTCCTCACCGATCTGCGCGAGTTCGGTCATACCGTGGTGGACGGCAAGCGCCGCCTGCGCATGCACTACGTGACCCAGACGGGCGTCAACCCGCCGACGTTCACGTTCTTCGTCAACCACGGCGACTTGGTCAACGACACCTACCAGCGCTATGTGGAGAACCGCATGCGCTCGACCTTCGACTTTGCCGGCACGCCCATTCGACTCTTCTTTAGGAAGAAGGAGCAAAAGGATGCATAATCCGATTCTGCTGACCGCCATCTGCGCCGTGGTCTCGTTCTTTATCGGAGCGATTCCGTTTGGCCTGATCTTGGGCCGCGTGTTCAACCACACGGACATTCGCAAGGCGGGCTCCGGCAACATCGGCACCACCAACGCGCTGCGCGTGGCCGGCCCCAAGGTGGCCGCGCTCACGCTGCTGCTCGACTGCCTTAAGGGCGCCATCTGCGTTGTCATCGCCCGTCCGCTCATCGCGAGCGTGGGCTATGGATTTCCGCCGAACATCATGGCGCCCGGAGCCCCCGGCGACTGGATGCTCGGCGTCATCTGCCTGGCAGCGGTGTGGGGCCACATCTTCTCGCCCTACCTCAATTTCCATGGCGGCAAGGGAATCGCAGTTGGCCTGGGCGTCATCCTCGCCTGGTATTGGCCAATTGGCCTGTCGCTGCTGGGCATGTTTATCGTGGCCGTCGCCATCACCAAGTTTGTGTCGGTGGGCTCGCTTGCCGCGGCCATCGGTCTTCCCATCGCTGCTTGCGCGGTCTTTCCGTACAGCAGCCTGGGCCTCAAGTTCTGCATGGCGATAATCGGCATCACCGTGGTGTGGGCCCATCGCGCGAACATCAAAAAGCTCATGACCGGTAAGGAGTCCAAGCTCTCGTTTACCAAGCGCGTCACCGAGCCCGACGATAAGTAGGAGAGAGTCATGAATGTTGCGCTGATTGGCTCTGGCTCGTGGGGAACCGCCGTCGCCGGCCTTGCCGCCGCGCGAGCCGTGCGCGTAACCATGTGGGCCCATAGCGAGCAGACGGCCGCCGGCATTAACGGTGAGCACCGCAACCCCCGCTACCTTGTGGGCTACGAGCTGCCGGACAACGTGGTAGCAACGACCGAGCTCGCCCAGGCGCTCGACGGTGCCGATGCGATCATCTTTGCCGTGCCCTCCACGCACTTGCGCGACGTGTGCCATCGGGCAGCGCCCTTTATCGCCGCCGATACCCCGGTGCTCTGCCTCACCAAGGGCATTGAGCCCGAGTCCGGCCTGCTCATGAGCGAGGTCATCGCCAGCGAGATCGGCAACGAGGCGCGCGTGGCGGCGCTCTCGGGTCCCAACCATGCCGAGGAGATCTGCCGCGGCGGTCTTTCTGCCGCCGTCATCGCCAGCAAAGATCCGCAGATAGGGGAGACCTTTAAGGACCTGCTCCTATCCACGGCCTTCCGTATTTATCTGTCGCAAGACATGACCGGTGTCGAGGTCTGCGGCGCCATGAAAAATGTCATCGCCATCGTATGCGGCATCTCCGCCGGTACCGGTGCGGGCGACAACACGCTTGCCCTCATCATGACGCGCGGCCTGGCAGAGATCAGCCGTCTGGTGCACGCCCGCGGCGGTCAAGCTATGACCTGCATGGGACTTGCCGGCATGGGCGACCTCATTGCCACCTGCACCTCGGAGCACTCGCGCAACCGCACCTTTGGCTACGAGTTTGCCCACGGCGTGTCGCTCGACGAGTATCAGACGCGCACGCATATGGTGGTCGAGGGCGCCGTCGCGGCCCGCAGCGTCAGCGAGCTTGCCCGTTCGCTGGGCGTAGACATTCCGCTCACCTTTGCCGTGGAGCAAACGCTCTACAACGGTGTTACTTTGGATAGGGCGCTCGAGATTCTTACCGATCGCGTCCCTTCTCAAGAGTTCTACGGACTCACCGACTAGCGCAGAAAGGCTACTACCATGGGTTCCATCAAAATCGCTCCGTCCGTCCTTTCGGCCGACATGGCCAACCTCAAGGGCGAGCTCGACAAGATCGCCGGTGCCGACTACGTACACTTTGACGTTATGGACGGTCACTTTACCGGCAACCTCACCTTTGGCGTTGACATCCTTAAGGCCGTCAAGCGCTCCACCGATGTACCGGTCGACGCGCACCTCATGGTGTCGAACCCCGACGAGACGGTCGATTGGTATGCCGACGCCGGTGCCGACATGATCACCGTGCACTACGAGGCTTCCACGCACCTGCACCGCACGCTCACGCATCTGCAGCAGCGCGGCGTCAAGGCCGGCGTGGTGCTCAACCCCGCCACCCCCGTGTGCGTGCTCGAGAGCATCATCGACGTTGTCGACATGGTGCTGCTGATGAGCGTGAACCCTGGCTTTGGCGGCCAGAGCTTTATCCCTGGTACAATCGCCAAACTGCACGAGCTTACGGCCATGTGCGAGCGACATGGCGTGTCGCCCATGATCGAGGTCGACGGCGGCATCTCTTCCAAAAACATCGCCGAGGTCGTCAAGGCCGGCGCAAATGTCCTGGTGGCCGGTTCCGCCGTATTTAAGTCCGAAGATCCCGCCGCCGAGGTTGCGCTGCTGCAGAAGCTGGGCAACGAGGCTGCACAGGAGGCATAAACCCTTATGACCGCAGGTCAAAACCGCATACCCGTGAATCTTGACTATGCCGCCTCGACGCCCATGCGCGCCGAGGCGCTCCTTGCGCAGCGCGAGTACGACGACAGCGAGCTTGCCGGCGTCAACCCCAACTCGCTGCACTCGCTCGGCCGCAAGGCTGCCGCGCGTCTGGAGGTTGCACGTCGCGAGATCGCCCGCAGCTTTGGCGCGCGCGTTCGCCCGTCTGAGATTGTTCTGACCAACGGCGGCACCGAAGCCAACCAGCTGGCGCTACTCGGTCTTGCCGAGGGTGCACGTCAGCGCGACCGTAAGCGTAACCGCGTGATCGTATCTGCCATCGAGCACGATTCGATTCTGGACAACCTGCCGCTGCTGCGTGCCGCAGGCTTTAGAGTCGACCTGGTGCAGCCCTGCCGCATGGGCTACATTGAGCCTGCCACGCTTGTCGAGCTACTAGGCGACGACGTGGCGCTCGTGAGCATCATGGTTGCCAACAACGAGACCGGCGTGGTGCAGCCCATCCGCGAGCTTGCCGCGGCCGCGCATACCGTGGGCGCCCTGTTCCACACCGATGCCATCCAGGGGTATCTGCATATTCCGCTCGATGTTACCGAGCTGGGAGTTGACGCCATGACCGTTGCTGCGCACAAGATCGGTGGCCCCGTGGCATCCGGCGCGCTCTACCTTAAGAACCGCACGCCGCTGCGCCCGCGCATCTTTGGCGGCGGACAGGAAGCCGGACGTCGCGCCGGCACGCAGGATCTGCGCACGCAGCTCGCCTTTGCCGCTGCCGCCCGCACGCTGACGCTCCATGTGGCCGAGGAGCGCGAGAAGCTGCAAGCCCTTTCCGACAAGCTCTACGCCAAGCTTACGGCCCATCCGCGCATTCACGCCACCATGGGCGACTATGCGCATGCCGACCGTCTGCCCGGCATGGTATCGATCTACATTGACGGCATGGACTCCGAGGAGCTCATCATCAAGCTCGACGCCGCCGGCTTTGAGGTATCGGCCGGTTCTGCCTGCTCGAGCGGCAGCATGGACCCGAGCCATGTTCTCAGCGCCATGGGCATTGGTCGCGAGCAGGCATTGGGCGCTCTGCGTATCTCGTTTGATGACCGTGTGAACCCTGCCGACCTGGACGACTTTGCCCAGACGCTGCTCTCGATCGTGGGTGCCGCATGATCGTCGCCGAGTTTGAACGTGCGCTGCTGGCGCGCTACCCCAAGGCGGACGCCGAGGGCTGGGATCACGTAGGTCTCTCCGTTGGCGATCCCGCTGCCGAGATTACCGGCGTTGCCTGCGCGCTCGATGCCACCGAGGCAAATGTTCGCCGTGCACAAGAAGCCGGTGCCAACGTTCTGCTGACGCATCATCCCATATACATCAAGGCGCCCGAGGCGTTTTGCCCAGCTGATGCCGCACGCCCCCAGTGCAGCGCGGCACTCTACGAGGCAGCGCGTTGCGGCGTGAGCATCATTTCGCTCCACACCAACCTGGACCGCTCGCACGAAGCCCGCGTCTGCCTGAGCGAGCTGCTGGGTGCCGCACCCGTGAGCTCACTGGAGCACGTGGACGACCCCGAGTCCACCGGCCTGGGTGCACTCGCGACCCTCAACAACCCCTGTAGCCTGCGCGATCTCGCCGCCCGTGCCGCCACGGCATTTGGCAGCGACCCGCGTGTGTGGGGCGAAGCCGAGCACGCGTGCCGAACCGTCGCTATTTTGGGCGGCTCCCTGGGCGACTTTGGAGAGCTCGCCATCGCCGCAGGCGCAGATGTTGTCGTGACGGGCGAGGCGGGCTACCACGTGGCGCAAGACCTTGCCTTGCGCGGGCTGTCGGTGATCTTGCTCGGCCACGACCGCTCTGAGGAGCCGTTCGTTGATATATTGATGAACTCTGCAGTTGACGCCGGGGTCGACCCCCGTCATGCGATTAAAATACTGAATCCTTGCCAATGGTGGACTGTGACAAAAGGAGAGAACTTATGAGCGCCGGCGCTACGCTACTCAAGCTGCAACAGATCGATTTGGAGCTCGCCCGCAACAAGAGCGAACTTGCCAATATGCCGGAGCTCAAGGAGCTCGCTTCCAAGCGCAAGACCTATGTGAAGCTCAAGTCCGAGATGACCAAGCTCTACGCCCAGCGCAAGGATCTGGACATTGAGCTCGACGATCTCAACACCACCGAGATTCAGACCAACAACGCCATCGAGGCTGCCAAGAAGCGCCATGTCGACGGCTCCGACTACCGCGAGGTTCAGGACCTGGAGAATGAACTCACCACCCTGGCCAAGCGTCTGGACAAGATTGAGCACACCCGCAAGGACGTCGTTGTCGCCCATAAGGAGGCGCTCGAGCGCGAGGCCCGCGCGCAGGCAATCATCGCCAAGTTCGAGGAGGGCGTGAAGGCCGATACCAAGGCCGCCCGCGCCAAGGCTGCCGACCTTCAGGCTCAGATTGACGCCGCTACCAAGGAGCGCACCGCGCTTGCTGCCACGCTGCCGGCCGACGTGCTCACCGACTACGAGCGTCTGCTCAAGCAGTTCCGCGGCCTGGCCGTCGAGACCATCCAGGGCAACATCCCCACGGTCTGTCACACCGCGCTGCAGGCATCGTCCATGAGCGACCTGAACCACGACGGTAGCGAGATTACGCACTGCCCGTACTGCCACCGCCTCCTGGTGCTCCCGAGCAAGGAAGCTTAAACGATGGCGGCACCCAACAATTCAATACAACTTGAGGGAAATACGATCCTGCTGGGCATTACCGGCGGGATCGCCGCCTATAAGTCGTGCAATATCGTGCGCCTGCTGCAAAAGCGCGGCGCGCGCGTCAAGGTCGTTATGAGCGAGCATGCCACCGAGTTTGTGGGGCCGCTTACCTTCCGCGCACTCACCAATGAGCCGGTCGCGGTGGGCCTATTCGACGATCCCTCCGACCCCATCCACCACATTTCGCTGGCGCAGGAGCCCGATCTGGTGGTCGTGGCGCCCGCGACGGCCAATATCATCGCCAAGATGGCCAACGGCGTCGCCGATGACCTCATCTCCACCACGCTGCTTGCGACGCCGCGACCCATCGTGATCGCACCCGCTATGAACAACGGCATGTGGAAGGCGCCGGCGACGCAGGCCAACATGGCCACGCTGCGCGAGCGCGGTGTCCATGTGGTGGGTCCGGGCAGCGGCTACCTTGCCTGCGGCGACGTGGACACGGGACGCATGAGCGAGCCCGAGGACATCGTAGAGGCTGTCTGTGAGGTGCTCAACCCCGCGCCACAGGACCTGGCGGGTAAGCGCATCGTAATTTCCGCCGGTCCCACGCACGAGCCGATCGACCCCGTGCGATTCATTGGCAACCGCTCTTCGGGCAAGATGGGCATCGCCCTGGCGGGGGAGGCCGCACGCCGCGGCGCTGCGGTCACGCTCGTGTTGGGACCGACATCACTCGATGTGCCCTGCGGCGTGGAGTGCGTGCGCGTGCAGACCGCCGCAGAGATGCTCCAGGCGGCCCTGAGCGCCTTCCAGACGGCCGATGCGGCAATTTGTGCGGCCGCCGTCGCCGACTACACCCCCGCGGCCCCTGCGGACCATAAGCTCAAAAAGGCCAACGAGCGCCTGGATCGCATCGAACTGGTCGAGACGGTCGATATTTTGGCCGAGCTCTCGCGCCAGAAGGGCGAGCGATGCGTGATCGGATTTGCGGCCGAGACCGATAACGTTGTCGAGTACGCAGAGCGCAAATTGGCCCGCAAGGGGTGCGATGTAATAATCGCCAACGATGTCTCACGCACCGATTCGGGCTTTGGGACCGACACCAACAAGGCCTGGATTGTGAGCACAACGGGTACGCAAGAACTTCCCGTACTAACAAAACCCCAGCTCGCAGATACAATTTTGGACTTGCTTCAAAAATTGTAAAAAAGTTCTTGCACAAGTCTAAAGTTTCGGGTTAATATACTCCCTGTTGCGAGCGAGAGCAGAGCAACAAACAAAAGCTTCGGGACGTGGCGCAGCTTGGTAGCGCACTTGACTGGGGGTCAAGGGGTCGCTGGTTCGAATCCAGTCGTCCCGACCAGAAGTTTGCAGGTCAGGCACCTAGTGCCTGACCTTTTTTGTTTTAAGCAATTGCTTAATTTTGATTAATCAACAGGGTGCCAAAAATCTACCTACGCGATAATCGCCTTTTGCGGCTACTTGCGCGTTTTGCACGCGCTTGAGCCGATTTATTAACGCGATGTGAATCTACATACGCGTAGCTGGTATACAGCCGAGTACGGGCTGTATTTATCGCGGCGATTTACACAGATATAGCGACTATAGTGAACAAGCGTGTCGCTGTATTTATTCCAGTAGTTCACTTGATCGGTGGACAAGTGGGCTGCTGCAACGAAACGCCAAGCGGGATGGGCTCTATACGAGGACGCCGCAGGGGTAATGGCGGGGGAGTGCGGCGGGCGCTCTGAGAGCCGCTGTATGACCCCATTTCACCTCAACCCGACAACTATGCTTCAAGACGAGAATCGTTCGTTTGGTTGCCAAAAGAAAAGCCCGCACAGCCTGTGCGGGCTTAACAGCTGAGGCTAGAAGCACCAGGCGGGGCGGACGCAATTCGAGACCGTCGCATTGTCACTGATCGCCGGATCGCCGCCGGCGTGGACACGGAGGAAGAACGTAGAGTGGTCCGGACGCACCGAACGTTCCCACCAATAGCTGCCACTGGCAATGGCAGGGTTGTCCGAATAGCTATTCATCACCTTGCCCTTGAAGGCCTCGTACTGGGTTCCCTCGGAGGAGCTCCAGGGGTAGTCGGAAGCCCAATAGGAGGTGGGGACGATCTCGGAGTAGCTGAGCAGAAACAGCTTGTCGGAGGTAGCCGTCACGGCGGCATTCTTGTTCGCGTTACCGCCGCCGACGTTGTTCGTGAGCTTCCTAACCGATTTAACCTTGGATTGGAAATCGGCGGGCATCAGGTTCCAGATCTCGCCCGAATTCATCTTCGCACGGAGTTCGGATGCCTCCCATCCGCCATCGCTGGTTTTCATGGCGTTCATGCGGGACGAAATATCCGTCGAGGTGGTGAGGAACGTCAGTCCCGCCTTGCCGGTGCCGTCGGCCAAGTCGTCGTGGTTGATGCCGATGATACGGTACTCGAGCGTCTGTCCGTCCGTCAGCTTCATCGAGAACCTCGTTCCCGCATCCATCGCGGCCTTTGCCTTGGCGTACGCCGGCGATGCCTCGCCCTTGGAGGCGATGTCCTCGGCAACCGCTTTCTGCTCCTCGAGCGTCCAGTCCTTCGCGTCCTTGGCGACGGCCGCCTGGACGGTCGCGGAATCGGCCCCGGCGGAGCCTCCACCGGACGCGCCTCCCTCTACGCCGCCGGTCGTCCCGTTGTTCACCGTATTGCCGACCAAGTTGAACTGGTTTCGGATGGCTCCCGCCACGCCGGGTCCCGCGAACACGATGACCAGGCCGATGATCGCGATGATCAGGACGTACTCGATGACACTTTGCCCTCGGAGAAGAGTACCTCTAGGAGATACCCCCCCCCCGAAGGTTAATTGCCGCTGCATGCATATGCGACAC
>CABQAK010000043.1 GCA_902462065.1 uncultured Collinsella sp.
CGTAGCGGGTGGTTTAAAGCTGGCCGCTGCGCGGCCAGCAGACTAAAGTCTTGAATGAACAGCCCGTGAAAACCGTTGTTTTCACGGGCTGCACCTGCTCAATACTTTTTTATTCTCCAGCCTCAGTCGTCTCTAAGATCGACCACGTAAACATGATCTGACTCCAGGACCGGGTCATCACCCGTCGCGGTCGCCCTGCTCAGCGCGTTGCGGGCGCGCCGCGTCGCCAGTTCCTCAAGTTCTCTTTCGTTGACGCGCTTAATAAGATCGCCAGGCTGGCAATCAAGCTCTACGCAAATATCCAGCAATGTCTTTAACCTAATTGCCTTCACCTTGCCATTTCGTATTTTTGAGATACTTGCCGGTGTGTGCCCGGTCGCCCGAATGATATCCGTACTCGTCTTTCCGCGTCGAAGCAATAAGCTTTCAAGCTCAATAATCAGATAGTCCATGCCGCCCCTCACACCAAATCCTCGGTCTGGTCTTGAAGCAGAGCTCCGTAGCGCCATATCGCAGAAATCGAGAAGCAGCAAACGGCCCCCAGCACAGCACCAATATCTATGGGCAGGGCCAGGTTTTCAAACATCGAATAGGCGTTCCCCAGCAAGTCGAAGGGGCCAATCACTATCGAAAGAAACCCCGGAGAAAACAAGAGGTCACCTATTGCTGCTGCAACAAACAGCCACCCGATAATCGAGATTCTTCGAGCATGCGAAAGGGTAAAGGGCGATTCGCCATGAGCCATGTCCATGCTGATTCCCCGCAGGGTCCATGTGGCCCCTCCGGAAATCAGAAGATACATCAAAGGAACCACTACGGAAACCGTCTTTGATGGATCATATAGGTTTCCTTGAGCAGCCATAAGCCCAATGGAAATAACCACCACCACCGAACAGCAACACACCGCTATAAACAGCGCCGTAAACAGAATCCCAAGCCTTCTTCCGAGAGTCATCATCTTCTGGATGGACTTATCGATCTTCTGGGCGCTATTCACCACAGCTCCTCCTAAAGCAATCAGAGGTCTTCTTACTTACTGTTTTTCCTACATTGTAACGAACTCGATAAGAAGAGGGTCGCTTCACGCCGCGCAATCCCGAACTCCAAGCGTTTCTCATCAGCATTGCCCATCTTTCGAGTCGAAATTCAAATCCAGTTTCTTATCGCATGCCAAAATCAAATCCTGATCGTGGCTTACAACAAGAATTAGCTGATTAAAGGGGTTTCGAGAGACATACTCCGTGAACTCCCGACGGCTTTCTTCGTCTAAATCATTCGTCGGCTCGTCAAACACAAGCACCTCCGGTTGCCTGCAAAGTGCTGAGATTATCCTTAGCTTCCGATACTCTCCACCAGAAAGGTCCCTACAATTCTTACCTTTTAACGATTCGACGGTTCGGCAGAAACTCGGCACAAGCTCGCAGAGATGCTCGCCCGTTCCCCGAATCGATGCCCTCTCAAGATAGTGTTCCACCGTTTCATTCGGAATAAAGAGCTTTTGCGGGCACACCGCAAACAGGTCATGTCGGATCGTCTCCATATCGAGCTCTTCATATGGCACCGACCCCAAAGCCCGATGTCCCCCAGCAGAATATAGTCCAAGAAGCACCTTCAGAAACGTGCTTTTGCCGCATCCGTTCGGCCCGGTAATGGCATAGGTTTCCCCCTCTCGACGTCCACGGAGAGATCGCGGTACAAGTAGGGCTTTCCCGCGTATCGGTACGCGATGTTGGACAACGATATGCTCTCCACGTGCCCAACCGTGAGGGTGCCGCGGTCCTCGGCGTCCTCCGTCAGAGCCCCCAATCGGTCGAACGAGGCCCTTGCGTCCTGATACGATTTGAAATAATTCAAATAATATTTGAAGCATCCGAACGCCATCGAGTAATACGAGTTCACCATTGTGAACTCGCCAATGCTCATTCTTCCGCTTAATATTTCCATTCCAGAGATCACAAGCAACGCTCCCCGGAACACAGATGAGATCAGGCCGTCGCTCGAGGTGGCCAGATTCGAGACCCTACTTGCTTTCATGTAAATCGGGTAGTACCCCTCGAATACCCCTTTGAGCGTCCGAGCGCTCTGGTCATATGCGCCATCGCACTTAATGTCAAACAACTGCGACAGCTCGCCGCTCACGGACGCGAAAAGCTTGCTCAACCCCTCCTTGTTCGCAAGCGAGCTGTTGTACAGCGGCTTTTTCAACGCCCTGAATAAAATGAAGTACGCAACAAGCGAACATGCACTTAACACCAGGAACACCGGATTGATCGAAAACAGGATGATGCATATCAACACAACCAGAACGACGTTAAGCCCGATCGTCAGGAAGTTGTTCACGACAAACGATGACACCGCATTCGAATCCGCATACACCCTCTGCGTTGTATAGGATGGATCCGCCTGCTCCCCCTTTTCCAGGGGCCCCCGTTCAAACGACTCACACGTGGTCCCCATCAGTCTCGTCGTCATCTCCAAGATGACGCGCGATACGTTCACGCCCATCGCATGCGACATGAAGGAGGCCGATATCCCTATGCCCGCAACAAAGGCCGCAAACCATACGACGCGAGATGGGTCCCTATTCGTCACGAGAAAGTCTACAAACCCACCGTTTAAGGCGGGCATGATGCACGAGAGAGCGAAATTAACCAGCATGAGAATCACGAAAAGCCGTGACCCTTTACACCGAAACAACTCGTGAACCGTCTTCTTAAACATGCCAGCTCCCATCAAGCGGCCTTTTATCCAAAACTGAATATGTTCGCCGCTTAATCGCTCCCATATATCCCTTGTTGTTAATCCTTGCTCAAGACACTATCTCGGGCTGCGGTGCCCAGGATTCCATTTCACCTTTATATACATACGAATAGGCCCCCTATTTGCATAGGCAAGCGCGGCGATTATAACGGCAGCCACCATCAGGCCGAGAATAGCCCTTTTGTCCGGAAAAAGGGACGAGAGAAAAAGGCATATTGCGGAGAAAACTACAGACGCCCCCACCACTCGGTTTGCGCCTAGAGACTCGGCCGTCCGCTTTGCCTCCTCTAAACGCTCTCCCGATAGCAATGACATTCCGGCAAGCAATCCCGTGAGCTTGCCTCGATATATCATTATTCCGAACACCAGCAGCAGGCATGACCCCACCATTGGAACCACAACGTCCGACATCGCCATCACTCCAGTCCATTCCTTGTCATCGAATCCTTGCGGCGGCTCAGCGCATCTAGCGTCAAATGCAACCTCGTGTCAAACGGTCTGCTCGCAAACTCAAATACTTTGCATGAGCTCGAACGCGCCGGTTTAAACGGCATACAGTTTAGCCTCGATGGCCTACGCGATTCTCACGAACATATGCGAGGACTCTCGGGATTATACGACCGGGTGCTCGACGCCATCGATATCACGCTAAACGAAACCTCACTGCACCTTTCAATTGCCTTTTGTCCGACATCGTTCAATGTCGACGATTTCAAACCAGTTTGCACGATGCTTCGAGACAAGCTGAAATCGTCGAGCAGGACCGACCGAATTGACCTTCGAGTCAGCCACTTATGCTCCTCGGCAGAGCCCGAAGAAACCGCACGATTCGCCCTTCGAATAATCAATACCGTCGGTTGGTCAACACGATCAACGACCTTCGATACGATCCAGGCTATCGAGGCTACTTCATGTTTGAGTGGGGCGACCCCATCGACCACTTGGTCAGATTCCCCCAGCTGCAGATGCAATTTGACCAAGTGGCCATCCACGCCAATGGCGATATCGTCGTATCCCCCTATATACCTCTCATCATTGGAAACGTTCGCAAACACAGTCTTCAGGAATACTACGATGCCGGAATGGCAACCGTTTGGGATAAGCCCGTTGTTACCGCGTTGGCCAATCGCATGCACTCGATTGACGAGATGGAAGAGATCTCATCGTTGATTGCAGACATCAATATGGACGGCGACCTCTATATCGACCTGATCGATGACGATCTAGGCGACCTGAGCGTCCTGTCCCAACTCTAAGGAGATGTTCCCATGTACGAGACCCCAGAAGTAGAGAAGATGGATTCCAAAACCGGCCCCGTTCCCGTTGTGGTCAACTTCGCAGCCGTCGTGGATAACGTAGTTGCAGCCGTCTACGATGCCGTCGTTGCGGCCTACGCATTCTGGTACTCGGCAGATAACGACGGCACCGGGACGAGTACAGCACAGAACTAGTCGCCAACCCATCGAGCAATCGCCTCGCCTATCGCTGCATGCGATTGACTGCGCAGCCCTAGCCAACGCCCAGAGCGCCTTGAAGAGCTGCTTGTAAAATTCGCTCATTCAACAACGCGATCTCTTCACCAATCTCGGCCGGCCCGACAGAACTGCACACCAGTCGGACCGGCCAGACCCATAAAACGCTGCGTCCCGTCCACACCACACCTCACGAAACTCGCACTGCCACCACATGGGCGATTCGCGCCTCGATGTTGCGGCGCGATACTATCACGAATAGTCCCCGTCCAACAAGGCTATCCCTTCCACAGGCGTTTCAACTGTCAGTGGTAGCATTAAACTGAACGGTGAAAAATACACTAACACTAACAGCGGAGATGACGACGTCGATGCCCTTCATGCAGCTGAGCACGTCCATCGTCGGCTTCCATCGGGGCTGTTCCGACTGGGACTCCACCTTGGATTCCAGGTCCTTCTTCTCGTCTACCGCCCGCTTGACGCGCTCCTTATAGCAGTCGAGGGTCTGCTGGGCCGTGGGGTCGGCCATCTCCGCGGCTTCGATCCAGGCCCAGTGCGCCCTGGTCCACGTCCCGAGCCTCCTTCTCTGGTCGTCTCCGCCGGGGTGGCACTGCCCATTCCTGGGCAGGTACTTGGAGAGGCGCTGCTTGACGGTAACACGGTAACCTCTCCCGGGCATCGGCGGGGGCCTGGGAGAGGTCCCTGGCGCCCTCGCACTCGCAGTCGGGGACGTGGACCTCGACGATTTCGTGCAGTGCGAGCTGCTTGGCCGAAAACTCGGCGTCGCGCTTGTCGGTCTTGCGTCGCTTGTCGGCCGCGGGCCTCTGCATCTTGGAGACCGCGCCGATGACGCAGTCCACGCCGAGGCAGCGCGGCTCCCTGCAGAAGGGAAAGCCGGTGACGCCGGACTCGTAGACTGCCCCGGGCGACTCGATAGAAAGGATCGAGTCGGCGACGGAGGCGGGGTCGTAGGAGAAGGGGCTTCCCGCCGATCTCGCCCGTGAACGGATTGAAGGCGCATCCTTTGATGCTGCGGGCGTGCACCTCAAGGCCAATAGAGGCAACATGTGGCATTGTGAGCCAGTCTCGCATTGTGGCAACCTGGCTGGCTGCCGGATTTTAATGACGACGACCATTGTCAGCCTTGGCCCACGAATCAAAAGACGATACGAAGCAGGGGCTCACATTGTTCTGCTCATATCGTCTTTATGGCGCACTACCATTCACCGAAATTCGGCAACTTTTTCATTCTCTATATACATGTTTAAACAACATATTCTACAATAGGGACAATAGAAATGGAAACTCGGGACGAGCCGTCTATCCATCTACGGCGCAGCCCCTTATTCAAAAGGACGGTGAGTGCATCCATGGAGCGTGCAAGCGGTGTTCTGATGCCCGTTTCGTCATTGCCCGGGCCTTACGGCATCGGCGGCTTTGGCCGGAACGCCTACGACTTTGTCGATTTCCTCGTATCGTGCAAACAACATTACTGGCAGATTCTGCCCCTCACGACGACGAGCTATGGCGATTCGCCCTATCAGTCGTTCTCGGCCCGCGCAGGCAACCCCAACTTTATCGACTTTGCCGAGCTTATCGAAGCTGGCTATCTAGAGCAGCGCGATATCGACGGCGTGTATCTGGGGTCTGACCCCACCAACGTCGACTACGGCGCTATCTTTGGCGGTCGCCGTCAGATTCTCGACCGTGCCGCCCAGCGCTTTGCGACTAACAAGCCTGCAGACTTTGATGACTTTATCCAGGCCAACGAGGACTGGCTCATCCCCTACTGCGAGTTTATGACCGTTAAGGAGGAGTGCGGCCTTAGGGCGTTTTGGGAGTGGCACGAGGAGCTTCGCTGCCGCGGCGGCGCCAGCAGCAAGGTTTGCGCCGACCATCCCGAGCGCATGCTGTATCACCAGATGACGCAGTACTTCTTCGATCGCCAGTGGAGCCGCCTCAAGGCTTACGCCAACGAGCGCGACATCCTGATCATCGGCGATCTGCCCATCTACGTCTCGCGCGACTCCGTCGAGATGTGGGCGAGCCCCGAGCTCTTTAAGATTGACGCCGCCGGCAATCCCATCAGCGTCGCCGGCACGCCGCCCGACCAGTTCTCGGCCACCGGCCAGTACTGGGGCAACCCCATCTACGACTGGGACGCCATGGAATCCGACGGCTTCTCCTGGTGGGAGAGCCGCATTCGCGCCGCCCTCGACATGTACGACGTCATCCGCCTGGATCACTTCCGCGGCTTCGAGGCCTATTGGGAGGTGCCGTTCTCCTCGCCCGATTCGTCCTACGGTTCGTGGACGCAGGGTCCCGGCCTCAAATTCTTCAAGACGCTCGAGGAAAAGCTCGGCACGCTGCCCATCATCGCCGAGGACTTGGGCTTCCTCACCCCCGGCGTCATCGACATGCGCGACAACTCGGGCTTCCCCGGCATGAAGATCCTGCAGTTTGCCTTTGAGGGCACAAACTCGTACTACCTGCCGCATAACTACATCGCCAACACCGTCGCCTATGTGGGCACCCACGACAACGAGACGGCGCGCGGTTGGTCTGAGGGAACGGCCACCCCGCGTCAGCGCGAGCAGGCAGCCCTGTACACCCATCAGCAGGCCGGCGAACCCATGGCAGATGCACTCAATCGCGCCATCGCCGCCAGCGTGAGCGACACGTGCATCTACACCATGCAGGATTTGCTCAACTTGGGCAACGAGGCGCGCATCAACACCCCTGCCACGCTGGGCGGCAACTGGACCTGGCGCATGCTCGACGGCGCCATCACCCGCGAGCTCGAGCACAAACTCACCGACTGGACCGAGACCTACTTCCGCATCCCGTCGGAAGCCGAAATCGAGCTTCCTCAATAGGAGCTACCGCGCCCGACCCCTCCCCACCGTGCGGACGCGCTTGCTTTTCCCGCGCGAGGCCACCCCAATCCCCTCGCGCGGGCTTCTTATGAATTGCAGACATGAAACAACCCATCACAGGAGAAAACATGCCCCAAATTAACCTCATGGAACTCGCCGAGCAGTCTTTTGGCACCTCGCTCGAGCAGCTCGACGACCGTCGCATTTACAAGCTGCTGGTCAAACTCGTGCAGAAGCGCTCCGCCGCCCGCCCGCTCAACAACGGCAAGAAAAAGCTCTATTACATTTCCGCCGAATTTTTGATCGGCAAGCTGCTCATCAACAACATGATCGACCTCGGCATCTACGACGAGGTTAGGGACCAGCTCACCGCCGCAGGCCACAACCTCAACAAGATCGAGGAGTTCGAGGTCGAGCCGTCGCTCGGCAACGGCGGCCTGGGCCGCTTGGCCGCGTGCTTCCTGGATTCCATCGCCACGCTGGGCTTGACCGGCGACGGCATGGGTCTCAACTATCACTACGGCCTGTTCCGTCAGCGCTTTGTCGACAACCAGCAGAAGGCCGTCCCCGACGAGTGGCTCGGTGAGCAGGACATCCTAGTCGACGATGACCGCTCCTACACCGTCGAGTTCGGCGATTTTGCCGTTACCTCCAAGCTCGTCAACATCGATGTGCCCGGTTACGGCCAGCCCACCAAGAACCGCCTACGCCTGTTCGACTTGGCGAGCGTCGACGACGGCCTGGTCCCCGGCAGTTCCATCGACTTCGACAAGACCGAGATCGCCAAGAACCTCACCTTGTTCCTCTACCCCGACGATTCCGACGAGCAGGGCCGCCTGCTTCGCATCTACCAGGAATACTTCATGGTGAGCAACGCCGCCCAGCTCCTGATCGACGAGGCCGTCGAACGCGGCAGCAACCTGCACGATCTGGCCGACTACGCCGTGGTCCAAATTAACGACACGCACCCCACCATGGTCATCCCCGAGCTCATCCGCCTGCTCACCACCGAGCACGACATCGAGTTTGACGAGGCCGTTACCATCGTGCGCACCATGGTCGCCTACACCAACCACACGATTCTTGCCGAGGCGCTCGAGAAGTGGCCGCTCGCCAGCCTGCAGAAGGTCTCCCCTGCCATCGCCGACATTATCGTCAAGCTCGATGAGATCGCGAAGGCCGAGCACGATGACCCGCGCGTCGCCATCATCGACGAGCACGACACCGTCCACATGGCCCACATGGACATCCACTTTGGCTTCTCCATCAACGGCGTAGCCGCCCTCCACACCAAGATCCTGGAGGACACCGAGCTTCATCCGTTTTACGAGATCTATCCTGAGAAGTTCTCCAACAAGACCAACGGCATCACCTTCCGCCGCTGGATCCATGGGGCCAACCCCGCGCTCGCCAGCCTGCTCGACGATGTGATCGGCACCGACTGGCGCAGCACCGGCGATCTGAGCAAACTCGCCAAGTTCGCCGATGACAAGGACGTTCTTGAGCGCCTGGCCGCCACCAAGGTCGAGGCCAAGGCCATCATGCGCCAGTTCATGGCGCTCGAGCAGGGCGTGACCATTCCCTCCAACGCCATCATCGACGTCCAGGTCAAGCGCATCCACGAGTACAAGCGCCAGCAGATGCTCGCGCTCTACATCATCTGGAAGTACCTCGATATCAAGAACGGCAACAGACCTAAGCACCCCGTCACCATCATCTTTGGCGGCAAGGCGGCGCCTGCCTACACTATCGCGCAGGACATCATCCATCTGATCTTGACGCTGTCGCAGTGGATTGCAAACGACCCCGACGTAGCTCCCTACCTGCAGGTTGTCATGATCGAGAACTACAACGTCACCGCCGCCGAGCGCGTGATTCCCGCCGCCGACATCTCCGAGCAGATCAGCCTGGCCTCCAAGGAGGCGAGCGGCACCTCCAACATGAAGTTCATGCTCAACGGCGCCCTAACCCTGTGCACGCTCGACGGTGCCAACGTGGAGATTGCCGAGCTCGTGGGCGACGAGAACATCTATACCTTTGGTGCCTCTTCCGAACAGGTCGAGCAGCTCTACGCTGACGGCACCTACAACGCCGGTGTGCTCTACCGCAAGCCCGGTATTAAACTGCTGGTGGACTTCATCACCAACCCGGCCTTTATGGCGACCGGCAACGCCGAGCGCCTGCAGCGCCTGCACGATGACATTAAGGGCAAGGACTGGTTTATGGCCCTGCTCGACATCGAGGAGTACATCCAGACCAAGGAGCACGTGCTGGCCGACTACGAGGACCAGGACGCTTGGATGCGCAAGGCGCTCATCAATATCGCCAACGCCGGCACCTTCTCGTCCGACCGCACCATCTCCCAGTACAACGACGAGATCTGGCACCTGAACTAATTTCGCTTCCCTTACCCATCCTCTTGAGAAACGGAGTCGTGGCAACACGGCTCCGTTTTTGTGCCCGCACGTTACCCTGTGACCCGACTCGGCCAAACAATCTCGATCTGTAACAACCACTCGGTAAAAACGGTCCCAGCTGTTACAGATTGAGACATACCGGCCCCTTCCCTTGGGTTTATCTCAATCTATAACATCTAACGTCCGAAATCGGCCCTACCCGTTACAGATCGAGACAAACGACCGGCCAGACAACCCCGATACAAAGAAAGGCTCCCCTCTCGCCCAGCGGACGGGAGGGGAGCCTTATATGTGACCGCGGCAAAAGGATGGCAATACCGCAGTCGCCCAAAGGGAGGGTCCGGATGCACCGGGCCTAGATAAGGTTCTTGCCAGACACCTTATCGAAGAGATGGGTCGCGTTCTTCTCGAACTTGAACCAGATGGTGTCGCCAGCCTTGAGCGCGCCCTTGGCCTCGAGGTCGACGACGGGGATAATCAGGACAAACTGGCCGTCGGGGGCGGTCACGTGGGCGTGCTCGGTCGAACCCATGAGCTCGGTCACCTCGACGGTACCCTGGAGCGCACCCTCCTCGCCCTTGTCGGCAAGCAGGATCTGCTCGGGGCGCACGCCGGCCGTGATCTCCTTCACGTCGCCGCCGTCCCAGTTAAGAGCGAGTTGAGCGCAGGTCTCGGGGGCGAGAGCAACGTTCATGTCCTCGGTCTTGACGGTAAAGCCGTTGCCCGAGCGCACCAGCTGGGCATCGAAGAAGTTCATCTGCGGCACGCCGATGAAGCCGGCGACGAAGATGTTCGCGGGATGGTTGAAGACCTCCTGCGGCGTGGCGATCTGCTGGACGACGCCGTCCTTCATGACCACGATGCGGTCGCCAAGGGTCATGGCCTCGGTCTGGTCGTGAGTGACGTAGATGAACGTGCCCTTGATCTCGTGGCGCAGCTTGATGAGCTCGGCACGCATCTGGTTACGAAGCTTGGCGTCCAGGTTGGACAGCGGCTCGTCCATCAGGAAGACCTTGGGGTCACGCACGATGGCGCGGCCGATAGCGACACGCTGACGCTGGCCGCCCGAAAGCGCCTTGGGCTTACGGTCGAGGTACTCGGTAATACCCAGGATCTCGGCAGCGGAGCGAACCTTACGGTCGATCTCGTCCTTGGAGACCTTCTTGAGCTCAAGCGTAAACGCCATGTTCTCGTACACCGTCATGTTGGGGTACAGAGCGTAGCTCTGGAACACCATGGCGATGTCGCGGTCCTTGGGCGCCACGTCGTTGACCCGCTTGCCGTCGATGAGCACGTCGCCCGAGGTAATGTCCTCCAGGCCGGCGACCATGCGCATCGTCGTGGACTTACCGCAGCCAGACGGGCCAACGAGGACGACGAACTCCTGGTCGTGAACGGTGAGGTTAAAGTCCTCAACAGCGAGCACGCCATCCTCGGTAACCTTGAGGTTGTGCTTCTTCTCCTCGGTCTTCTTCTTTTTGCCAAAGAAGCCCTTCTTTTTGGACTCGGTGTTGGGATACACCTTCTGAACATGTTTGAGAACGATCTCGGCCATGTCTTTACCTTTCGATATGCGGCACCATGTTGAGGGCGCCGCAGAAACTTGCAAAACAGTTACGGCATCAGCCCTTGACGGCACCTGCCACCACGCCGTCGATGATGTACTTCTGGCAGAGGATGTACATGATGACGATGGGGATAACGACCATCATGATGCAGGCCATCATGGGGCCGAGCTCGACGTGGCCGTAGCCGCCGCGGAAGTACTGGATCAAGATAGGAATGGTCTTGTACTTGGTGGAGTCGAGAGTGAGGTAGGGCAGCAGATAGTCGTTCCAGACCCACATGGTCTCGAGGATGCCGACCGAAAGATAGGTGGGCTTCATGATGGGAAGGACGATCTTAAAGAACACCTGGACCGGGTTGCAGCCGTCGATCATGGCCGCCTCTTCGATCTCGAGCGGGATGTTCTTTACAAAGCCGGCGAACATAAAGACCGCCAGGCCCGCGCCAAAGCCGAGGTAGATAAAGCAGATGTTGAACGGCGTGTTGAAGCCGATGCGGTCCGCCAAATTGGACAGCGTGAACATGAGCATCTGGAACGGCACGACCATCGAGAACACGAACAGGTAATAGAAGAAGTTCGAGATCTTGCTGTTGACGCGCACTACGTACCAAGCACACATGGAGCAGCACACCAGAATCAGCACGACCGACGTGACCGTGATGATGAGCGAGTACATAAATGCCGAAGCAAAGCCCTGCTCGTTAAGGGCATGCATGTAGTTTGCGAGGCCGTTGAACGTCTCGGGCGTGAGCAAATCGAATGCCGTGGTGGTGCTGATTGCAGTTGCCTTTTTAAAGGAATTGAGCGCAATCATGAACACGGGGTAGATCCACGCGAGCGACAGAATCGTAAAGAAAATCGAGAGCGCGCGGTTAAGAGCCTTATCGCGTTTCATTACTGCTGCACCTCCTTGGACCTCGTGGCCTTAAGCTGGATCATGGAGATGGCCACGACCAGGATGCAGAAGATAACCGCCTTGGCCTGACCGATGCCCTGCCATGCGATACCGGCACGCGAATAGAACGTGTTGTAGATGTTCAGGGCGAGCATCTCGGTGGAGTGCGCGGGGGCGCCGCCGGTCAGGGCGAGGTTCTGGTCGAACAGCTTAAAGCCGTTGGTGATGGACAGGAACAGGCAGATGGTGATGGTCGGCATCAGGTTAGGGATCTTAACCTTCCAAAACGTCTGCCATGCCGTGGCACCGTCGACCTTGGCGGCCTCGATATAGTCGGACGGAATGGACTGCAGACCGGCGATGTAGATGA
The DNA here is from genome assembly GCA_902462065.1 of uncultured Collinsella sp. Taxonomy (GTDB): domain Bacteria; phylum Actinomycetota; class Coriobacteriia; order Coriobacteriales; family Coriobacteriaceae; genus Collinsella. The sequence goes on from CABQAK010000043.1 coordinate 12,358, forward strand.
TCATCATGTAGCCGACCTGCTGCCACAGGGTCAGGATGATAAGGCCCCAGAAGCCAGCAGCAGAGTTAAGGGCGATGAGCTGGGCGCCCACGTTGGAGAGCAGGCAGTTGATCAGAATCTGCCAAATGTAGCCCAGCACGATGCCGCCAATCAGGTTAGGCATAAAGAAGATCGTACGGAAGATGTTGGTGCCCTTGAGCGCCTTGCGGGTGAGCGCCTGCGCGATGGCGAGGGCGATCACGTTGATGAGCACCGTCGACAGGAAGGCAAACGCCACGGTAAAGAAGAACGACGTGGCAAACTGCGGATCGGACAGTGCACGCACGTAATTCTCGATACCGACAAAATGCGTGTTGTTAATGGTAATAAACTGGCAGAACGAGAGATAGAAGCCCTGGATAAAGGGGATCACGAACCCGATCATAAACGCCAGGCACGTGGGCAGCATAAAGAGCGGCCACCAGCGCTTGAGTGCTTTGCCCATAGAAGGGTCCTTTCAATATGCAGGGGGCGGGCAAACCAACGTCTGCCCGCCCCCTGTCGCTAATCAGATAGCTTGGGCAGCAACTGCTTACTCGGAAGCAGCCTTCTCGGTCTTCCAGCCATCGACGAAGGCGTTCTTGACGCCGTCCCACTTGGTGTTGTCGGCAGCATAAGCAATGAGAGCCTGCTTGAGGTTCTTCTTCCACTCCTCAGAGGGGATGTAGACGAAGTCCCAAGCGACGGTCTTCTTGCCGTCCTTTGCCATGGCAACGGCCTGCTGCGAGAAGACGTTGGTGGTTTCCTTGGCGCTCTTGAACGGGGCAGTCAGACCCATCTTGTCAGCGATGATGCTGGTGGCGGTGTCAGAAGTGACGCACCAATACATGAAGTCCTCGGTGGCCTTCTGGGCATCCTCGGAGGCCTGGGAGCTCACGCACCAGTAGTTCTCGCCGCCGGAGCACAGGCCCTGGTTCTCCTCGCCGTCGACGCCGATGTAGATCGGCAGCATGCCGAGCTGGTCGTCGGTCATACCGGCCTTGGTGAGGTCAGCGTAGGCCCAAGAGCCGTTCTGATAGAAGACGGCCTTGCCGGTTGCGAACTCGTTGGTGGCGTCGTCACCGGTCTTGGAGGCAAGCTGCGAAGGATCGCAGGTGGAGTCGGTGATATACAGGTCGAAGATCTGCTTAAAGTTGTCGAGATACTCGCCCTTGATCTCGTCGTCCTCCTGGTTGTGCTCCTTCTCGAACTCGTAGTAGAGCGGGAGGTTGGCGAGGTGGGTGGTGTAGCGCCAGCTGGAGGAGTCATCCATACCGGCAGAAGTGAAGGCACCGTCAACGCCGAGCTCGGCCTTGCGGGCCTGGATGTCATCGGCACAACGCTTCAGCGAGTCGAAGGAGTTGATGTCCTCGGCCTTGTAGCCGGCCTTCTCGAGCAGCTGCTTGTTGTAGATGATGCCGTAGCTCTCCTGGACCCAGTCGATACCCAGATCCTTGCCATCGGACTGCAGAGCCAGGGAGTCGTCAATGAGCTCACCGCGGAGCTTGGTATCGGACAGGTCGGCGCAGTAATCCTTCCAGTTCTTAAGACCGGTGGGGCCGTTGACCTGGAACAGGGTCGGAGCGGAGCTCTTGGACATCTCGGACTTAAGCTTCTCCTCGTAGGTGTTGGAGGCGGCGGTCACGATCTTGACCTCGACGCCCTTCTCCTTCTTATAGGCCTTGGCGATCTCCTTCCACTCCTTGTCGACCTCGGGCTTGAATTGGAGGAAGTAGACCTCGGCAGCGTCACCAGAAGCAGAGGAGCCGGAGCCGGCGGAGCCACCGCAGCCCACGAGACCCAGACCAAGAACCGCAGCCGCGGAACCAGCGAAGCCCAGGAACTGCCTTCTGCTCATTTCGTTCTTCATTACAATCCACCCTTTCACACCGTGGCGGCACCCTTTGCCGCCGCCTTCGGAGATTGGCTCGGGGACTTTGCCCCTTTTGCTGATTTGTACAATACGCTATTTGGCTAGTTGTTTGAACAAGTATTACTAGAGCGGTAGAAAACCTTCGGTGAACGGTAATTTCAACTTGATACTTGACAAGTTTTGTATAAACAATTATTTGTTATTGAATGCAGCGAAAACGCCCGGTCAAGCCGATGCATCGTCGGTTTGACCGGGCGTTTTCGCTTTGAGGGCATGAGTCTCGTCAGGCTGCGAGCTAGCCGGCTATCGCTTGGAGTTGACGCGGTAGTGGAAGATCTCGGGATGCGTGCGGGCATGCGTGACCTCGAACAAGATGCCGTCCGAGGTGTACGACTGGCTCTCCATGACGGCAACGCAGTTGTATTTGCCGAGGTCAAGATAGCTGCAGTCCTCATCGTTGGCAAGCTCGACGCTCACTGTACGGCGACTCGCCATCACCTTGACGCCGCGTTTGTGCTCCAGATAGTCGTAAATTGACTTTGCGGCGATCTCGGGCGTCAGGCCCTTGGCGATTGACTCCAAAAAGTAACCATGGTCTACTTGGCGCGCATTGCCGTTAAGGCTTCGGACACGCACCACGCGAATCAACTCCTCGCCCACCTTAAAGCCCAGACGACGAGAGAGCTGCTCGGTGCAAATCAAATGCTCAAAAGACTTAACGTCCGTCGATGCAACGGCATTGTTGCGCTTTGCAAATTCGCCAAACGACTCGACTTCCTCGAGTGCGCCGAGCATATCGGTTTCGCCCTTGAGCCAAATAACGCGCACGCCCTTGCCGTGTATGGGCTGCACAAACATCTGGTCGGCCAGCATCCTCAAGGCGCGTCGAACGGTATTGCGCGTGCAGCCAAACTCCGCGGTCAGCTCGGCTTCGGTTGGCAGCATCTCCTGAAACGCATAAGTCCCGTTAATGATGCGCGAACGGATCTCGCGGTAGATTCCTTCGTAAATCGCTTTTGGCATGACTTCACCTCTAATGAATATGTATGGTTAGGCACGATAGCATTTCTTAAAGTTGTTTAAACCGATTATCGGCAAAGCGACAGGATTTAACCGTTGACGGTTTCCGTCCCGCCCAAACCGGTTTCGCTCAAAACTGCCGGTACGACAATCGTCTGGTCCTCTACAATGAATCCATTGTTTAAACGTTTCACCACGCGCAACGCGCCTCGATATTCGGGAGGCAGAACATGCTGCAAAAAATCCAACGCTTTGGCGGGGCAATGTTCGCGCCCGCCATGTTGTTTTCCATATCGGGCCTTATGGTCGGCGTCTCCGCCCTCGCAACGTCTGCGGATATCGTCGGCGACCTCGCCGTATACGGAACCCCTTGGTACGTTTTTTGGACTATCATCCAGCGTGGCTCGTGGACGGTCTTTAAACGACTTCCGCTCCTTTTTGCCGTAGCGCTGCCCATCGGCCTTGCCCAAAAGCAACCGGCACGTTGTTGCCTCGAGGCGCTCGTGGCCTATTTTGCCTATTGCTTCTTTTTGAGCGAGATTATTAAGCTGAGCGGAGACAACCTTGGACTTAAGTACCCGTCGTCTTTGACCTCCGCCAGCGGCATCACCATCATCGACGGCATCAAGACACTCGACACCGGCATTATTGGCCCGCTGGCGGTGTCGGCAACCGTCGTCGCCATCCATGACCGCTTCTACGATGCCAAGGTTCCCGATTGGCTCGGTACCTTCTCGGGTTCCTCGCTGGTCTACCTCATCAGCTTTTTTGCCGTGTTTGCCCTTGCCGCCATCTCGGCCGCCATCGTACCCTTCGCATACGCTGTGACCGAAACGCTGCGCCACGCACTTGCGGACGTCGGCCCCTTCGGCGTCGGCATCTTTGTGTTTTTGGAGCGAGCACTCGAGCCCATGGGGCTGCACCACCTGCTCTATATGCCCATCTATTACGACAATCTGGTCATTCACGACGGTATTTACGCCACGTGGACCAACCTGCTCCCCATTCTCTCCCATAGCACGCGCCCTTTAAATGAACTTGCACCCTGGGCAGGTTTTACCGCCACCGGCTGGGGCAAGCTCTTTGGCCTTCCCGCCATCGCGGCAGCATTCTATTTCACCGCCAAACCCGAACGCCGCGCCGGCCTTAAGGTCATCCTTTTGCCCGCCATCGTCGCCTCGGTGGTCTGCGGTGTCACCGAACCGCTCGAGTTTCTCTTTATGTTCACCTATCCCGGACTCTTTTTGCTCTACGCCGTCCTATCCTCCTGCCTTGCCATGACCATGAACTTCTTTGGCATCGTCGGCATCTTCTCGGGCGGTCTCATGGAAATGACGGCCTTCAACTTCATCCCACTCATGCGAATGCATGCCGGCTCCTACCTTTTGGCGCTCGGCATCGGCCTTGCCTTTAGCCTCATCTTCTTTGTTAGTTTTCGAGCACTCATCTTGGTCTATGACCTTAAGACGCCGGGCCGCGAGAATCGTGTCGCCAATCGCACGACAATCGATCGTTTAACGGAAAGCGGCTTTGCCAAAGAGCAATCTCCCAATGACGAGGTCAATAGTCGATCCGATCAAGATCACGTCCTCGCTGAGCGGGTAATTCAGCTTTTAGGTGGCGTTGGCAATATCGTGGGCGCAACCAACTGCGCCACGCGCCTGCGCGTCGAGGTCGCAGACCCTTCCATCGTTGCAGATAACGCGGCGTTTGTCGCGGCGGGCGCCAAGGGCCTCATCATTACGGGCAAGACCGCCCAGGTGATCATCGGCAT